>CADANQ010000007.1 GCA_902789365.1 uncultured Eubacteriales bacterium
CCTTCCCCGGACTCCGTTCTTCGCCCGGGGGGTTCGCGGGGGGTACGGGTACCCCCCGCGGTATCTGTTCTGTCCGCAGGACTGAACAGATACCAAAAATTTATGTATGCCTCACGACCCGGAACCGCTGCAGCTTCACCTTTTCCCCCGGTTCGATGCCGGCCTTCCGGCGCGCGATGTCCACCTGCCGCGCCACGGTGTCCACGCCCTCCAGGTCCGGCAGCAGCAGCCCCCGCCGGTGTCCCCTGCTTACAATCACGCCGTATTTCTTCACGTCCAGGTCATCCTCCGATTCGATATCCTCTGGGGGCTCCAGCACGTCCACATGAATCTCCAGCCACCGGAGTTCATCCGGCTTAATGGGATCAAAGCGCGGATCCCGTACGGCGGCGCTGACAGCGTTCCGGATGATTTCCTCCGCCAGGGAATCCCTCGTGGGCGCGATGGTGCCGATGCATCCCCGGAGCGCGCCGTTTTTGTGAATGGATACGAAGGCGCCGGCCCGCGTCCGGGTCATTTCCTCCGGCAGGCCCTCGGGAACGGACATCACCTGCCGGCGCAGAACATAGCTTTCCACCGACTGCCTCGCCAGCTTCACCCAGGGATCGCTTTCCTTCCGGATCCCTTCCAGGCGTTTTTCCTCCGCCGCGCGCCGGATATCCAGGAAACGCCTTTTTTCATCCTCCCCTTTCGGACGGAAGACGCACACGCCGTATCCCACCCCGGTCACGTCCTGGTGGCTCAAAGCTTCCGCCTCCACGGCCATGCCGTCCAGCGCCCCCGCCATAATCACAAATGACCGATGCCCGCACTCGGCCGCCCGTTCGCAGAAGTCCTCGCTGAAATCCATCAGCTCACCGAAGGCGGCCCTGCCGCAGACATCCATCACCTTTTCGTCGTACTTCGGCCCTTCCGGCGCAAAACCGTAGGGACCGGAGGCCTTCAGCTTGTGGCTCAGGTCGCCGCTGGCCACGAAAACCACCCTGCGCCCCGTCTCCTCCGCCGCCTTTCGGATAACCTGTCCAAGGGCGTAATGGTCCTCATACGGAAGGCCCGACAGCCCCACGCGCAGCAGACGAAAGCTTTTCAGCTCCCGGCGGATAAAATACAGGGGCACCATGACGCCGTGGTCCAGCCGGGGATTTCTTTCGCCCTCCGTCCCCGCAGGAAGATCTCTTTCCCGCGCCAGCCGGCAGACCGCGTCCCTCAGTTCCTCGTCGTATTCCGCCGTGAAGCTGACGTCCGGCGCCCGGAAGTCGGCAAGGGAACCCCGCGCCTCCCGGCCCGGCGATATATGAAAATAATCCCTGTACATCACCGCGTGAGGGCTGGAGATGACAATGGTCTCCGGCTTCAGATAAGCAATCTCCTCCGCAACGCGCCTGTAGGCCGCCGCCGTCTTTTCGATCTCCTTTTCCCCTCCCCGGCCCACCTCGGGCACGATCAGGGGCGGATGAGGCACCATGAACGCCGCCACAACAGCCATATCTTTTATCCTCCGTCATATATCTGTCAGATGATCCTGTGCCGGCAAAAAACGCTGCGCCGCCTTTCACTCCGTCAGGGAAAAACCCCGGTTCCCGCCGGCGATGGCCCGCGCCGCCAGCGGCGCGATCACGCGGGCGAAAGCATCGTTGCCGAAATGCTTTTCCCGCACCGAAGCCGTGAATCCGGTACCGTTTGACGCGTTGGTATCCGTGTCCCGCGGAACCGCGATATAGGTTGCCGGATTCCAGGCCCTGTAGCCCTCCCATATTTCCCGGCAGCCGGGGATCGCGTGCCAATAGGCCGTGGTCTCCAGGTTGAACCAGATTTCCTTATCCCAGTCCCCCCGGTACACTCGGCCGGGAAAGGCTTTGGCAAAATGGTCAAAGAACGCCCGGGTCATCCGTTCGAAACCCTCCCGATGACCGGCGGGATCCGCCCCGTCCTGCTCTCCCTGGCACCATACCATACGGAAAAAGCGGTTTTCCTCCGACCGGGACAGGATATACGAAATTCTGTCCCGCATCGCAAGATAATAGGGCGATTCTTCCCCCCACCGCCATATCCCCGGCTCCGGGCGCATCCCCGCCGCGTCATAGCCGCCCGCGCCGCCGCAGGTAAACCCGGTACCGCCGTAGGCGCAGGGCAGGACCGCCAATACCGCGTCCGCGGGGATCATGGGCAGCAGCAGCCGCGCAAGGGGCAGATGGATGCCCCGGGTGCCCTTCTCCGCGCTGTCCGGATGCCCGTAGGGACGCATGTCCTGGAAATTCTGGGCGCAGGCCCCAAGGGGGGTCCGTTTCAGGTTGTCTTCGCCGTAAAAGCCCAGCTGGCATATCCGGCTGTCCGTCAGGGAAGGCGTGTAATCCGCCGGAATCCGGGATTCGTCGTAGCCCACCGCGTTCGACTGTCCCGCCACACACAGAATATAGATTTTCTCCATGCCCGATCATCCCGATTTCTGTATTTATTTCGGCCCCGTGCCGTCCGTGTCCGGCCCCGCCGGGAACCTTTCGGAAATATTATATTTTCCGCGGGCGGATATGTCAACGTTATCCCCCCGCCGACAGGGTTGAACCGGGCGGCTGTTTTCTGGTATAATCGTCTCGCGCACTGCGCGATTCTGTTACGCTGAACGCCCGACGCGGCGTGAAAGGAAAACCATGGCCTGGTACGAAAAAGCGCTTTTTTATCACATCTACCCCCTGGGCCTGACCGGCGCGCCGATGAAGAACGACTACGCCGCCCCGGTCCACCGGCTGAGGAAACTGGAAAAATGGATCGGGCATATTCGCAGCCTGGGGTGCACGGCCCTGTACATCGGTCCGCTGTTCGAATCCGTCGGCCACGGGTACGAGACCACCGATTACCGCAAGGTGGATTCGCGCCTGGGCGACAACGCGGACCTGAAGGCTTTTGTGCAAAAATGCCACGAAAGCGGGCTTCGGGTGGTGCTTGACGCCGTCTTCAACCACACCGGCAGGGACTTTTTCGCTTTTCGGGACATCCGGGAGCACCGGGAGGAGAGCCGGTACCTTGGCTGGTACCGCAATGTGAATTTTTACGGGAACAACGAATTCAACGACGGTTTTTCATACGATAACTGGGGCGGGTACGACCTGCTGGCCAAACTGAACCTTAACAACCCCGAGGTCCGGGATTACCTGCTGGACACGGTCCGCTTCTGGGTGAAGGAATTCGATATCGACGGTCTGCGCCTGGACGCCGCCGACGTGCTGGATTTTGATTTCATGCGCGCCCTGAGAAGCCTCGCCGACGGGGTGAAGGAGGATTTCTGGCTGATGGGTGAGGTGATTCACGGGGACTATTCCCGCTGGGCCAACGACCGCACGCTGCACTCCGTGACCAATTATCACCTGCACAAGGCCCTGTACAGCGCTCACAACGACCATAATTATTTCGAGATCGCCCACACCGTACGCCGCCAGAAGGACATGGGAGGCGGCCTGCTCTTTTATACCTTTGTGGATAACCACGACGTGGAGCGCATCGCCTCGAAGCTTCGGGACCGCGCCTGCTTCCTGCCCGTGCACGTGCTTCTGTACACCCTGCCCGGAATCCCGTCCCTGTATTACGGATCGGAATTCGGCATCGAGGGCAGGAAGGAACGGTATTCCGACGCTTCCCTTCGCCCGGCCCTGGACCTGGACGCCTTGCTGTCGCAGCCGAACGCGTACCTTGAGATCATCCGGGCCCTCGGCAAAGTATACGGCAGGGAATCCGCCCTGTGGTACGGCGATTACAGGGAGCTTCTTCTGACCACCGGGAAATACGCTTTCGCCCGGGGCGACGTCATCGTAACCGTGAACAATGAAGAACGCGGCGCCGATTTCGACCTGCCCGCCGACAGCCCCATGACGGGCGCCCTTTCGGGCCGGCGTGTATCCCCCGAGGGCGGCACGGCGCACATCCGGCTGGACGGCTGCGGGGGCGAAATATGGATCCCGGAGAAGGACGGCCGCACGGTTTACGAGCCCATCCGGCATGAGATCCCGAAGGAAGCGCCGTCCGCCGCGCCGCCGGAAATCAGGGAGCCCCGCCGGGCCGCGGGCAAGCCGCCTGAAGAAATGACCGTAGAGGAACTGCAGGCCGAAGTCCTCGCAAGACTTGCGGCCAACGGCCCCGTCACCGACCGGATGCGCCGGGACGTACATGACAACGTCTACAGGGATTCCCTGATCAACTGGGTCAAAAGCTTTCGCTGACAGCCGGATTTCTCTTTTTCAGGGCTGTAAGGAAAGCAAAAATGGTTTTTTCCTTTACAACCCTGTCCTGAAAATGCTATAATCAATGGGAAGCGAACCATTTCCTCTTCCCTTTCATTTCAACACATCAAACAGACGGCGCGGCCCGGACGTTTCAATGTTCCGGGTAATCATACGCGCGGAAACAGGAGAAAAACCATGCCGGAAACGAAAAAAACCGAAAACCTGGCCGAAGAAGCCGAAACCGTAAAGAAGCCCGCCGTAAAAAAAGCCGCGGGCAAAAAAGCGGCTGCCGTGAAGGACGCCGCTGAAAAAACCGTTAAAGAAGCCGCCGCGAAGATTGCCAAAGCCGCGGAGAGCACCGGAAAGGCCGTGAAGGACGCCGCCGAAAAAGCCGAAAAAACCGTGGAAGCCGGAGAAAAGGCCGTGAAATCCACGGCCCGGAAGGCGAAAAAAACCGTGAAGACCGCGGCGGAGAAGGCTGCGGCACAGGTGGCGGAGGGGGTCGAAAGGGCTTCCGAAGCGGTAACCCAGGCTGCCGGGGAACTGAAAGAGAAGTCCCAAAAGGCGCGCAGGCCCCGCAAGACTGCGGAAAAAGCCGCTGAACAGGCGGATAACACCAACGGGGAAGCCGTCGCCGCTGAATTGGAGAGCCTGTCGGGCGACGCCCTGAAGGCCGCCGCGCGGCTGCAGGATTCCGCGCCTGAAGAAATCACAAAGGAAGCCGAAAAAATCCCCGCGGAACCCGCCGGGGTTCCCGCGGAGGATCTTAACACCGCGCCCGAAGAAGAACCGCAGGAGGAAATCCTGAAGGATACCGAAAAAGAACCCGCGGAAGAGGTTCCCGCCGCGCCTTATATGCCCGAACCCCGCCGCAGCGTCGCCTTCATCGGTTCGGAATGCTACCCCTTCGTCAAGACCGGCGGCCTGGGCGACGTGATGTACGCTCTGCCCCGCGCCCTGATCAAACAGAACTGCGACGTCAAGGTGATTCTGCCCCGGTATAAATGCATCCCCTGGAAATACCAGGAGAAGATGGTCTACAAGGGCGCTTTCGATATGGACCTGTGCGCCGACGGCCGCAAGTACTATGTGGGCATCATGGAATACGAGATGGACGGCGTCGTGTATGACTTCATCGACAACGAGGAATTCTTCACCGCCGGCAATCCCTACATCAGCCTGGTTGACGACATCCCGAAATTCTGCTACTTCGGCAAGGCTGCCCTGGCCGCCCTCAATTATCTGAACTGGATCCCGGACGTGATCCACTGCCACGACTGGCAGGCCGGCCTGGTCCCGGTATATCTGCGCACCCTGTTCGCGGATACTCCCCTCGCCAACGCCAAGACCGTCTTCACCATCCACAACCTCCGGTTCCAGGGCATCTACAACATCAAGACCATCAAGTACTGGTCCAACCTGCCGGACTATGTGTTCAACAAGGACGCGCTGAAACAGGGCTATGAGGACGCCAACATGCTCAAGGGCGGCCTGGCTTACGCCGACATGATTACCACGGTCAGCCATACCTATGCCGGCGAGATCCAGACCCCCTTCTACGGGGAAAAGCTGGACGCCCATTTGCGCTATCACAGCGGCAAGATGCGCGGCATCGTCAACGGCATCGACGTGGACATCTGGAACAGCGCCACCGATGCGCGCCTGCCCGTCAACTATGACATCGGCAGCGTGCTGCCCGGCAAGAAGGCCAACAAGAAGGCCCTGCAGGAGTCCCTGGGCCTGAAGGTGGATGACCATATGTTCGTCATCGGCCTTATTTCCCGCCTGACCGACCAGAAGGGCCTGGACCTGGTGAACGCCATCATCCCCGACATCATGGACGAGCACACCCAGGTGGTGGTGCTGGGAACCGGCGACAAACGGTACGAGGATTCCTTCCGCTACTATGAGGAAGCCTACAAGACCCGCGTCTGTTCCAACATCATGTACGACGAAACCCGCGCCCATCTGATTTACGCCGGCAGCGACGCGCTGCTGGTTCCCTCCCTGTTTGAGCCCTGCGGGCTGACCCAGCTGATCGCCATGCGCTACGGCACCGTGCCCATCGTACGCGAGACCGGCGGCCTGAAGGACACCGTGCAGCCCTACAATATGTATACCAACGACGGCAACGGCTTCACCTTCGACAATTATGACGCAGGCCTTTTGTTGGACGCCATCAACCGCGCCAAGACGCTGTACTTCACCAACCGCTGGTGCTGGGACGAAATGGTCCAGCGCGACATGGCCGTCGACGTATCCTGGGACCTGAGCGCCGCCAGTTACCGCGCGGTGTACATGGAACTGAAACCCTGAAGACGCATTGCCCGATGATTAACGGGGGCTGCCGCGGTCCGAAGCGCGGCAGCCCTTTCCTTTTTTTACAGGACGTCCCGATTGCGGATACGGGATTTTTCGCGGCGGCCGCCCGGCGGCAAACCCGGAAGATCCCCGGCCGGACACGACGCGCAACCTCTCCCGGAAGATTGTGATAATCTTTCCCTGCCGGGCGATGAAAGAAAGCGGACCCCGGACAAATCAACGGAGCGCCTTTTATTTGGGTGTTCCCGGAACGGAGGGATGATATGTTCAAAATGCAGTTCGACTTTGCAGACCGTGCCGAAGAGGACCTGAGCGTCATCAACCGGGCGCTCTCCGGCCTGCCCCTCAGCCTTGTCAGGGTGGAAGACCACAAGGGCTACAACGCCGTTTCCGTCACCTTCGACCACGCGGCGGGGACCCGGGAGACCACCGCCCGGTACGGCATCGACCATATGGCGCTGTCCTGCGAGGCAAACCCGGACGAGGACGGGGACCTGTTCACCTGGCAGGTCGATACATCGTCGCTCCCCAAGGGACAGGTTCTGAACGGATCCGTATTTCACGACCTGTGGTGCGCCGAGCATCCGGACCGGGTGATGCGCACCATGATCCAGATCGAATTCAAGGACTACGACGCTTTCCTCATCCTGCATCACGAAAAGCGTGAATAACGGCGCAGTTTAATATGTTATTAAGATAACAATTTAATATCTTCCTGCTCCTCAACAAAAAAGATTATCCTATCCCTTCATCATCCCGATGTTTGCGGCGCGAATGAACGGGTATTTTTCCGTATACTTCTTACTTTAAAAATCGGACTTCCTTCGCAACCGTTTCTTCATCCATTGACATGATGGCAATAAAACGATAGAATTGCCGCATGGATTCCATGCGTATGCGGCCCCCGTCCGTGCCGTCATGTTCCCTCCGCCGACCCGTACCTGTTTTACGTATAAGTACGTTCCGAGTGGAAATGGCGGGCGGTTCCGTACCGGACCCGCGCGGCGCGGCCGCGAAAGCCCCGCGCTTATGATTTTCATTTAAGGGACGGTGATTAATTCTATGAACGAACCCCGCGCCTGGTGGAAAGAAGCTGTCGTCTACCAGATCTATCCCCGGAGCTTTGCGGATTCCGACGGCGACGGCATCGGCGACCTGAACGGCATCACCGCGCATCTTGATTACCTGCGCGAACTTGGGGTCGACGTCATCTGGGTCAGCCCCTTCTATAAATCGCCGAACGACGACAACGGCTATGACATCTCCGACTACCGGGCCATCATGGATGAATTCGGCACGATGGAGGATTTTGACCGGATGCTCGAGGGCATCCACAAAAGAGGCATGCGCCTGATAATCGACCTGGTGGTGAATCATTCCTCGGACGAGCATCCCTGGTTTGTGGAAAGCCGCAAGAGCAGGGACAATCCATACCGGGATTACTATATATGGCGCGACGGAAAAGGGGACGCCCCGCCCAACAACTGGGGCAGCTGTTTTTCCGGTTCCGCCTGGCAATATGACGAAGCCACGGGACAGTGGTACCTGCACCTGTTCAGCCGCAAACAGCCCGACCTGAACTGGGCCAATCCCAAAGTGCGGGACGCCGTCTTCGATATGATGACCTGGTGGTGCGACAAGGGCATCGACGGGTTCCGCATGGACGTCATCGGCATGATCGGCAAGGAAAACTTTGACGACGGCGCGGTCGCGCCGGGCGCGCTCTACGGCAGCTTTGAAAAATCCTGCCAGCATACGGCGACCACGCACCGTTATCTGCGCATGATGCGCGAGCGGGTGCTGGATCACTACGATCTTTTGACCGTGGGCGAGGCCGGCGGCACGGTGGAGCAGGCCATCGAGTATGCCGGACTGGACGGCAGCGAACTGAACATGATCTTCTCCTTCGAACACAACGACGGTTTGAACGACGGCACAGAACTGGGCAAATGGAGCGACCACGGCGCGCCTCTTAAGGAATTCCGCGAGATCATGAACCGCTGGCAGCTCGGTCTGATCGGCAAGGCCTGGAACACGGTGTACCTCAGCAATCACGACCAGCCCCGGCAGGTCAGCCGATACGGCAACGACAGCCCGCTGTTCCGCGTACGCAGCGCAAAAATGCTTGCGACGCTGATCCACATGATGCACGGCACGCCGTATATCTACAACGGCGAGGAGCTGGGCATGACAAACATCTGCTTCACCCGCCTGGAGGACTACCGCGACGTGGAAGTCTTCAACGCATGGAAGCAGTGGGTGGAATCCGGCCGCGTGCATCCGGAGGACATGATGCGCTGGTTTGCCCGCATTTCCCGCGACAACGCCCGCACGCCCATGCAATGGAATTCCGGCCCCAACGCCGGCTTTACCACGGGAACGCCCTGGATCAAAGTGAACGGCAATTATCCCGACGTCAACGCGGCCGACGAAATGAAGGACCCGGACAGCGTGTTCAACTATTACAAAAAGCTGATCGCGCTGCGCCGTGAGCACCTCATCATCGTCTACGGCAGCTATATCCCCATGCTGAACGACGACGCGAACGTCTACGCCTACCGCAGGGAACTGGACGGCGAAACGCTGACCGTGTGCTGCAACTGGACGGACCGCACCGTACCCTGCTCGCTGATCGACGAAGCCGGCGGCGAGGAGCTGATCTCAAACTACAGGTTCCACAAGCCCGGCCTCCTGCAGCCCTACGAGGCGCGGGCCGTACTGAAAAAATAACGAAGAATCCATGAAAAACGGTGTTCCGCGGCACACGCGCGGAACACCGTATTTTTCGCACCGGGTCATCCGGATACGGATTTATAGATAATCCCGCTGATGATCCAGCCCAGATACCCAAAGTACAGGCTGACCCGGGTCAGGGCGAAAATGACGGAATAGAACGCAAACCCCCCGAGAACCAGGCCGAAGACCTCCATGCCCCCTCCCCTGCCGTCATTCTCCAGACGTTTTGCTTTGGCTATCGGGGGCAGGATAAGCGAAACGATGCTCATCACCACCCAGATGGGAATGGCGGCTTTAAATGAAAACGCCAGGGCATATAATCCCACCGCAGCCATCCCCGCAAACATGGATATTACTGAAAGGGGCATGATTTTCTTTTTTTGCGATTCCATATTTCTGACCTCCCCGTGGTGATTGCGCGGTTTTCTCCCACGGCACGATCATACTATAATCCGGACGGGAAATGGTCGTTTGCGGCGCGACATTCGAAAAAAATTATCCCCCACTGTACAGACCGACCGGCCGGATCATTCGCGGTCCGGCTGGTCATGTCATGTTCTGCGTCCGTTCATTCCGCCAGGCGGAGCCAGCGGTCATAATGCGGGCCGTCGGAGTATTTGATCTGCGTGACCATGGATTCGGCATCGCAGCATATTACATAATACGGGAGAAGCCATGTCACATTCCCCTCGTTCTCTTCCATGCGGATATAGCCCCTGCTGATCATATATGTGCCGGCTTCGCCGTCCACAATAATTTCTTCATCCCCGTATTCGCATTCGGCCGCACGGGCCTCGGCGTCCTCCCTGTTTTCAAACTCCCCGATCAGCCTTTTGCCTCGGACAGTGATGCGGAAGGTCCCGTTTTCATAAAACTCATAGACCTTTGACATCAGCAGATAATACCCGGGCTCGGCGACAAGGCGCATTGTATTCTCTGAATAACTGTTCACTCTTGTGCCGTAGCCTTTTACGTCGTCCTCCATTTCCCATGCGCCGATGACCATCGCGGCGATCTCCTCGTCGGTCAGCTGCATCCGGACCGGCTCCGCGGTGGGGCCCGGCGCGGCGTCTTCAGACAGCGCGCAGACGGCGGACGCCGCCGAAAGGATCATGGCCAACAGAATCGCAAGCGCTCTTTTCACGGTATTTTCCTCCTTCTTCCCCGGGTTTCTTCCCGGATTCATTTTGTCATCATCATTCCCGATAAAAACAAGCCATAAAACGGCCCGCCTGAAAAGGTTTTTCCTGCCTTCGCCGGCGCTCTGACATCACAAGAGTCGCCATTCCTCAAACTCGACTCTCTTATTTGGAAAAGTCGTTCGGATCAATAAGCATTGCCGACAGATTATCCGGCTGCCTCGATAGCCTCGAAGGCTTCGCGGTAGAGCTCGCTTCCCGGATCGATATCGACAAACAGTTCCGCTTCGTATCCGGGATTCCCGGAATCCGGATCATCCTCTTTCCAGGAAATCAGAATCAGGCGGTCTCCGTCCCTGAGGATACTCATCAGCATCCAGCGCTGCAGCTCCGGCAGTTCGTGATACGCAAAAAAGATTACCGCACTGCTCAAATTGTCCGAATCGAATGCGATCCCGGTTTCTTCCACCGGCACTCCGGCCCTTCCGATGTTTTCCCTCAGCTCCGCCAGTTCCTTAAGGGACGCGTCGGAAAGCGGGAATACCTGATCGCCGGCAACAAGCACAAAGTCTCCCGCGTCGGGTTCGGTGTCGGGATCAGGCAGTGTGAAACCCGAACGAAGGAACACGCCTGTAAAACGGTTCGGTGACACGGACCAGATCAGCCGCTCCTCCGGGTCTTTCGTGTATACTTTTACTTCCTTTGCCATTCCCTTCACTCTGCCGATAACTGCGGCATCCTCTTCGGAAATGCGGTAAGGGCCGTACAGGGCCAGGTAATCCACATTCGTGGAGCTGACGATCCCCCAGGGAAGCACCGAAAAGGTGTACCAGTGTTTTTCTCCGTTTTCCGCCTTTGCCGCGTTCCGGCCCGCTCCCGGGACAATTGGGAAGCACGCCGCAAGAACCAGACACATTATGACGCTCAGCCATTTCGTCAAACGAAAAGAACGCATTTTTATGTCCTCCTTTATCCGATATTTTTCCGCATCCCGAAACCCGGGCTCACAGATAATATAATTATATCAGAATCTAAAAAACGGGCAACCCCCTTATTCCGTGCAATCCCTGACCGGGTCTTTTTCCCCCGTTCTGATGATCTTCATTTCATACGGAGCCAGAATGATCCGCCGCCCGGTTATGACGCACGATGTTTCCCGTGAGGACAGATTGAATACAAAACAAAACTTTTTTCCGTTCCCGGACCGCACGGTGACCTCCACGCCAGGGGGAAGCCCGGGGATATAAGCCGCTCCGGCCTCTTTGACGGCCTCCGTAACCACCCTGTCATACAGGGCCTGCTCCCCCACGGTGCCGATGTAATAAACCGTTCCCTTTCCGTAGCGGAACCGGGTGACGGCCGCCTTTCCGCGGAAATACTCCCCGTCGTATACCGCCACGGTCTCCGCTCCCTCGGTCTCAAGAATATCGCACCATTGTTCTCCTGAAAGGACCGCGCCGTCCGAAAACCTGACGCCTACCCGGTCCCGGCCGATGGGACAATATTCCGAAACATATGTCCCCGCCAAGTCCCGGTAAATCCCCGGCAGAGGCTCCATGACCGCGTTGTTGTGGATATCCTTCACGCCGCTGCGGACGGTCAGGATCACGGTGCCGCCGTCCCGGGCAAAGGAATGCAGCTTTTCAGCCGCTTCCCTGTCGGCGACATACATCTCCGGCGCGCACACAAGACGGTATCCCGACAAATCCTCCCCGGCGCTTATGACATCCACATTCATCCCAAGCCCCGTCAGGGCCCTGTGCAGCCTTCGGGGCTGTTCCAGATAGCTGTATCCCTCGGTCTGCGGCTGAATCTTAAAGGCGTACTCGCTGTCAAAAGAAAGCAGGATCGCCGCTTCCGACAGGATTTCGGTCCTTACCGCCTCCCCCAGGGTTTTTGCCGTTTCACACAGGTCCGCAAATTCGAAAAACCTGCGGCCGGGCACGTTGCTGTGATCGATCAGCCCGTGCCAGTGCATCTCGGCCCCGATATTGGCCGTGCGCCATCGAAAATGCAGCACCGTATCCGCGCCGTGGGCAAATGCCTGCAGGGAATAGCCTTTGATCAGGCCCGGCTCCGGCATCCTGCCCATGGGCGCCCAGCAGCCCAGGCCGCCGCTGAGCTGCTCCATCACCCAGAAGGGCCGCCGCTTCACTCCCCGCATCATATCCAGGCAGAACGCGTGGGAAACGCGGGCCGCGTCCTCCTCCGGCGGACGGGCGGAGGGGTAATTGTCATAGGAAATGAAATCCAGATCCCTGAATTCCCTGTAAAAATCAGGCATGTGCTCCGAAAACCATACGTTGGTGGTCACCGGAACCCCGGGGCAGCGCTCCCGGATGATGTCCGCTTGCCACCTGACGAAATCGATCACGCTGTCGGAGGCGAAGCGGCTGTGGTCCAGCATATAAGCCGGGTTCAGCCAGGCGGAGGGATAATGCCCGAAGGGCAGGCGGACCTGTTCCCACGAGGAATACTCGCCGCTCCACACCACGTTCCCATAAGCCCGGTTGACCGCCCCCAGGGAGCCGTACCTTTTTTTGACCCATTCGCGGAACTTTTCTGCGCAGTGATCGCAGAAGCAGAAATACGCCTCCGGCTCGTTATCGATCTGCCACGCGGCAACGGCCGGATTGCCTGCGTAATGAGCCGTCATTTCTTCGATTATGCGCCTGCAATACCGGCGGGTCGCCGGATGGTTGACGCAGCGGTGGCCCCGGATGCCGGTTCTTGTCCGCCGGCCGTCCTGTTCCGTCATCACGGCATCCGGGTATTTTTCGTAAAACCACAGGGGCGGGCAGGAGGTCGGCGTACAGAGAACCACGCCGATGTCCCGGTCCGCAAACAGGCCGACGGCTTCGTCCAGCCAGCTGAAATCGAATTCTCCCTCCCGGGGCTCCAGGCGGCACCAGGCAAATTCCGCCATCCGGACCAGACGGACGCCGGTTTTTTTCATCAGGTCTGCGTCCCGGACCCAAAGGTCCCTGTCCCATTGCTCGGGATAATAATCCACGCCGATCCTCATATCGTTTTTCCTCCGAAAAGACCCAAAGGTCGGGGCTGCGCAAATCACCGCTCAATGAAATTCAGATGAGCGTATTTTGCGATATGGACGTTCAGCAATTCGTCATACCCTTCGTTCCGCTCATAATGGGTATATCCGATCTGCCACAGGCCGAAGGCCGCAAAATTGCCGATGATCTCCAGGGCGATCATTTCGTCGCTGAACATGGAGGTCTGCCGGATGACGCCGATCACAAAGACACTGACGGAAACCAGGAGCATGACGCGGTTGTAGCGATTTTCAAGCTGCTTGACGACCCTGTCCTCCGCCGCCTCAAAATGCATCCGGAGTACTTCCCGCATCATATCCTGCATGTTGTCGGTCACATGGCACGCGCACAGCAGATTGATTTCCAGCGGCGTGGGGACCTTCATGGCGGAAACATAGCGGCTGATCGTTCCGGCGTATTCACGACTGATAGCCATCTTCGGTCCGAGCTGAATGGGATCGAAAAAAACCTCCGCTTCCACCAGGCGCAAATCCAGCACGGACGGGGGATTCCGGCGGACATTGTTCCAGCGTTTCAGGTCCCGGTTCGTTTGGGACAGCGTATAAGTCAGAAGGATCATCATCAGCATCGTAATGTCGAATATGCCGTTTGTCCTTCGTCCCAGCGTACCCGTCATGCTGAGGATATCCACGGCCATCTCCGCAGCGCATAAAAACACGAGGAACAGGACGCCGAAGGTGTATCTCTTTGTCCTGTAGATGATGAGCGCTGCGCCGCCCGCAGCTGCGCCGATCAGGTTTTTTGCCCAGACGCCCCAGGGCCGCGGGATCAGAGCGGCATAGGATGACCCCGTAGCGATCAGGATCCGCCGGATCACCAGTTCAAAAACCAGGTCGGCCGCGGAAACGCAGATCATCCAGATGCCGATCCTTCTCAGATTCCGGTAATACAGGCTCATTTTTCTCTCCTGTCCGGGCGCGGATCGCCGCTTATTTCATAATAAATTACGTCCCTGTCCATGCCGAGGTAGGAAATCTCCTTTTCGGCGAACCTGCTGAAGCGCATCCCGCATTTTTCCATCACCCGCCTGGACGCCTCGTTGCCCGTAAAGAACGATGCGCGGACCGTACGAAACCCTTTTTCGCGGAACAGGTATTCCAGAAAACGCCCAACCGCTTCCGTCCCGTACCCCCGGCCCCAATACGCCGATCCCAGGCCGTAGCCGATCTCGCAGGAGGCGCCTTCCGCGTCGAAATACAGGATAATGCCGATCAGCCTTCCCGTTTCTTTCAGACGGACGGCAAACAGGTCCTCCCTGCCGGGGTATTTGGAAAAATCAAATTCATCCATCGTTTCCGCGTAGCGGCAGATGAAGGTTTCAAGGACTTTTCTGTCATGGGATATGCATTTAAAGTAATCCTCTTTATCCGAAACGCGTATCCTGTCGATTATGAGTCTTTCCGTTTCCATTTTCCCTCCGCCGGGCCGTTATTCCCGTTTTAATACCCTTTTCTGCCGGCGATTCCCGTGTTCCCCGTCTGATCCGGCAGGAACCGGACGAAGCGCCTTTTATTGTCTCTCACTTGATTTTTGTCGGTATCCCCGTCTCCGCAAGAGCGCGGTAGACCACGCTGGCCATATCGCTGTACGCAAGATCACCCGGCACACGCTTAAGCGCGCGGATCATTTCTTCCCGTCCGGGCAGCAGTCCCGCGTCATAGAACGCGCCCCAGTCCCGGTTCCCGGGCAATTCACGAATGCGCCGGGCAGCCGCAGGTATGTCAAGGGTCCGCATATTCCCGAGGCATTCCGTTTCCGCGCCGGTATTCCCGTAGAACAGATTCCCGTCCGGGTGGACCGTCAGGTACATTTCATCCTGGGGCTGCAGGAACAGTTCCGCGATGTCCGGTCCCCCTTCAAGGCGCTTAATCAGCATTCCGGGTGTAAAGACGCCTTCGGGCGGTTTTTCATTCCTCTGCCCCCGCAGCGCAAAATGGGTACGCAGCCCGTGCAGTGCTTCCAGCGTGCCTCGGAAAGGCTCGAAATCCATCATATTCTTATGGGGTGTAAAATTGGGGACGGCAATATAAATCCAATCGGGCCGGAGCCTTTCCAGCAGCGCGTCGATTTCGTCCGCGTCCTCCCTGAAAAAACGGTTGAACATCAGGGACACGCCGATCTCCGCCCCGCAGGCCCGCATATATTCCGCCGCTTCCGACGCTGTCCGCCGGGCGCCCTCCCGCCGGACGATCATGTCATGGTGCGCGACATTCCCGTGAACAGTGATACCGAAGTCCCTGAATCCCCGGTCCAGATACGCCCGCATCACTTTTTCCCGGTCCTTCCGCGCCATCAGCGCAATGCCGGCGGTCATTCCGTGGTGAAAGTACCTGATGTGCTCCGCCGCGGCGGCGGCGTGGATGATGACGCCGATGTCCGGATGGTTCATCGGTTCGTTGTCCAGGGTGAATTCGGCTTCATACGGCAAAAGCTCCGCCAGAGCGTCCAGCTTTTCCAGGGCGTCAAGAAAATCCGCCAGCGGCATCATGCCCCCCGGCCCGCCGTTGACATAGCAGTGCCTGCAGCGGGTATTGCACCCGGCGACGATCAGATCAAAATTGCAGGTCTTAACAGCGCTTTCCGGGATGTCATTGCTCCTTTTTTCATCGCGCGTCATGTTTTTCCCCCCCTGCTGCGGAAGCGTGCTTTCATCTTCGTTGTTCATCTGCTTTTCCAGCCTTGTCTCCGTCTGTTTCCTTGTTTTGTCCTATTGCGTTCTGCATCTGTCGGCATACAGCCCGTTCGCGTTGCACCACCCGGCGGCTGTTTCCCTGTCCAAGGCCGGGTACTCGCATCCGACTCCAATAAAAACACAACGGCCGTCGGGTGAAGACGGAAACCGCCGATTGCATGAGAAGTGAGGACCTGCTCCCGCGCGGTGATCATGGGGCGGGGGGCGTCATCCTTCAGACGCCGCGTCTCTTTCCCTCCGTCGGTCCGGGTCGTTTCCCGGTCCCGTCATTAATCTTCCTCGGAAGCGTTTTCCTCGTCCGCCAGCCTGCCGTAATCGTTCCATTCACCGAAGACACGTCCTTTTCGCGTCTCCCGGATCAGGTGATCAAGCGCCTTCCGGTAGGCCGTCTCGTCCCGCCGTTTGTAAAAAGCCGCGTTCCCGGCCCGGATCCGCCGGTAAAGCGGCGGGAATGAGCAGAAGCGGGACCAGACCCGCGCTTTTTTCAGCGCCTGAACAACATCCGGATCCATATGAAAGCTCCGCGGTCCCAGAGGGGGAAGCGCCGCCCGTCCCGCGTCCGTCATCAGGCCCAGCCGGATCAGCCGGCGCGCCCTTTCCTTGTTCAGTTCCGTCCAGGGACTGTTCTTTTTCCGGGGCGTAAAGCGCTGCATCCGCAAACCCCCGATCTCCGCATGTGTGCTGTCGATCCAGCCGAAGCACAGCGCCTCCTCCACCGCGTCCAGGTAATAAAACGTCCCGTCATTTGCGGGCCTGCCGCGCTTCACATGTACCCAGCATTCCGTTTCATCCCCATGGGATTCAAGCCATGCCCGGAACGCCGCCCGGTCCCTTATCTCCGTAAGAACGTTCTTCATTGCCGCCTCAACGATTATCAGACCCCGGTCCTCCCGGGTGTTCAAATTCCGAATATGCCTTCGGCCAGCAGCACCGTTTCCTCCCGGCTCCTGTTTTCATCCCGGAAAATCACCGGGAATCCGGCATTCTTCAGCGCGTCATAGCTTTCCCGGGAGCAAACCCGCGTAAGAATCTCACGATAATTGTCCAAAGCCGCCTGCGGGTCTTTTTCCTCCAGCATCAGCCTGTACAGAAATTGCTTTTCCGGATCCGGCCGGTCAAAAAAGCGGTGAATCCCGATCTCGGGATCGGCCAGCATCACCAGGACGTGCCTTGTATCCGATATCCGGCGAAGCGTCTCAATGCAGATGTTGGTATCGACAAAAATCTTCTTTTCCCGCGCTTCCGGATCCTCAAGCAGCTCCTCCAGGATTTTCAGCTCCACGGTTTCGCATTCTTTTTTGACGTTTTCAAGCCATGTAACGTATTCGTCCGGCGTACGCCGTATAAATTCATGCCAGTCCTTCAGGTCCCGGGTGTATGTCAGGTTGGGAAACTCCCGGCTGTCAAGCTCGGGAAGCTTCGCGTCATGGTAGTTTTCCTCCAGCGCGATGCCGTGATGCTTTTTCGCCAGGTTCTTTACCAGCGTGGACTTGCCCGCGTAGGACATGCCGATCACAAAATACACATTTTTCAGATCCATGTTTCACCTCAACGGCCATGCCCGCCGTCATGACGTCTTTTTTATCCCCGGATTACAGCTTCCATGAAGTTCGGATATTACCATTGATTTTATCATATTTCAATCCCACGGACAACGAAAAGATACACGGCCCGCACGGGTTTGCTTTTTGCGGTTTCGGATGCTTTTCCCTGTTCAAAGGCGGGATTCCGCGCCGAAGAAGAGCGGCGGCAAAGGGAATGTTGACAGCACGGGAAAAACCGATTATCATCCGATTGCGGGCTTTCCCGTCCGCGACTTTATTGCCTGGGAGGAAACCCATGGAATACAAAAAATTCGGAGATACCTTTGTGGTGCGCATGGACCGGGGTGAAGAAATCCTGACGCAGCTCCGGGAGATGTGTGAGAAGGAGGATATCCGCCTGGCCCGGGTGGACGCGCTTGGGGCCGTCGACCGCGCCGAGGTATGCGTATACGACGTGGCCTCAAAGACCTTTTTCAAAAAGAAATTCGACGAACCGATGGAGATCAGCAATCTCTGCGGCACCGTAACGCGCAGGGAAGGCGCTGTGTACCTGCACCTGCATGTCACGCTTTGTGACAGGGAGCTTCGCGCCCACGGCGGCCACGCCGCCGAGCTCAGGGTGGCGGCCACCTGCGAAATGACGGTGACCGTGATCCCCGGCGAAGTGGAAAGGGAAATGAACGAAGAGATCGGGCTGAACGTCTTCCGGTTTTCATGACGCGGCGCATCCGGCGCCGGCAAGAAATCTCTTTTCTTTTGCAGTTGAATCGGTTATAATATCCTCATTGAGAACCGCAAAGGAAAGGAGGGTCTGTATGGGACTTTTTGACAAAAAATACTGTGACATCTGCGGTGCGAAGATCGGCCTTCTCGGCAACCGCAAGCTTGAGGACGGCAATCTTTGCAAGGACTGCGCGGCTAAGCTGTCACCCTTTTTCAGCGAACGCAGGGATTCCACCGTAGCCCGGATCCGCGAACAGCTTGCCTGGCGAGAGCGCAACAAGGCTCTGGTGGCCGAATTTCGCTGCGACCGGGCGTTCGGCGAAGGCGGCACGCGGCTCCGGCTGGACGACAGCGCCCGCCGGTTCGCCGTCTGTACCTCCCGGGATCTGGAGAGCGGCAACCCGGACATCCTTTCCCTGGATGACGTTACCTCGGCGGAGGTAAAGATCAACGAACACCACAGCCGGATCGAGCACCGGGACGAAAGCGGAAAAATGGTGCCGGACGATCCGCCCCGCACCCGCTGGTCCTTTGATTTTTCGGTGAAAATCCATGTGGATAACCCGTGGTTCGACCATATCAGCGTACTCATGAACCGTTCTTCCCTCATTGTGGAAGAGCCCGAAGCGGACAAGCCGAAGCAGTCCGACGATTTGCAGAAGAGCGTCCGGTCGATCCGGGAGTTCCTCGAAGGCGCAAAACCCTTTGATCCCCGCGAGGATGAGGAATACCTCCGTTTTGCGGCCATGGCCGAAGAGGCCGCCGCCGCCCTGAAGCCCCGGGAGGACGTCGCGCCGCTTAAACAGGAAAACACGCCCCTCAAACCGGACGAAACGCCCCTCAATCCCCCGGCGGAAGAAGTTTTCCGCCCCAAATTCTGCCCCAACTGCGGCCACAAGCTGGACGCGCCTCACAAATTCTGCCCCAACTGCGGGGAAAAGCTGTAATCCCTTTCTGTTCGTTATAACCGAAGGCTGCCGCGATATCATTCCGCGGCAGCCTGTTTTATCATTTTCCGGCCTGACAGACGGCCGAATCGCCCCCGCCTAGGCGCTCGTCCACAGCGCATCCGTTGAATGCGGCAAGTCGGCGCACGGCGCCGTCAATCAGCCCGGCGAGTTTTTTTGTAGGTCGGACGCCCTCTTCCAGCCAGACGTTCCGGACGGTCAGCATCCCCGCCTTCCGGTCCGCCTTCGGCTCGATGCGCCCGACGAACCGGTCGCCCCACAGCATGGGCAGCACGTAATAGCCGTATTTGCGTTTGGCCGGGGGTGTATAAATCTCCCACGAGTAGCGGAAATCCCAGAGGGCTTCCGCCAGGTTCCGGTCCCACAGCATCGGGTCCAGGGGCGCCAGGAATTCCAGCCGCGGGCGGAGACGCGCTTCCCCGGACAGGACGGACTCAAGCAGCGGCAGGTCCGCGCTAAGCATATACAGCGGAAAGCGCACGCCCTCCGCCCGCACCCCGGCAGCGGTTCCTTCCTTCTCCAGGCGGGCAAAGGCGGCGCTGCGTTCCTCCGGGGTCATGTCGATCCCGAGCCACGCGTCCGAACGGCGGTCCCACAGCATTCCCACCGCACCTATCCTTCTTTTGACACGCCACAGGAGCCACGATTCCCTGTCCGGGCAGGGGTTCGGGGCGGCAAGCAGCCCGGCGGGCAGATGCCTTTCCGCCAGGTCATAAAATTTTCGGGTTCCTTCCTTGTGATGGATCAAAAGCACCCCGTCGGTGTACAGCTGCTCCAGCACGGACCGGGCCGCCGGGGATTCCCCGTCCCAGCGGCCGCTCCAGTGCATGGAGGAATGCCAGAAGATCCTGCCTTCGATGGGCAGCGTATCGGCGCTGACCGGGCCGTTTTCCCGGATATAGGCGACGGCTTCCTTCTCCAGTTCCGGGATGCCGGCAAAGGACCTGCCGTGACTCAGGCTCCTTTCACGGTAAGAGGAAAAATACGGCCAGTCCTCCGCGGGCCAGATGGCCAGCTCCTTGTCCGGGTAATCCGTCAGCAGGCGGTCCCTGTATAAAAGCTCGTCCAGCATCCCCCTTTTGAAGCCCTTCACCCGGGACCTGAGCGTCAGTTCGGCGTTCCTTCCGCAGGCATCCACCGGATCGTACTGGATACAGCCGCACTGGCGGACATAGCGGTACGCGCCTTCCTTGCCGGCGAACCGGTAGTCCCCCAGAAGGCCCTGTTTGAGAAGAATAAACTGTCTTGCCTGTTCCCGCGTAACGGTCAGCATCGCGCCCCTCCGTCTGTTTTTTCGGTCTTCCCTGTCAGGTTCTTTACCAGCGCTCCAGGTTGCGGCGGAATTTGTCCGTGTATTCCCTTTTCAGCTCCTCCGCGGAGATTCCCCAGCAGAGCAGCGCGTCGTTATAGAACATCAGCACGTCCGCCATTTCCTCCACCAGCGCCTTCCTCAGCTCCGGATCGGAAGCAGCCCTGATATCGCCGTTCTTTTTAATGATATCGATTACCTCGCCCACTTCGCCGATCATCCAGAGCAGCTTGTTTTTCCCCGTCTCCGGCCCGATGGGCTCCCAGCGGCCCTTATACTTTTCCTGCAGCTGCCTTTGCATTTCCTGCATCTCACTGACGCCAAAGTCCGTCATCATATCACCTCCCGCGATCCCGAAGGTTCCGGTATCACCGTCGTTCCGCCGTCTTAAAGGACTGCCTTTGGCCGGCATTCCCATTTAATCGGAATGCTTGCGTCTCCATGATACCACAAACCTCCCCGCGATCCAATACGCGCTTTATCCCGGGATACGGCTTACCGGCACCCTGTTTTTCCCCGCGAAAAATACGGCCTCCCGCGTTTCCATGTCGTCCCGGACGCAGACCGCAATCAACCGGACGCTGTGGATCACCGCCCACTCATTCCTTATCCGGCGCGCTGCGGGCGATGGATAAGGCGAAAGCACCCTGACATATTCGGACAGGCTCAGCAGGACCCGATACCTGTCCCGCCACGAGGCTTCCCATTCCTCGTCAAAACCGGGATACGGGACGCACGCGACCAGGCGCAGTCCCATGTCCGGGAACTGATTCCTCAGGCGGACCACAATCTCCGCGCCCCAGATGCCCGTCCCCCGGTCCAGGCCGCAGACAAAGGTGTTCAGGCCCTCCCGGACCGCCGCCATGACGCTGTTTTCCAGGTCCACACGGATGTCGTCCTCCGGCCTTTTCAGCCATTCCGGCGACGGACCCAGCAGACAGCAGCGCCTTTTGCGCAGGGGGTCGTTCACTGCCCGTCCGTTTCCCCGCCCTGCCCGGACAGTCCCTCGGCGCTGAGCGACAGGATGTCGTCAAAGGGGATCACGCTGTCCCCCACCGTCACCGCGCGGCCGATCACGTCGTCCACCCGGCGGCAAACGCCGGAAACGGTCCTGACCACGCCCCTCACGCCGCAGGCAAAGCTGTCCGGATCGGCGCAGACCTCGAAATAGTCAATCTTCACGCGGGGGCGTTCTTTTTTGCCCGCTCTCAGGCGCGTCAGGTCCCGCAGCGCCGCCAGCTTCCGGTCAATCTCCCGCTGCGCGTCCTCGCTGACCTCCGGCCGGTCCACGTACGCGATATCCTTGGACTTTACCGCGTCGCCAAAGCCACGCAGGGCGTCGAAGGGGCTGAATATCTTGGCCCGGCGCCCCAGGTCCATCGCCGGATGCCGCCTCAGGAATCCGTCGCCCCCTGTGTGGACCGGCTTTCCCTTCAGGTACACGTTTCTATACTTGAAATCCGCGGGCATCCGCATATTTCCCAGCGTCATTCTTCCCCCTCCTTCCCAATAAAAGAGTCGGGTTTGAGAAAAGGCGTACTCTCATAATGTCTGAACGCCGGTGAAGGCAAGAAAGACCTTTTTCCGCTCAGGCCCTGTGTCCGCCGATCTGCCGGTTCCTCTCCAGCGCGGTCGCGCCCTCCAGCATGTTCATCCCCTTGAAGACCGCATTCGGCCCGAACCGCTTCCTGACATCCGCCATGGCCCCCATGATGCGCCTTTCCCTGTCCAGGGCCTCGTAATCGGTGAACATGTCCATCTGAAAGGTTCCCTCGTCCGCCGCGGTCTCGTTGGCGCACACCCCCAGGCGGCGGAAAAGCAGCCGCCTGTCGCACACCGCGTCAAAGGAAGCCAGCATCCTTTCCCGCACCGTTTTCAGGCTGTTGGTGGGCACGCGGGTCTTTACGGTGCCGCCGCTGTGGCACGGATGGAGCCGTCCGTAAAAATCCGGCGTCACCGGCCCCTCGTAGCCCGGGCACGCCTCAAGGGATTTCCAGTCGTAGGAGGCCCACCAGGTGAAGGAGGAGGAGATCAGGTTTTTTGAAAACATGTCGGCACACAGCACTTCCAGCATTTCCGACAGCACCAGACGCGTTTCGTCAAACCGGTAAGGACGCGGGAGCACCTGTCCGTTGGACAGGCTGGTGCTGTCTGTCCGGTAGGTTTTGATGTCCCTCATCGTCACCGGCTCGATTCCCCAGGCGTGGTCGATCAGGATCTCCCCGTCAATGCCGAAGGTTTTGTAAAACCATTCTTCGTCGTACTGGGTCCGGGCGGCGACGTCCCCCATGGTGAAAAGGCACGCCCTCTCCAGCCGCCGGGCCTTGCCGGGACCGATCTGCCAGAAGTCCGTCAGCGGCCGGTGGTCCCAAAGCAGAAATTTGTAGCTGTCCTCGTCGATCTCGGCGATGCGTACGCCGTCCCGGTCCGGCGCCTTTTTCTTGGCGACGATGTCCATGGCCACCTTGGCCAGGTACAGATTGGTGCCGATGCCGCAGGTAGCGGTGACGCCGGTGACGGCCAGCACGTCGCGGATCATGGTCATGGCCATCAGCCGCGCCGGGTGGATGCCCATTTTTGCCGCCCTGTCCCGGTAAAAGTGCAGATAGGGCGTGCAGTCGATAAAGGATTCGTCGATGCTGTACACGTGGATATCCTCCGGCGCGGCATACCTGAGATAAACGGAATAGATCTGCGCCGACACCCTTTCGTATTCCGCCATCCGCGGCACCGCCACCAGGTAGGACACCTTCTCATGGGCCGCCGCCTCGTAGCGCCGGATCGCCTCGCGGGCCTCAAACAGCCGCGGGCGGCCCGGAACCCCGATGGCCTTCAGCGCCGGGGAAACCGCAAGACAGATGGTCTTGTCCGTCCGGCTCTCGTCCGCCACCAGCAGCTTGGCCTTCAGGGGATCCAGACCGCGGAACACGCATTCCACCGAGGCATAGAAGGACTTCATGTCTATCGCCGCGTAGATCCTTTCACCCATGGCTTTCCCTCCCCCGCAGCATATGCACAGTTGCGTCTTCAAGACGGAACATTGCTGTTTAATTGCATTATAACACGGCAAGTTGCGACTGTAAATACGCAACTTGCCGTGTTATGCGCCGGGCCGGAGAGGCCGGACGCGGATTATGGGAAACCGTCATGATCCATCCGCGCCGACATTCAGAAGCAATCGTCGCGGGACGGCGGCCTTGCGGGATCGCGCACGCCTCAGATCGAAGCGCAGAAAGAAGCGATCTCTCCCCTGCGCGCCTCAGCCGCTTCCCGGTATTCGACGCCGCACAGGCCCAGGTGCCCGCAGCAGGCGATCTCAAGGTGCCCGTAAAAATGTTCGATGCTGCCGATGACCCTTTCGCACTCCTTCATGCCGGGGCCGGTCCTTAAGGCGATGGCGTAGCCCCTTTTGCCGGAGGGGATGCTCCTGTGGGGTTCGTGGGTATTGCACCAGGGCGTGCAGCGGTCGATGAAAACCTTGAACTGACCGGGCACGTCCGCCCAGTAGGAGGGGGAAACGGCAACAATGACGTCCGCCCGTTCAAACTCCTCCATCAGAAGATCGGTATCGTCCCGCAGTACGCACCGGGCGGCGGTGTGGCAGGCCCTGCAGCCCCTGCAGAAGGCGATGCGGTAATCGTCGACGCACACGTCTTTAACCGCATACCGGGTGGACAGTTCCCCGGATACAATGCGTACGATCTCCGCTGTCGCGCCGTCGCGCACGGGGCTGCAGTTGATGACCAGCGCTTTCATACAGGAACACCTCCTGAAACTCCGTCCCGGCAATTCGGGAGGGGATCGGGGCGGACAGACAGCCGGGAAAACGTTCGTCCGTCCGACGGGCAGGGTAAAAAATCGCGCCGGAATTGCGTCCGCTGCCCTCGACATATTCCGCGTCTCCGGCAGGAAGAGTTGTGACGGCCCGGCTGCTTTCGTCGGTGAGGGTCACATACGCGCCTTCGTCCGCAAAGGCCTCCGGGATATCGAAGCAGAAGTTCAGCCTGATCCGGTCGTTGAAGGAGCCGGAAACGGTAAAAGCGCCGTCCATCAGCACATAAACTCCGTACCCGTCGCCGTGGGAAACATTCCCGGTAATCGTGCCGCCGTTCATGGTAAAGCTGCCATTGCCGACATAAACGCCGTCGGCCGGAACGGAAGTGTCTCCTTCCCGGCCGACGGCCACTTATACTGCAGGCGATTCCCGCATGTTTGCTGCCTGCGCAAAACCTGCGCGCAACAGCATCCCGGTCAGCCTCTTTCCAACGCTTTTGACAACGTTAAACCCAATTCGGCATAACACTGTCCGCGGAGACTGACAAGACTTTTTTACCGTTATCATCCTGGCGCCGATCTCTGTACCTGAAAGCGCGCCGCGTCCGCGGATATACAGGGCGGCGCGGAAAAATCGGGAATCTCGGTCCCCTTCAGCTTTCGCAAGGAGCGTCTGCGTTTCCCTGTTCATTTCGGACCGGTTTTTATCCATATCATTTCTCCTTTTGACCGCCGGTCTCTCACATCCCGCGGATCAGTTTTTCCACTTCCTCCGGCCTGGGGGGATGGAGCGGCAGCGGAAAACGTGAAATGGCGACGGCGGCGCATGCGCCTGCGAACCGCACCGTTTCCTCGTCGGACATTCCGCGCAGCAACGCGTACACGCATCCGGCCTTAAAGGTGTCTCCCGCGCCCAAAGTGCTTTTGACTTCAACCGAAAAGGGCTTCATCCGGTGGATTTTTTCTCCCTTCCTGCCGTACAGCATCTCGTCCCCTCCCCGGGTAATAACGACGAGGCCGTCTGTCGTTTCCGTCATCCGCTTCATCACGTCTTCCTCCGCCATGCCCTCATAATGCAGGGACAGGCATTCCCGGGAAATCACATTGACGGCGGCATGCATATGCAGGGGGGAATCGTGCGGGCAGTCAATTGTCACATAGGGGATGCCGTGCCTTCTGCAGAGCTCGGCGGCAAGCAGCGATTCTTCGCCGAAGAATGGGTCGATGCCCGCCGCTCCGCAGCCGACGATATCCTTTTCCCTGGGAACGCTCCACCACCGTTTTCCGCAGGAAAACAGATGCCGGAACCGCCCCATGGGGGACCGGACCCGATCCGCGATCACCACATAATCCATTACGCCGGGATCGTCTTCCCAAAGGCGAAGCGGCGACAGGTCCACCTGCCTGTCCCTGTAAAACGCTTTCAGGAGCGGCGCGACTTCCGTACCGATCCATGTGCCGTCCATCCGTACGGACACGCCCAGGGAATCCAGCACCGTGGCCGCCGTGCCGGTTTCCCCGCCGGGAAGGAAATAATGCTCGCTGATCTCCGCGTATTCGTCCGGCCGAAGGAAACCGTCCTCCAGCAAAAAAGAGTGGGTGCCCAGCACCTGTCCAAATAGATAAACCTCCGCTTCCCGGTCCATCCGCAATCCCTCCCGTTATGAAACCTGAATCCGGCGTTTTCCCGCGTCTTCCGGCGCACGATCCAAAGCATGTGAACGATTGGTCACTTTACATTATATTTGTCAGCCATACGCATGTCAAGCGAAAACCCCCTTCCGAGACCCGGGAATACGATGGCGCCCCCGGTCCGTTTCCGGTCCGGGGACGCCTTGCCCGCATATCGGGATTTTTATATCAGCAGTATTGTTCGGCCCACTTTTTCAATATGAGATTTACAGCAGGGATTTGACACACGCCTCCACGGCGGCCATATCGGCGGTCGGCTCGAAACGGGCGACGACGTTCCCTTCCCGGTCGATGATGAACTTGGTAAAAACGGACAGACGCGCGGTCTGTCCGGCTGCTTTGATATTTACAGGAAGCGTTTCAGGAATTCCCTTGTCCTCGGGTCCTTCGGGTCCCTTAGGATCTGGGAAGGCGGGCCTTCCTCCAGGATGACGCCGTCGGCCATATAGACCACCCGGGTGCTGACGTCCCGGGCGAAGGACATTTCGTGGGTGACCACCAGCATGGTCATGCTGTCCTCGGCCAGGCCCTTCATCACGTCCAGGACCTCGCCGACCATCTCCGGGTCCAGGGCGGAGGTTGGCTCGTCAAAGAGCAGCACCTCCGGCTGCATGGCCAGCGCCCGGGCAATGGCGACCCGCTGCTTCTGCCCGCCGGAGATCTGGGCGGGGCGGGCGTTGATGTAAGGGAGCATGCCCACCCTGTTCAGGTAAAACATAGCCCGGTCCCTGGCCACGGCCTTGGGGGTTTTGTTGACCCTGACCTGGCCGACCGTGCAGTTGTCCAGGACCGTCATATTGGCAAAAAGGTTGAAGCTCTGGAATACCATGCCCACCCTGGCGCGGTATTCGTTCACCTTCATGGCGCCTTTGGTGATGTCCTTGCCGTGGAAAAGAATCTGTCCGGTGGTCAGGGTCTCCAGCTGGTTGACGCAGCGAAGCAGCGTGCTTTTGCCGCTGCCGCTGGCGCCGATGATGCTGGTGACGTCGCCCTTGCAGACGCTGAAATTCACGTCCTTGAGGACGGCGTGGGTCCCGAAGGTCTTGGACAGATGGCGGATCTCGAGGATCGGCTCTTTCATTGCTGGCCTCCTTTAAGATCCCTGTTCTTCTCATCGTACGGCGCCTCCCCCGGGAAAGAGTAAACGCCGGCGGTCATCACCAGCTGATCCGTGTTGACCAGCTCGTAATTGCTTTTGCCCTCCAGCTTCTTTTCCATGTATCTCAGAAGAAAACTGGCAAGAAGCGTCAGGAAAAGGTAACCGCCCATTTCCAGGAATGCCGACGGGAAATACTTGAACACCGCCCCGCTGACCATCTTGTGCACGGCGAAGAAATCCTGAAAGCCGATGATGAACATCACCGATGTGTCCTTGACGTTGATGATGTAGTTGTTGCCGATCTGGGGCATGATGTTCCTGAGCGTCTGGGGCAGAATGACGTAAAGCATGGTCTGGAAATGGTTCATGCCGATGGCCTTGGCCCCCTCGAACTGGCCCGGATCGATGCTCATGATGCCGCCTCGTACCGATTCGGACATATACGCGCCGGTATTGACGCTGACCACGATAATCGAAACGGTCCATATGTTTTTGAAGGTGATGCCGAAGAAGTAGGGCATCCCGTAATAGATGAATACCGCCTGGAGGATCATGGGCGTTCCGCGGAAAATCTCCACATAGACGCGGATCAGGACGCGGATCGTCTTCAGGATAATCCGTTTGATCAGATGGTCCTTCGGGGTGCAGGGAATGGTCTGAAGAATACCGCAGATGAAGCCGATAACGCACCCGATCAGCGTCGCGGTCACCGCCAGAATCAGCGTATTCCCGATCCCCGTCAGGTAGACCATGCCGTATTTTTTCCAGATGCCGTTGATATCATTAAAGAGCTGCTCAATCATGGGCGTTCATTCCTATTACATTTGGTATGCCGCAAGACGCTGTATTCGCCTTCGCCGTTACTCGCTCAGGGGCTGGATGCGAATGGCCTCGGCCATCATGGCGTTGAAGTCGTCGGCGGTCTTGTCGGCCAGATAGCCGTTGATGGCGTCCAGCAGACCGGCGTTGCCCTTCATGACCGAAATGCCGATATTGATATCCTCGTCGGACACCGTAAAATCATCCCCTGTGCCGGAGAAATCCAGAATCTTCAAATTGGGATAGGCGATCAGAGCGCCCTGGGCGGTGGGCATATCGGTGCAGACCAGGTCCACGGTGCCGGAGGCCACGGCCATCAGCATGGCGGGAGCGGACTCGGCGGGGGGCAGAACGGTGACATTTTTAAGCTGGGGCAGGCAGGTGTCATACCAGATGGTGCCGCTCTGGCTGGTGGCGGTGCCCTTAAGCGCGCTGATGCCCTCGGCCTGGGCGTTGGGATTGTCTTCCCTCGCCAGGCAGACGATGCTGGCGTACAGGTAGGGGCCGGCAAAGTCCACCGCTTCCATGCGCTCGGCGGTCATGCTCTGGCCCGCGATGACGGCGTCAACCACGCCGCTCTGCACGGCGGGGATCAGGCTGTCCCATTCCAGCTGGACAATCTCCAGCTGCCATCCGTTGGCCTCGCAGATGGCCTTGGCCATCATCACGTCGTAGCCGTTGGCGTACAGGATGGAATCCTTGATGGGCACCGCGCCGTTGGAATCGTCGGGCTGAGCCCAGTTATACGGGGCGTAAGCGCATTCCATGGCCACCGTCAGCACCCCGTCCTCAACGCCGGGGATCACGTCCGCCAGGGCTGCGGCGGAAAGGATGAGCGTCATTACGGCCAGCATGGCAATAAGCTTTTTCATGGGGTTTCCTCCTTATATATCGGCGGCCCGGTCAGTGCCCGGACTGCCCTTCATGTTTTTCATTTTAGCGTAATAAAGCAGGAAAGCAATAGCCATGCTGCTTTCTTTTTGTATTTGATTTTCCTTTCAGGGGCACATTTCGCTTATGTCCGCAATCCCTGCCCGCCGTTTTACCGCTTTCCGCCCTCAGGCATGCCGTACGTCGCGATAAAATGCCTGGTGAAGGCCTCGGCCTGCGCCAGCGCTTCCTCCGTTTTTTCCGGTTCCCGGTCGCACAGATGAATCAGCGCCGAAATCGGCGCCGTGTACGCAAATGCGAGCATCGCGGGATCCTCCCGGCGAAGAAGTCCCTTATCCATCATCCCGGCGAAGATGCGCGTAAACATCTCGGTCAGCCCCGTCAGAAAATGCTTTGTCGCCAGCTCCCGGGCCCGCCCGTCGCGGAACTGTTCGATGGTCAGCAGCTTTCTCGTCATCACGATTTTTTCGTCGCGGACCGTCAGATTCACCAGGCGCCCGGTCATCTCCAGAAAATCGTCCATTGTATCGGGCGCCGGCGGGAGATTCCGCGGCGATCCGAAACGCGCGGCGTAGTAAGCAATCATTTCGTCCAGAAGTGTGTTCCAGATCTCTTCCTTGCTTTCAAAATGCCGGTACATCGCCGATTTGACAAGCCCCAGCGACTCCGTCAGCTCGCGGATATTCGTGCCCGCATACCCGTTTTCAGAGAATTTTTCCAGCGCCGCCTTCAGGATCCTGTCCCTTGTATCCTTCGCCATCCGATCACCCCCAAAATACGTGACCTTCCGGTCACCTGACATTATATTGACGGCGTCCTTCCGCGTCAAGCCGCGCCCGGATTTCCCTGCGCTTTCACTCCGGCCGGGCAAAAGTCCCACCCGCAAAAAAGATGTCAAAGAGAAAATAGAAAGGATAAAAAAAGAGTGCTTTTTCCGCGGAATCGCTGTATGATGTTCTTACAGTACGATTCCCGCGGGGTGAGTGCGATGGATGTCAGGAACACGGCGGCGGAAAGCGCCAGGATATGCCACGAGCTTCTTGTCCGGCAGGGCAAGGGGCTGAGCTACTGCACCGTCCTGGCCGTCCTTCCGGATCTGGAATCCGATGTGATCCTGAAAACCGACAAAAAACTTCCCTCCGCCGACGGCATCGTGCTGGAGATCTTCGTCCGCAAAAACGGAGCGCTCAGTATCCAGGAATTCGGCGGAGAGCATTTTCAGGTCCTGGAAAACGCGGCCCGTCATAAGGCGCTCCGGCTGCGCCTGATTACCGAAGACATCCGGAAGGCCTTTTCCGACCCGGAGATCCGGGGCGTCCGCATCCGGTCGGACCTTCGTTTCCTTGTGAAAAGGGTCCAGAAATGGTATGAAAAATACGGCGCGGAGGTTGCCCTCCCCCATCCCGCGGTCCTGAACGAGGAAGGCTTGCCCGATATTTCCCTCCGCCCCAGCCCGGAGCAGGAGGAGGCCATTCATACCGCCCTGACCTTCCCCTTCACCTACATCTGGGGCGCGCCGGGGACAGGCAAGACACGCATGGTCCTGGCGTCCTGCGTGATCTCCTGCCTGAAGCGCGGGGAACGGGTACTTGTCGCCGCGCCGACCAACAACGCCCTGGAACAGACCCTTTTCGGACTGCTTCCGGCGCTTGAGAAGGAGGGCATCGCCCTGAGCGGCAACGCCGTACGCCTGGGTTCGCCCAGCGACGAATTCCGGGACGCTTATCCCGGGCTGTGCGAATACCAGGCCCTCAACGGTGTCACGCTTAAATACAACCTGGAGATCAACCGCCTGGAAACGGAGCAGGCGGACCTGGAAAAACAGCTGACGGCGCTTGCAGAGGCAAAGGCTTCGGGCGGCAAAAAAACGCTGTCCGCGCTTTCCTCCGCGGAGAGCGGCGACCCTGAGGAATGCCTGAGTGCGGTAAAAAAACGCATAAGATTCCTTGAAGACCGCCTGATGCGCATCCGCACGGCGCCCTTCCCCATCATGGAGGCGATCGACGAGTTCCGCCTGTGCGCCGCCACGATGGACGGATGCATTCGATGCATGTTTCCCGGCTGCGGCTTCAACCCGGACCACGTCTTTCTGGACGAGGCCGGCTATTGCTCGCTGATCAAGGGCCTGACCCTGACGGCATGGCACTGTCCCGTAACATTCCTCGGAGACCACATGCAATTGCCCCCGGTATTCGAGCTGGATTCCAGGGACATCAAAGCCCACCCTTCCCTCTCCCTGTGGGCGCTCAGCGCGCTGTTCGCGGACGCCGCCTTCCGCGCGTCGGCGGAGGACCTGGCCTCGGCGTTTTTTACCCAGTCTCCCCCGCCCTTTATCAGTCTGGTAAAATGCGACCTCAACCAGACCCACCGTTTCGGCCCGAGCCTTGCGGACGTGCTTGCCCGCACGGTCTATTCCCCGCTTTTCCGCGGGGACCCGGACGCCGATACGCGGATTCTGGCGGTTCATGTGCGGGATCCGAAGCGCGGAAAACGCCGGAGCATGGGCGAGGCGGAAGCCTGCGCGAGGTACCTTAACCTGTTCCCCGGGGAATCGGTTGGCATCATCACGCCCTACATCGGCCAGTTGAGGCTGCTGAGGCGGAGCCTTAAAAAAATGTTTGAGGATGCGTCCGAGGATATCCTTACCGTCCACGGCTCCCAGGGCCGGGAATGGGACACCGTGATTTTCTCCGCCGTGGATACCGTCGACAGATATTTTACCGATTCCAACCGTTCCGTAGGCCGCAGGGTGATCAATACCGCCGTCAGCCGGGCAAGAAAAAAGCTTGTGATTATTTGTGACACCGATTACTGGCTGCGGCAGAAGGACCAGATGCTCTGCCGCCTGATCGAACAGGCCGAGCCCCTGGACCTTTCTCCTTCCCGGGATAGCGGCGCCGTTGGGACCGATACCGACTGACCCGATAACTTATTAGCTTATTATCTTATTATATTATTACTTTGGTTTCGGAGGACTCTCTCTTGAAACGGACAAAGATCGAAACGGACCTGCCCCTTTTCCCGGAGGAGCTTCATTCCTTTCTGAGGAACGCCGACGTCTTTGACAGCAGCTGTTCCGAGGAAGCGCGGGTCTATTATATCGAACGGGACGGCGGTCTTTTCCTGAAAAGGAACGCCTCCGGAAAGCTGAAGACCGAGGCAGAAATGACGGCGTATTTCCATTCCCTCGGTCTGTCCGCCCAGGTCCTCGCCTACCTTGATACAAACCGGTATGACTGGCTGCTGACGCGGCGCATCCCGGGCGAGGACTGTACGCATCCCGCCTGCCTGTCCGATCCGGTTCGGCTGTGCGACACCGTGGCATCATGCCTCAGGATGCTTCACGAAGTCCGTCCGGACCGGTGTCCCGTGAAGGACCTGTCTGAAACTTACCGGGCCAAAGTCGTCTCCGGATACCGCCGCGGCCTGATGAACGAACCGGAAAAGTTCCGGGAGCTGTGGCCGTTTTCCTCCGCGGAGGATGCGCGGCAATGCGCGGAGGAAACCCTGTCCGCCCTGAAAAGCGACGTACTGATCCACGGCGATTACTGCCTGCCCAACATCCTCCTGTCCGACTGGCGTTTTTCCGGGTTCATCGACGTCGGCTCCGGAGGAATCTTCGACAGGCATATCGATATCCTGTGGGGAATCTGGTCCCTGATGTTCAATCTTGGCACCGCCCGGTATACGGACCGTTTCCTGGACGTTTACGGCCGGGACCGGGTCAGCGCGGATCTTCTCCGCGGGGTCGCGGCGATGGAAATAATCAGGGACGACTGATCCCCGTCATGTACTCCAAATCTGATAATAATTCAAAGGCGGGGATCAGAAATGATGATCAGAATCGCGTTCCTTCAGCTGCTACCCGGAAACAGCACCGACGAACAGCTGGCGCTGGGAAAGAAAGCCTGCGCTGAAGCAAAGGCGAAAGGCGCCGACATTGCCCTGTTCCCGGAGATGTGGAGCGACGGCTACCGCATCCCCCGGGACCGGAAGGCCCTGAAAAAGCTGGCGGTCGGCATGGACAGTCCCTTCGTCCGGTCTTTTGCGGCGCTGGCGGCTGAGCTTCGCATGGCCGTCGCCGTCACATTCCTGGAAGACGGGGAAATTGCCCCGCTGAATTCCGTCGCGGTCTTCGACCGCCGCGGTCAGACGGCCCTGCATTATTCCAAGGTGCATACCTGCGTCTTTGAGGATGAAAAAATGCTCTCCGGCGGCGGCGGTTTTTATACCGCCGACCTGGACCTGGAAGGAGGCACGGTCCGGGTCGGCGCCATGATCTGCTTTGACAGGGAATTCCCGGAAAGCGCCCGCGTCCTGATGCTGAAGGGCGCGGAGCTCATCCTGGCGCCCAACGCCTGCCCCATGGAAATCAACCGCCTCTCCGCCCTCAGGACAAGGGCGTACGAAAACATGCTGGCCGTCGCCACCTGCAATTATCCCGAGGGCCAGCCCGACTGCAACGGCCGTTCCACGCTGTTTGACGGCGTGCCCTGGCTGAAGGATGAACCGGGCGTCAGGGATATGTGCGTGTTCGAGGCCCCCGGGAAAGCCGGGATCTATATCGCGGAGCTGGATCTGGACCGCCTCAGGAAGCACAGGGAAACGGACGTGATGGGCGGCAGGTACCGACGGCCGGACGCGTACCGTCTGCTTACGCAGGATCAGTAATCCGACGACGAAGCGCGGCACAGGGGCTTTCCCCTGCGCCGCGTTTCGTCGAAGCGGGATGGCGCCGTGTCTCAGTCTCTTTTTAATAGCCGGAAGAACGCATCGATTTCGGTTTTGTGTTTTCCGCGGCAGACGACATGATGATTATTGATCGGATCTGTCAGGAAGTAGGAGAAATCGTCCAGTCCCACCCTGATCTGCGTGCGGCACAGCATATTGCTGAAGGGCGTTTCCAGAATCGTGCCCTCCTGCGCGTAATATCTGGACAGATCGCCCTCGCATTTGAACAGGGTGCAGTCCCCTTTCTCAAACGTACCCTGGACCGCGACGCCGATTCCCGATTCAAAGTGAGTATTCAGGCAAAAGCTTTTCAGCATCGCGGTCGGTACCGTGCAATGGGCGAAGGTGGCGCAGCCCGCCTTCGTGTCGAATCGGCTGGGGTTGCACATGAACAGCGGCTCCCCGGTAATGCTGCCAAGGATCGCCATGGACAGCAGCGTCGGCATATCCCCTTCGCAGCCGCCGTAAATTCCCCGGCTGTTAAGAACGGACAGTCCCAGGCAGCCGGTCGTGTGCGCCGTATCCAGCAGATCAAAGCAGCGGACGGAAACGCCGCAAAGATCATATCTGTCCACGATTCTTCGGAGCGCTCCGTAAACGTTCAGCGCTTTTTCAATTTCGTTCCGATCAAATGCCTGCCGCCTGAAAAGCGCCGTCCAGGGGTCGTCTTCATAGTGATTACGTTTAATCTCCTCCAGCAGTTCCTCCATGGGAATCGATACGAAACCCAGTCCCAGCTTCTCCATGACCGTATCCGGAGCGTATTCGCTTGCGATAAGCCAGTCGGAGGGCTTGCCTATACAGCCCAGCTTTTTCCCGCGGAGCGTGTTCAGCGCCCGATAAGCGTTCCGAAGGACACGGATCTGCCGCGCCACCTGTTCGATATCCCCGTGCAGGATTTCCCCGCTGCCGCCATGTTTCCTCAGATAGCTTAATATCTCCATGGAAGCGGCCAGGGAATTCGATTCGCCGCTGGTGAGAATATAACAGCGGCGGGCTTTAAGCTGCTCAAACACTTCCAGGAAATATCCCTCGCTCCCGCCCGACGCCACATACAGCAAGGCAAATTCTTCCCTGAGATACTCCGCGAGATCCACCCGGCGCAATTCCTCGCCCAGGGAATCCCGCAATTCTCCGATATACCGCCGCATATGCATATCCGTCACCTGGGACAAAGGACTTCTAATTTGATAATAACCGATCATTGTGACTCATATCCTTTCATACGGCATGTTTTTTGCAGAACATTATAATATACGCGCTTCCTGAAATCAAGGAGAATCCCGCAGGCGAAACCCCTCATCCCGCTTTCCGTAACATAAACAAAAAGCGGCCCCGTACGCAATCCGATGCGCGTAAGGCCGCTGTGCGGGATACGGCGTTTATTCCGGTATCAGCCGCAATGGGTTAATGTCTTTATCTTCCGCGGCTGTGTCCTGTGACCGGCCGCTGTTCGGGCGCCGCGGCTTCCTCTTCCGCGTTTTCTTCTTCAGCGGGCTCTTCGGCGGCTTCGTTTCCCGCGTCCCCGCCGGATTCGGCCTCAGTCACGCTGATGCCGCTGATGGACACGCTGTTGCCGTTGCCGATATTTCCGCACTGGATGCCGAAGAACAGTACGGTGTCCTCCGCCGTGAAGGTCACGGTGTGCTCTCCGGGTTCATTGTCAAAGGTATAGCGCTGGTCGATATCGGAGGACTTCAGGAAGAAGAATTCGCCGACGCCGTTTTCACCCGTAAGCGTGAAGGTGGCGGTGTATTCCTTGCCGGGCTCCAGCACGATGCCTGTGTCAAAGACCGCCTTTGAATCCCACACGTCCGGGTTATCGGCGATGTCCGTCAGCGTGATCATGCCTTCGCTGAGGGATTCCGTGCAGTTCTCTCCCTGGGTCTGCAGACCAGGAATGAGGAAAACGTCCCCGACGGTGACGGTCACTTCGTTCCCCTCGCCGATATCGCCGAACTGCATCCCGGCATAGAGCGCGGTGTCCTCCGCCTTGAACTGCACCGTATGTTCCCCGGGCGTGTTGTCGAAGGAATACCTGTCGTTCATATCGCCCGACTTGAGGAAGAAGAATTCGCCGACCGGTCCGTCGCCTTCCATGCTGATGATGGAGGCATAAATCTTGTTCTTTTCAAGGATGTCCCCCAGATAAACCAGCAATTTGGAGGTCCAGACGTCCGTCTCCTTGCCGGTGTCGACCGCGGTCATCACCGTCCGGCCTTCGCCGCGCCTCACCTCATAGGTGCAGTTCTCCGACATTACGACCCCGGGTACCTCGGGCGGCGGGGCAAAACCGCCGGAAGGGCCGGAACCGCCGGTTTCCTTGACTTCGTCTTTGCTGTCTTCCCTGAGTTCCGTAATGGTAAGGGTCACGCTGTTTCCGACACCCAGATTGCCGAACTGCATCCCGATGTAAAGCTCGCCGCTCCCGGCCGTGAAGGTCACGCTCCTGCTGCCGCCCTGGTTCACGAAGGTCGCGTCGTCGCGGTCATTCAGATTCCCGGACCTGCAGATAAAGAATTCGCCGACGCCGTTGCTGCCGGCCAGCGTGAAGGAAAGCCTGTAGGTCTTTCCGGCCTGCAGCGCCATGCCCGTCCGGTACAGCAGTTTGGAGTTCCACACGTCGTTGTTTGCGTTGGTGTCGGTGGCGGTAATCACGCTGCCGGCGATCTTCACCGCGCAGTTCTCCGCTCGAAGCAGACCTGGGTTTTCTGATTCGGACAGCGGGGACAGATTCGTGACGGCGGCCATGACGCTGTGACCCTTCCCGACATTGCCGACCTGCATGCCGATGAAGACCCTGTCATTGGCTGCCTTGAAAGAAATGCTCCTTTCCCCGTTCTCGGACGCAAAGGTCTCGTCATAGCGATCGTCAATGTTTTCGCTTTTGCAGAGGAAGAACTCGCCGACGCCGCTGTCGCCGGAAAGGCTGAAACTGACGGTATACTGTTCGCCGGGGGTCAGTTCCATACCGGCATCCAGCAGGAGCTTGGAGCTCCATACATCGCCGTTGTCTTCCGTGTCGGTCACGACCAGCGTGTTTCCGTCAAAAACCGCTTCGCAGCCTTCCTTCAGCCTCACATTTTCAGCCGAAAACAGTACGGGACTGTCCGCCAGGGAGACGGCCGCGCTTCCGGCCGTGAAGGTCAGCAGCACGGCGCATAGGACAAGGATACGGATCAGGCGCTTTTCGTTTTTCATACAATGATTCTCCTTTTCACTGTAAAATATTTAATAAGCATCGGAATCCGAAATCAGCATGGCGGTGTTTTCGCGTTCACCGCCGGCGGGCAAAACCGAACCATGTTTCCCCGTCAGACGAATCTCAATGCAATCTCCTCCCTTCCTGATCACGCGAGGACCGGAAACATATTCATTCTGTCTGATTTGTTCTAAAAATACTTTACAAATTGTAAACCGTGATACTTTACTTTCCGTAACTTATTGTAAACCTTGTTTTGATATTTGTCAACACATATACGTAAATCGTCGTCCTGTATTTTTTCCTCTTCCGCTGACTTCATCGGGAAATTCCGCGCGGAAACGCAATCCCTCCGCAGCCCCGATCCGCCGGGAGCAAGGGCAGCGGCCGCAGGGAATAAAAAAACTCCCGCGGGGCACGGCGGGAGCCATTATTATGTTTCTGCCTTTTTCGCGAAAGTCACCCGTGCGGCCGTCATGTTCAGCGGACTCGGGCCGTGACGGCGCGTTTACAGACTCAGGTCCGCCGCCTCAAACCTTTCGGCGCTCAGCCGGACGCCGCGGGCGGTGCCCGCCAGGAAAAGCGCCAGGCCGGCGAGGGTGAACAGCAGCTTTTCTTTCATATACATCGGATCCGGCCGGTCCAGAATATCCCGGAAGAACGGAACCGTATGGGTCGCGACAATCTCCAGGACGATCCACAGGAACACCGCCGCCGCCGCACAGGCGAAAGCCTTTCCGGGCTTTAAGATGTCCTTGTAGTAGACGGGGAAAAACACCCGGTTGAACAACGCGAAGATAATCATGCCATCGCCGATCAGCGCCACCCCCGCGTCCAGTCCGGCCGGGTTCGGCAGACTGCCGATGACGTTCCTGATCAGGATGAACATGCCCATCAGCATCAGGTTCGCCGCTTCCAGCGCGGCGCAGAATAAAATCCTTCCCCGGACCGCGTCCCGCCGTGAGACCGGCAGCATCAGCGTATAGCCCGCGTCGTGATCCTCCCGGGCCGTCAGGCAGATAAAGAAGATCGCCAGGCCCACATAGAAGCAGCACACGCCATAGGGATACCCGGGCACCAGGACCAGTACGGCCAGCAAAGGCATCAGGTATCCGGTGGGATGCATGCACAGCTTCCATTCCTTCATTATTAGTTTCACGTCCTGTCCGCCTCCTTTTCCAGATGAATCAAAATCTCCTCCAGGCTGGCCTCCCGGTTTTCGAACGAATCCGCGTCCTCCCTCCGAACCAGCACGGTATAGCCGTCCCTGGTCCTTGAGGCCCCGCGGGCGGAGCTCATCAGCGCCTGCGGGATTTCTCCGGCGCATTCGACGATCCGCCAGGCATCCCGAAACCCGTCCAGCGTATCGTCCGCCTTCAGGCAGCCCCGCTGAAGAAACAGGATCCGGTCCGCGCACTTTTCCAGGTCGGAGGTGATGTGGGTGGAAAAAAACACGGTCCTGCCTTCATCCTTCAGCCTCAGAAAGATCTCCACCAGTTCCTCCCGGCTCACCGGGTCCAGACCGCTGGTGGGCTCGTCCAGGATCAGCAGCTCCGCCCCGTGGCTCAGAGCCAGCGCCAGAGCATACTTGATCTTCATGCCGTTGGACAGCTCCGCCGGCGTCTTTTCCCCGTCCAGACCGAAGGCGGTCATATATTTGTCATAGGCTTTCCCGTCCCATGCCGGGTAAAAGGATCGGGTCACCGCGGTGATCGCCTTCAGTTTTTTCCGGGTATGATAGGTCATTCCCGCGGACACAAAACCGATTCTCTCCTTGATTTCCCTCTCGTGTTCCTTCCATGGCAGGCCGAAGAACGAGATTTCCCCGCCGTCCGGATGCACGAAGGACAGGATGGAATTGATCGATGTCGTTTTTCCGGCGCCGTTGCGGCCGATAAAGCCGGTAATGCTGCCCGGCGTCAGGCTGAAGGAAACGTCCCGCAGCGTAAAAGCCGGATACTCCTTGTTGAGTCCCCTGACTTCCAGCGGACTGTTGCGTTCAGTTGCCATTTTTGATTTCCTCCGCCACATTCATAAAGAACCTTGCGTCCACAAGGGCGATTCCGCTGTTTTCATCCCCCAGCACCATCAGCTGATCCCCGGGGCGGATATTGAACACACGCCTCGCCCGGACGGGAATCACAATCTGTCCCTTGTCGCCCACGGTCACCAGGCCGAACATATGCTTTCCCCGCATGCCCGGCCGGCTGTTCAGTTCGTCCTCGGGCGCGTTGACCAGGTCATCCAGCGAAACTCCCAGCGCGGAAGCAAGCCTTCCGGACATTTCCAAATCCGGCGTGCTCTCCTCCCCTTCCCATTTTACAATGGTCTGCCGGGCCACGCCCACCGCCTCCGCAAGGGCTTCCTGGGTCAGGTTTTTCTGTTTCCGAAGTTTCTGAAGGTTCTTCCCAATCATACATTTCCCACCTTTCAGAAATATGATATTTCCACGGGGACCGTAAGTCAATCAACGCCGGATGACAAGCGGACGGGTAAATGTTATTCTTCGGTGACATTCAGGAGAAACCGTCAAAAAAACAGCCTCGCGTTTGAAAACGGGAGGCCGTTATAATGATATCCGGGCGGCGCCGTTCCCGGTTCCGGAAGAAGAAAAACTGAAATTCCGCAATCCGGTGCCCGGAATGTCAAACCCGTTTATTTCTTCGCTTCATCAATCCTTTTTTGCGCTCTCAAACGCCGGATAAACCCCGACATCTCCGATTCGGTTCTGTCCGGATAATCAAATCCGCAGTGTGCCGAAACAAACAGTCCGGTTTTTCTCCATAATTCCGCGGCAGCGTCGTATGCTTCCCATATCTGCGAATAATTCGCGCCCGGATACGTTTTTTCATAGATACGGAACAGATCCGCTTCAAGGACTTCCTCCATCCTGCAGTCGAGAATCCCCATATCCACCGGATGACCCGCCTTCAGAAAGATATACCAGCGCAGCATCCTGTTCAGAAGATCACGCACGGCATTGTTGAGGTAAAACATCGACGGCAGCAATTCTTCCCGCAGGGTATACTCCGCAAAAGTCTTCATAACCCACCAGAACTCACTGTTGATATTGCTGAATTCTTCCCGGGCGGGAGCGCCTTCAAATATCGTCTGTTTTTCCTCTGTCCGTTCGATCTCGGGAAGCAGCCGGTCTTTATCCAGAACCTTTTGAAAGGTATCTCCGAACCACACGTTTTCATGTGCGTTTTTGCCCCTGTATCTCTCAAGAAACGTGTTTATATCCATTGCGTGGATCACAATCGTAACACCGTCACGAAATACCATCAAATGGGCTTTCACGGCCGGGAACAGCTCCGGATAATTCCTGTCGCCCCTGAAAAGAAGGATTCTTTCGCCAAAGCACGACCGAAAGACGTCATTATCATATTTTTCCGTATTATTCACTATAAAACAGAAATTGTATGTATACAGGTATTTACGCACGGGCTGCAGCTCTGTCCTGATTACCGCCCGGACGGAGCTGTCCCGCGTTGCGGCTTCTTTAACCATTCCGATTATTTCCCGTTCATTTCTCATTTTAGTCCGGACTTCCCTTCGCGGGATTCATACCCTAACGCAAAGTCGTTTTCTCAAAAGCCAGCCGCGGATTATCGTCCTCCTCCACATGGATCGTTCCGCAGCGGACAAAGCCCAGCTTTTTGAGAAGGTTCTGCATGACGGTGTTGTCGCCGTGGGTATCGATGCGCAGATGGCCGCACCGTTCATATGCCCAGTTGATGCAGTATGTCCCGATCCCCTTCTCGGACCCGTCTACGGCGATCCTGTGAATCACGCCGTACGGGCTGTCATCAATCCAGGCGCCGTCCGTAATCTTTCGATAGGTCGGCTCCACATCTTTCCCATGAATGAAAAAGAAGGTCCCGATCACTTTCCCCGCGTTATTAAGGCATACATAACTGTTCCCGGCGCGGATATCGTCGCGGATCAAAGCTTCCGGCGGCCAGTTTGTCGGCCCCCACTGATTCGGGTTTCCGTGTTCCGCCATAAATATTCTGGCAAAGCTGTAGATTTCCATCATCCTTTCAATATCCCGCTCCTCGGAATGCCTGATCCTCATAGTTCGCTCGCTCCCTTTCTCCCAATCTCCACGCGGCGTCGCCTCCCGGCATCTGTCATCATTCCCGTACCGCTTTACGCACATTCACATTCGGCATGGGTATTCACGTTCTGGCCTCCGCTCCCCTCATGCCAGGGAAAACTGCATGAAGTTATTGTTCTTCGTGAAACCGAAATCGGCATACAGCATTACGCCCGCATCCGAAGCGGTAATCTGAACCGCGCCGCATCCATACCTGCGCGCTTCTTCCACCACGCGCCCAAGCAGCTCCTTCGCAATCCCACGGCGGCGGTAAGCCGGAAGCGTATACATGCTTGAAAGCAGACCGATCCTTCCGGACGGGCACCCGTAATACGGAGGTTTTTCCACAAAGGACATACCGCTGGTCCCGACGATTCTGCCGCCGTCCAACGCCAGCCAGGATATGAAAGTCCCATCCGTCAGGTGCCGGCGGTAATATTCCCAAAGAGCGGGTGTCAGGTCTGTGGTTTCACGGGCGCCTTCCTCCCTCAGCTGGGTGATGCGCATGGCTATAAACGTTTCAAGGTCGCTCTCTTTCAGTTTCCTGTATTCGATTTCCGCCATAAGCCCCTCCGGATTAGATTTATTATCTTAATAAGTTATTATCGGGAAAACAGGGCAGTCAGGATTCTTTGACCCGTTTCCCCGTCATATGCTCCGGCACCAGCTCATACACCATTGTTCCGCCGCCGTGGCGCAGGATTTCGTCCGCGATATACTCCTCGTCCGACGTAAATTTATAACACAGCTTTCTGCAAATCTCCATGGCCCGGACATGATCCTCCACCGGCCGCAGTCTCCCGAACACAATCACGCACCGGACGTTCAGCGCCCATTCCCCTTCCGGGCGGGTCCCCTCGTCATATACGCAGTAAGACACCTTGTCATGTTTTTTGACGGCGTCTACCCGGTGGCCGGCTTTTCCCCCGTGGAAATAAAGATGTCCGTCCGCCGGGTCGTACCAGTGGTTCAGCGGCATCCCGTAGGGATAATCCTCGTCCCCCAGGACACTGAGCACGCCCCTTTTTTCTTCCGTCAGCAGCCTGACGCACTCGCTTTCGCTTAACGCCTGGTTTCTCCTTCTCATTTCCCTGAACATTCGGCGTTCCTCCTTTTACGGCATTCCGTAAATAAAGTCTGTCATCTTTTATTCATGCTGTGTGGCTCGTCAATGTCATCTTTTATTCCGTCAGGACGCTTACTTTACCCTTAAACACTCTCAGAAACACCACAATTGTATATAATTGCCTTCATTGATGTATGGTGCGGAAATGACTTTACCTGATAAAACATCATTTCGTCCTTGCCGCCGCATCCTCACAAAAAGGCTGAAAAACAGCTCTTCAACCCCGTACAAAATATGACACACACGGTTTCAGCGCGGACTTACGGACGTGAATACTCCGCTCCCGGTATCGAAATTCACATCCACCGAAAAACTGCTTTCCCCGGTCTTGTTCTTTAAAACAGCAATCTCAAGCTCCCTTACGCGCCTGTTCCGCGCGGCTTCCAGCCTGGCCGCCTTCTCCCCCGGGTCCGTAAGACGCGCAAAATCGGTGCCGCGCACCGCGCGAAGATTCAGGCCCAGAATCACGTCGCCGGTAAATTCAATGATGCCGCTCTCCTTGAAGGAATCAAGCCTCACAGGCCCCATATAGCTCATTCGGTTCAGACTGGAAATCAAAAACACACAAATGCCCTTGCGCATCTGCAATTGCCTCAGGCTCCGCGCAAAATCATCAATCTGCGCGCGTATTCCGCTGCCACCCGCAAACGGAATAATCTGCAGATAATCGATGAACACCACACAGGGCCTGTTTCTCTTTTCCGCGAAAGGTTTTCTTATATCGCTGAATTCCGCAAGGGTTTCCAAAAGGACCCTTTCATTGACGCATGACGCTCCGGAAGCAAAATGAATCCTGCCGAAAAAGTCTTCCTCTTCCGTCAGCGCCGTTATTTCGTCCCTTCTCTCCCCTTCCATAACGGATTCCGGCGTCATCTTCATCCCCGAGCGTTCGGTCATCTCCGTCGCGATAATCCTCGCCTGCAGATATGCTTCCTCCTGTTCAAAGGAAATATACATTACCTCCGCGCCGTCCGCTGCCGCATTCCTTGCGATACGCAAAGCAAGGCTGGTTTTGCCGATGCTCGGTTCGCTTCCCAGAAGCCATATGCCTTTTCCGATCCCGCCCAGCCTTCTGTCAAGTTCTTCTATTCCCGTCAAAGCTCGGCCCGACATGCCTTCCCCGCGGATTCTGCCTTTTTTCCATGCCGTTCTGATATCCGTAAAAAGTCCTTTTGCCGCATCGGCTGATTCTTTGTCATGTTTTATTACATGTTCCGTCTCTTTTTCTGCTGCCTTTTTTTCATCATCATTATCATTATCCTGCTTTTTCTTTTCCTTACTCTTTTTTTCGTACTCTTTTCTTTCCTCCTTTTCATTCTCTTCTTTATATACAAACTTATTTTCCTTTATTTCCACAGTGGGGGCAATAAGTCCATCCCTCTGATCGAACGAGCTGGAATCTGTTTCGTTTATATCCACAGGAAGGGGGGGAGCCGACGGGGATCCCGCTGATGGAACAAGACTCCGAACCGAGGCAAGGGCTTTTTCAATCGTCATTTCCCCGTAAGTTGTGTTTCCGCGCCTGCTGTCCCATTTAGGACGCATCAATCCGGAGGATCTGAAAGCAGCGTCGATCAGGGTTCGGTCCCCGCCGGCATAAAAAGCCAGGATATTGCAAAGGGCCTGATCCGCCTGACTTTGCGAAGCGTAACCTGACGCGGTTCCCTTATATAATAAAGAGAATTTATCGCCGTTTTTCGCTTTTTCCGCTCGTTTGACCAGTTCCTCCACGTCACGGGAAGCGACATACGCGACAGCAGCCGTATTCTGCTGCATGTTTTCGCGGCGATCTCTTTTCAGGTACTGTCTGTGAACGGAAGCAGCTTCTTTTGTTCTCTCCGAAAGAGGCTTTAAATCGCCGTATACATTCCCGGTCACGGTAAAATAACGGCGTTCGTCATACATTTCCACTTTGCCGTTTTTCCTGTCCTTTGGCGGAATCTTTCCGCGGGCATAAATATGAACGCCGGTGCCGGACGGCGACAGCTCCGTATAGCTGTCCATCATTCGGATGATTTCCGCCGCCCAGGGCTCCATTGTTCCGTCTTCGGAGATGACATGATCGAGATCGATGCCGAATATCCCGTCGCCCAGAACGAAGCCGAGACCGCGGTATGTATTGTTTTTACGCAGCACAGCCAGCGCGCGGTCGAATGTAGTCCACGTTTCGGGGTTTGTTATGTCGGCCATTTTCCCATTGACGCTCCAGGGAAGCTTTTCAAGCCGTTTACTGTAGACGTTTTCGAACAGGGAGAAGAGAACCCATCGGGGCAAATCCTTCATTTCCTGTGGAATGTTGTCCGGAATAAAATCAGACATGGAGTGTACCTCCGTTTTACGGGACCCGCAGGTCGGAATCCTTCCTCCTGTGGAAATAAAAAAGTGAAGTTTTGTTACAGACAGAGACGAAATTGTTACAGACTTGTAAATACTTGCCGTATTTACAATACTTGCAACAAGGGATGGAGACGGGGAAAAACAAGGCGTAATGGGCATTGAAAGGCCGTTCAGGGAATAAATGGTGTCTGGTTTAGTGCTGGGAAAAGTCATTTTTTGTTCGGGGTGAAGTCATGATTAATACATGCCTGAGTCATAAATAATGGGGGGATCTGTCATGTTTAATAAGGGGTAAAGAAGTTAAAAGCGGACAGAGAAGAGGATCGGGCAGAACCCCACAATGGAATTATAACAAAAATTTGTGACGAAAAAATAAAAAATATAAACGAAATAAAACGGAAATATTCAAATATTTTCGAGGTTGTAAATAAGATATGAAAAAAAGGAAAATCTGCCGTAATAAAAACTACATACGGATATGTCATGTTTTGTGCGGGGATCGCAATGATGGAATGTCATAAACAGTGCGGGGTAAAAAGAAGAAAAAGAGATAGAAGGATACAGCGGAGGCAGTATATGAATAAAAGATTACAGAAGTGTTTCACGTGAAACTATTCTCTGGCAGGATGTCATGTTTAGTGCAGGGAGAAGCATAAAAGATGTCATATTTAGTACGGGGAATTCAAACGGAGGAAAAAGAAAAGCCAAAATAGAAAATAAGCCCGTAAACAGACAGTATTTGAGTGAAAAAACGGAGGAACGTCATGTTTTATTCAGGGTTATACAGTGATAAAAGTAAAGAGCCATGAATAAAACATGACACATCATGATTATGTAACAATTTCTTAAAGAAAATGGGGTCGGAAGAATAGGGAGTCATATTTTATTCAGGGTAAATACCCTGTATAAAATATGATATCGGGATAAAAAGCATTACTTGTAATTAAACATGACGCAAATAGTCCGGGATATCCGATACGACGCCGTATGTCATCTTTAGTTCAGGGTATCGTCAGAGATGAGCGTCATATTTAATACAGGGTAAAATGTGAATCAAGTCATATTTTATACGGGCATATGAATAAGCTATGTCATCTTTTATACAGGGAAAAAGAAAGCTGCTGCACAGCCTTACGGCAGAAAAGGAATAAAAAATGACAAGGCAGGGTCCCGCGTACAGAAAAAAAGAAAAAGGTAAATAAGGTCGAAATAACTGGTATCGAGCCGTACGAAATCCGTGGTGACGGAAAGCGGGTCATAAAAAAAGGGGAAAAAGCGATGTGTCACAATTAGTGCGGGGGTAGAAGAGACGTTATGTTCATTTGGATCGGCACATGTAAAAGGAAAAACATGAAGGGGGGTTTGTTGCCGGAACGGATAAGAGAAAAAAAACGGAAAAAACGAAAAAGCAGGCGTGTGTCATATTTAGTGCGGGTATAAAAAAGTAAAGAAACAAGGTATAATGCCGGTTACGGTGACTGAGAAAAGAAGGATGGAAAACGATGTTAAGAAAAGTGTGTCATGTTTAATGCATGGTATGCCGGATCGACGGAAAGAGAAGATGTCATGTTTTGTGCGGGCTATTGGGATGAAAGACCGTCATATTTTGTGCACCCGTAAAAAAACCCTTATATCTGCAAAAAAACCGTTCCCAGGAAGGGAACGGCTGAATTATGAATGCCATGAATAACAGAACGGAGCGATTTCAGCGGGAGGAATCGATCCTGCGGTCTCCCCCATCGCCTGTAAGGTCGATTTCAACGCTGTTATACTGCTTTCCTTTGATAATGTTAAAGTGATATCCCTTGATCCAGTCCATCCTGATCCATGTGTCAAGAATCAGCTTGACGTCGTCACGGACGGCTTTTTTCTTGTTCCTTTCGGCGGTTCCGGTGATATTGCGCTCGTCAAGGTCCAGGGTGCGGTACAAAGTGGAGAAAAGAATGGTATGGCTTACTTTGGACCGGGTGTTCTTCATGGCGGAGATCCTGCGCCAAAGATATTTCTGGACGATGAGGAAGTCGGTTGAAACGCGTTCAACGCCGTCGATTCGGAAAAGGGAGATATCGGAACGCGTAATCTGATGTTTAAGGAGGGCGTATTTTAGCAACGTGGGGGTATGGATAATCTCAAGGCAATTGACTTCGGCGCCGTTCATCCTCACCTTGGTATATACGGACTGGATCAGGGCGCTTTCCTCGTGGAACTGACGAAGATTGGCCCCCGGGCGGTTGTTGGTTTCATCAATAATCACATGGATGCGGCTGAGTTTGCGGAAGGATTGGGTAATCTGGTCCGTCTGTTTTCTGGAAATACGTGCGCTGTAATTGCCTGTCATTACATGATAGACCATGGACGGCGTGATATAGCGGTTTTTCCCTTCGGAAAAAAGGGTAAGAATGCTGTCGTGTACCATGCGGTCGTAATCGTTAAGGCGTTTGCCGGAAATTGTTATGCCTTCCCCTTCAAGAGCGTCGTAGTTGATGGAAAGGATGGTGTTGAAATCTCGTCCGGTATTGACGGAAACCTCATTGGACTCGGAACGGTGCTCCGGTGAAAAGGTATAATTGGATATGGAGTCTGTAGTGGACATAAACACGCTGGGATTGGTGGAGCGGGCCGATTGCGTCGATTGACGGGAGGCAGGGTCGATTCCCACATCTTCGATGGCGTCGGCAATGCGGTTTGTGTCCGAAAGCAGATTATTAAGATAAGTGACAGCATCCGTGTATTCGTTTTTACGATGCTGGCGGAGATAATCCAGGTGCAGCTTCAGTTGTTCGGTAATCAGTTCGTAAAGGGATGTACGGTCAAGAAGCTGGCTTCTGGTTTCTCTTGACAGATACTGCTCGTCCACAATGGCTGAAGCCCGGGACATAAAATCAGGCAGAATCTTATCAGGGGAATCTTCAAGAATCTCGCTGAAGGCACGTTTGCGCCCGCGATTGAGAAGCTCCAGCTTTTTTTTGTTGTATTCCCCAAGCTTGACGCCCTTTTCCTCGTCTACGCTGATAAAATCCTCGTCACCGGTCAGGGAGGAAACCAGATCGGCAAAATGAGCGGTAAGCATATCGAGCTCGCTCTGCTCGTCGGGGTTTAGTCTGATCATATCATCCATCGGAATAAAACACTCCTGTCGGGGACTCATATCCCCTTGTATTTTACTATTGAAAGTCTTTTTAGGCAAGAAAAAACGAAACTTTGTAAGATAAGGGCGATATATAAAATCCGTAGAAGTAGAGTGCATCAATATAAAAGGATTGACTTATAGATGAAAAATTTATAAGATAATAAATAAAATAATAAATAAATACAATAAGAAAAAAATTAATAAACAGAAGAATATTAAAAAAATCATTATTCGTAAGTGTATAAAGGGAGAACGAACGTATTGCTGCCTTGAGGAGTGAAGCATATGAATCTTCATACGATTATAAACAGATAAAGTTTCGGGTATGATGAAGCGAAACGATGTCCCGAACTCACCAGAAAGGAACGGGAAGGAATTCGTACCGGACCGGAAGTGTTGCCTGGACGGATGCAACCGGCATCAAAGACGAATTTGTAACACGCGCCGAATTTCCTTCATAATCAGGGTGGTTTGCGGAGGGTAAGGGTAACATTCGGTTAAGGTGCTGTAAGCAGAATTGATCACATTCAAAAAAAGAAAAAATGTGCGTACATGCGCTGTAATCTTTCAAGAGGAAGTCATGGCACATAAAGGACAAAGGGAAAATAACCAAATGAAGATAATAAATAATATAATAAATTAATAAACAAATTATAATTGACTCTATGTAAGAAATAAGTTAATATATAAATAAGCAAATATCTTAATAAGATATTTGAAAAGTTTGATTCAGAGGTGATTTTTATGAGAATAATAGCTATAGCCAACCAGAAAGGCGGAGTCGGAAAAACTACGACCGCCCTGGCACTGGCAGCCGGTCTTACGGAAAAAGGGTATAAAGTTCTTGGCGTGGACACGGATCCGCAGTGTAATTTTTCCTCTACCAGCAGAGTAAAGGTTTCAGGCGTTCCGACCACTATCAATCTTCTTCTTAAGGATGCGGAAGCGTCTGAAGCGATACAGAAGTCACCGTCGGGATATGATGTGATCGCGGGTTCAAACGCGCTTTCCGCCGCGGAAAAAATGATTACGGAAACAGGCAGAGAGCACAGGCTGGAAGAAGCGCTGCAGGGGATTAAGGAAAAATATGATTTTATTATTCTTGATACGCCTCCTACGCTTGGTATTTTGACCATCTGTGCGTTTACCGCGGCGGACAGTATTATAATTCCAACCCTGGCTTCGTTTTATGCCGCGGCCGGAATCAATGAACTGAGCCACAGCGTGGAACAGCTGAAGCATTACAATATCAACCCGAATCTGAAGATTGACGGAATTCTGCTAACCAAATTCGATCCGAGAACGATTGTCGGACGAAAAATGAAAGAGATTACCGAACAGATCGGGGAGCATATCGATACAAGGGTTTTCAATACGGTGATCAGGTCTTCTGTTGTGGTTGACAGCGCGCAGGTTATGAAAACCAGCCTATTTGAATACGACAGAAATTCTACCGTGTCAAAGGATTATCTGGCTTTTATTGAAGAATTGCTGAAAGGATATGAAGAAGATGGCATCAAGAAAGACTGATTTCAACACAGAAGATATTATGGGTTCACTGCTTGGAATGAACCGGCATGATCAGGAAAAAGAGGAAGAAAGTAAAAAGGATACACCGGAGGTTCTGCCTCACGCGGAAACAAATTCGATACCGGCGGAAATAAAGAGAGAAGAAAAGAATTTCGAAAAAAAGGATCCGATCCCCTACGATGAAGAACCTGAAAGCGAATATATTCCGATAGACAATATCAGAATACGCCGCAGGGATGAAAAGGATATGAAGGTACCGGTAAGTTTCAGTCTGTCAAGAAAAACCGCAGAGCAGCTGAAACAAATCGCGTATGTGGAACGTTTGTCTTCCAGTGAAATTGTGTCGGGACTGATTGAAGCATATATCCATGCCCATCAGGATGTTCTGACAGAATATCGTGATTTGTTGAACAGAAGAAAATAATATATTTGTTTATGAAATTTATTAATTATTTAATACAATAATAATTTATTAAATTAACAGCTTGTCAAGACAACAAATTAATTAATAAATGTCACTGGGGGGTAAAGATGGAACTGAAAAACAAAAAAATTCTCTTCCTGGGAGACAGTATCACCGCGGGTCACGGAACATCCGGTGAAGAGAAGTGGTTCACATCCTTGCTTTCAAAGCGTTACGGAGCCGTATGTGTCAATTACGGAATCGGGGGAACAAGGATAGCAAGGCAGAAAAAGCCGTCGGAAAATCCGAATCATGACCTGGATTTTCCTCTTCGGGCGGAACATATGGACGGGGACGCGGATATAGTCTGCGTCTTTGGAGGAACCAACGATTTCGGTCACGGAGACGCGCCGATCGGGAAGATGAGCGACCGAAGCGAATTCACCTTTTACGGAGCTCTTCATATTCTTTTCGCTTCACTGATCGAAAAATATCCTTCGGCGCTGATTTTTGTGATTACTCCTCTGCACCGGCTGGGAGAAGAAAACCCGAGAGGAAACGGAAGCAAGGAAAAGGACGCGGTGACATTGGGAGAATATGTGGACATTATACGTCATGTTGCGGAATATTATTCACTGCCGGTGCTTGATCTGTATGCGATGTCAGGTCTTCAGCCTGCCGTGAAGGCGATTCGCGAAAAATATATTCCCGACGGGCTTCACCCAAACGACGAGGGACATCGTGTAATCGCGGACAGGATCGGCGGTTTCCTTTCCGCGATATGACCGTCGGGAGGAGGAAAAGATATGAACAACGGGCGGCGTTCGAAGGAAAAAGTTCCTGTCCTTGCCATATGCTATGATTTTGACAAGACACTGTCTCCGAACGATATGCAGGCGCAGGGTTATATCCAGTCCCTTGGTTATGATGTACCGGAGTTCTGGGAACAGAGCAACAGAGTCGCTTTCGCCAATGAGATGGACAGCAACCTGTCCTATATGTATAAAATGGTCAGGGAAGCCAGGGGACGCCTGATCTTCAACCGTAAAACGCTGATGGAATATGGGGCCAGGGTGTCCCTTTTTCCGGGAGTAACGGAATGGTTTGCCCGTGCCCGGAATTACGGAGAGGAACAGGGAGTCAAGGTTGAGCACTATATCATTTCCTCGGGTCTGAAGGAGATGATCGAGGGAACCGCGATTGCGGGCGAGTTTGAAAAGATCTATGCCTCTTCATTTTATTATGATGAAACGGGCGTGGCGGTATGGCCGGCGCAGGTAATCAATTACACCACAAAGACGCAGCTGCTTTTCCGCATCGAAAAGGGCACGCTGGATGTCAACGATCCGGAGGTCAACCGCTGGTTCCCGGAAAGCGAAATGCGGGTTCCCTTCCGCAACATGGTATATATCGGAGACAGTGAAACCGATATTCCCTGCATGAAGCTGGTGAACGTCAACGGCGGACACGCAATCGGTGTGTACGATCCGGAAACCGGAAATACGGACAGGGTAAGGCAGATGATGAGGGAAAACCGGATTAAATACTTTGCTCCGGCGGATTATACACCGGGCTCTCAATTGGATACGCTGATCAGAACAATCATCCGTGCCACACGTGAGAGAGAAGCCCTGGAAAGCTGGCACGACCGCAACGCCCGGGAGGCGGACGTCAAGCCCTCCGGTACCTGAAGGATATTAAAACAAATCACCTGAAGGCGGGTATTCACGTTTTTCCGGCAATGAGGTATAATAACCTTGCGGCCGGACCGATATAAAGGAGCGCATGCGATGCTCGGAGCGATGACGGGCGATATCGCCGGTTCCCGTTTTGAATGGGATAACCTCAAATCCATGGACTTCGTATTTTTCACGCCTCAGTGCCGTTTTACCGACGACAGCGTGATGACCGCGGCGGTGGCGGAGGCCCTGATGAATTCCGCGCCGGATTATGCCGACCTTTCGGCGCGAACGGTCGAATCCATGCGGAGACTCGGCAGGGCTCATATCGGCGCAGGATATGGCGGAAGGTTTTTGCGTTGGCTGAAATCCGATCATCCGGAGCCCTACGGCAGCTTCGGCAACGGCGCCGCCATGCGGATCAGTCCTGTGGCATGGGCCGCCCGGAACGAAGACGAGTTAAAGCGCCTTTCCGCCGCGGTTACCGGCGTTACCCACAATCATCCCGAGGGGCTGAAGGGGGCCGAGGCCGCGGCCATGGCGGCCTTTCTGGCGCTCCGGGGCAGGACCATCCCCGAGATCCGGGAGAGGATCGTCAGGGATTACTATCCGCTGGAATTCACCCTGGACGGCATTCGTCCGGGGTACCGGTTCGACGTCTCATGCCGGGGCTCGGTGCCGGTGGCCCTGGAGGCCTTCCTGGAGTCCCGGGGGTTTGAGGACGCGGTCCGCGGCGCCATATCCGTCGGGGGAGACAGCGATACCATCGCGGCCGTCCCCGGGGGGATCGCCGAGGCGTATTACGGCATTCCGGAGGAGCTTGCGGCCAAAGCCCGGACCTACCTGACGGACGACCTTCTGGACATACTGGATCGGTTTGCCGAATTTGTCGGTGGCAGACGGCATTCCGCGCGACGGTAGCGCGAGATTATAAACAAAAAGGAGGCACATGATGCAAAAGATTCAAAAATCGCTGGCCGCGCTTATGACGCTGGTCATGCTTGCGGCCTTCGGGACCGCGTACGCGGCGGGAGAATGGCACTGTCCTTATTGCGGACAGCTGAACAACCGCAACTTCTGCGTTTCCTGCGGCGCTCCGCGGCCGGAGGAGCCGGTCTGGGCGGAGGACGATATCGCCGACCCTGCTTTGGCGGCGTCCATCCTGGGCATCGGCGGGGACCTGCTTCTGGAAGTAACGGTGGACTTTGAGAAAAATCTGTTCTTCTCCACCTATGACGTGGACATGTACCTGGACGGCGCGTACCTGGCCACGCTGCCCCATGGCGTGGATTATCACGCTTATTTCAGCGTTCCGCAGGGGGATCACGTCCTGACCTTCTGTGAAAACGGCGATCATCAGGTATACGGCGAAACGGGCCTGGCCATATACGGCAGCACGGCCTATTCCTGCAGGATTCAGGCGAAAAGCCTCCAGGTGAAGATTTCCGACGAAAAAGTATACGATCCCTTCTCCTCCGCCCCGTCCATGTCCATGGACAGGTATATGTCTTACTGCAGGGAGCCGGATTACGGCGCCATTTCCGAAAACCCGCAAAACAACAGGGGCAAAAAGATTGCCGTCACCGGCAGGGTGCTGCAGTCGGTGGAGGGCTGGTTCGAAATGTCCTTTATGCGCGTCGAGGATGAAAACGGCTGCCTGTGGTTCGCCTCGCGGCAGATGACCGGCGGCAGCTCGGCCCTGGACGCGTACGACACCGTTACGCTGTACGGAGAATGCACAGGCCTGACCACCTATATCACCGCGTCGGGGGATTCCGTCACGGTTCCCTCCATCGACGTAAAGTACATTGCTCTGCACTGAACAGAATATGCGCGTGAGGTAATAAGAAATGAAAAAAGCATTGTCCATGGGCCTGGCGCTGATGCTTTGCGCGGGCTGCGCGGCGGGGGAGACCGCCGACGGCAGGTATGAATTTGAGGACGGCGTGCTGCACGGCAACGCCAGGGTGATGACTTCGGGCGGCGTCGGCTGGGTGGAGGGCCTGGCCGGTGAAGGCGACGGCGTGACGGTGACGGTGAACGCGCCGGAGGACGGTTTTTACGACCTGACGGTCCGTTCCGCCAGCACCGGCGGCTACAAGGAAAATTACCTTCTCCTGGATGGGGAGTCCATCGGGAATACCGTCACGGAGGGCGGAATTTACGGGGATCATACGGTGTCTCATATCTACCTTTCCGAAGGCGAGCACAAAGTAACCGTGTCCTCCTTCTGGGGCTACGTCCGGCTGGACTGCCTCACGGTGACCCCTTCCGAAGCGCTGCCGGAGGATATGTACGACGTTCCTTCGACGCTGTGCAATCCTTCGCCGTCCGCCGAGGCTCAGGCCCTGATGGACTGGATGTGCGATATTTACGGTGAAAAGATGATCTCCGGCCAGTACCTGGACGAAAACCAGTACGGACTGGAACTGAAGGCTGTTGCCTCGGCGACGGACGGGCTGTATCCCGCCATGGTGGGCCTGGACATGCTCAATTATTCGCCCGCCTCGGTCAGCCTCGGCACCCGGCCCGTGTCCGTGGACCAGGCCATCGAATACTGGCGCAAGGGTTATATCCTGACCATGTGCTGGCACTGGGTGCCGCCGGTGAATTACCTGAATACCAACGACAATTCCTGGTGGGGCGGCTTTTATACAAAGAACACCGCCATCAGCCTGGAAAAGATCATGAATGGGGAAGACCCGGAGGGCTACGAACTGCTGGTGCGTGATATGGACGCCATCGCCGAGCAGCTCAGGCGCCTGCGGGACGCCGGGGTGCCGGTTCTGTGGCGGCCCCTGCACGAGGCCAGCGGCGGATGGTTCTGGTGGGGCGCATC
>CADANQ010000008.1 GCA_902789365.1 uncultured Eubacteriales bacterium
CACAGAGCCGAGGAAGTACTTGTCTTCGTTGGTTGAGGCTTCGCCCAGCGTCACGCTCTTCACCGCGCCGCTCTCGTCCAGAGTCACCGTTACGTCGAATGTGCCGGTCTGGCCCTTCGCGGTCACCGTAACCCCTTCAGACGCGGCCGCCGGGGCTGCCGGGGCCGGGGAGGCAAGCACTGTGTTCACGGCGTCGAGCACGCCCCTGGAAGATACGGTCGCGCCGGTTACCGTGTCGATTTCGCTTTCGTCAATCCTGCCGCTCTTTCCGACGAACTGGGCAAGGAAGGTGTCGCTCGCCTTCACAGAGCCGAGGAAGTACTTGTCTTCGTTGGTTGAGGCTTCGCCCAGCGTCACGCTCTTCACCGCGCCGCTTTCATCCAGTGTCACCGTTACGTCGAATGTGCCGGTCTGGCCCTTCGCGGCAACGGTAAATTCACCGTTCGAACCGGAAACTTCGGCCTTTTCAGGTTCCGCGGCAGGCGCGCTTGTCTGCTTGGCCGCATACGCAGCCGGGTCGTTCACGTAAAGCAGCACATTGCCGACAGACTCAATAATTGAATTGGAAGAAACCGTCGCGCCCGAGACCGTATCGAATCCGGAAGCGTCAACGCTTGTCTTGCCGGTAAACTGCCCAAGGAACGCGGGATCGCCCTGGACCTTGGACAGATAGGACCCGTCCATCGCCGACTCGCTGTCCTTGACCTCAACGCTCTGAACGGCGCCGGCGCCGTCAAGATTCACAACGATGGGGAAGGCCCCGGTCACACCCTGACCGGAAATGCCGTAGCTGCCGTTTCCAAGTTCCTCGATGGCGGAAACAGGCTTGTCAATGTGGAACCCGGCGGTTTCCGACATGTTTTCGATCGTTTTGTTGACCGCCCGCACGACCGCGCTGGAAGTCACCGTCGCGGAGGTCACGGCGTCGATCTCGCCGCCGTCCTTCTTCAGATTTACGGGATAGGTTTTTCCCGTGAACTGTTCGTAGAAGGCAGGCTCCTTCGTTTTGGCGCCGAGGCCGGCGGTTTCGCTGAAGTTGGGTCCGCCGACGCGTACGCCCGTGATCTTTCCGTCGGCGTCGGTGCCGACCGTGACTTCTACCTCGCCCCCGAAGCCCTGGACCGTGGAGACGCCGACGTACCCGACATTCCGGCCTTCTGTTTTACCGACGTAAAACGAGTCCAGGGAAGCAGCTTCAGCCTCCTCAAACGCCGCCGCGTCAGGCAGCAGCGCTTTGCGCGTGGCTTCGGCTTCCTCCGCGGTGCGCCGGGCAATGGTATCCTTTGTCATTTGATAGGTGCCGCCGAGGCACACGGCGGCGACTAACGTGATGATCGTCAGGACAGCCCATGCGGGAAGCGATCTTTTGCTTTTCCGATCATTCGTATTTTCCATAACTGACCCCTCCAAGCAGTCTGTCTTCTGTATGAAGCAATGGACGCCCGAGCATCTCCTCGGCGGCATCCCTGTTTCCTTTTTCAAGGTATTGCCTTATGGCGGTACTGGATACAAGCTCGCCCTTTCCTGTTTTTACGGGGGGAATGACCGCAATCGTCAGTCCGTTGGCAAGGCACAGCTCCTTCAGCATTTCGGCGTTTCCGACGGCGTTTTTCCCGAAGCGGTAATGGAACCCGCATACCAGATGGACGGCCTTCAGACGCTTCAGCAGAATCTCATAAAAAAAACGGTCATATGCCATGGACGACATCTTTTCGTCAAACGGGGCGCAGATCACATCCCGGATGCCCATGCTTTGAAGAAGGTTTGTTTTCTCCTCAAGGGTCGTAAGCACGCGGGACGCCGGGGATCCGGGGTGAATCACGGCTGCGGGCGGACGTTCGAAAACAAACGCGGCGGGCAAAACAGACCGCTTTTCGGCTTCCAGGCAGCACGCCCTGACAAGAGCCTGATGCCCGAGATGTACGCCGTCAAACGTGCCGAGGCACAGCGCTGTGGGGACGGGGGAACAATAATTTTCGTCCAGTCTGATCAGGCTCAATAAGTCCTACCTCCGTCAATCTCTTCCGGACGCGCCTTGTGAAGAAAGCATGGCTGCCATTCCGTCCGTCATCTCGACGGTCCCGTCCGTCAGAACCCAGTATACCTCAACGCCTTCAAGGCTTTCCGCAAGACGGCGTCCGTCAGCGTACGGCATATTGAAAAAGGCGGTCGACAGGAGGTCGGCCAGGCCGCTGTCCGGACAGACGACGGTTACGCCGTGCATAAAAGCGGAAGGGAACAGCGTGTCAGGGTCGATAATGTGATGATAGTTCTTTCCGTCCACGGTATAGAAACGCTGGTAATCTCCGCTTGTTACCACGGACATTTCTTTCGTATAAATGATATCCATGTAAACGTTCGGATCGGACGGATCCGAGATGCCCACGCCCCAGCGCTGCCGTCCGTCCAGGGGAGAAGCCCCGCAGCGAACGTTCCCGCCGGCATTTATAATATAGGAAGGCATTTCGCTGCTGTCCAGATACCGGGCAGCAATTTCCGTGGCATATCCCTTGCCGACCGCTCCAAGGTCCAGCTGAAGCAAAGGATCCGAAAAGAAAACCGTACCGTTTTCCAAGTCAAGGATTACATTTTCGAATCCGGTATGTTTTGCCGCTTCCTCAAGAATATCCGTCGGGGGAAGGCGGACGCCTTCCTCCCTGTAACGGTGCCATACGGACAAAACCGAGCCCATCGCGATGTTGACCCTGCCCATGGCAATATCCTGCTTTTCCTTCATCCAGACAAGCAGTTCCATCAATTCCGGTTCCACCGGCGTATAGCCTTCGGCCGCATGGGCGTTGAGATAATACAGGTTGTATACGCCTTCGTATTCATGATAATTGTCAAACACCCGGTGATATCTGAGGTAAAGCGACCTGACCGATTCGAAAGCGCCGTCAAAAACAGAAGGGTCTTCCGTGTAACCGATCAGCGTGATTACCGTGTCAAAGGCGTCATAGAAGGATTCGGTGTATTTTATCGGTCCGGCGGCAGCAGGGGGCAGGCAGCACAGGATAATAAAGACCGCGCAGAAACAAAGGCTGAGCCTTTTGATGATCTGTCCCGACCCTGCCGTGTCCAGATATTGATCCATACCGAAACTCTCCGGCGCGGAACGCCTGCCGGAACTCCTTTTTTATTGCCGCAGACCGCATACGAAAATAACGGCTGCTTCTTATATGAGTATATCAAAAAAAACAGGCAAGTTCAATCCGTTTCTGATATTTTAAGCGATTTGTCATTTTACGCGGCCCCTTATGAATCTAAGCAAAAAGAAAAAAACGGCCGTGCAAAGGAAAAATGCTTGACAGAAACGTGATTCCGTATATAATAACCTTTGCCAAGTGATTTTGCTTGTCAGAGGAGTTTATGGAAGAACAGGATTCCATTGCCGTAAGGAAAGCCACGCTGTCCGGCCTGCTCTCTTTCTATGGGCCTCTGCTTACCCGGACCCAGAGGTACATGACAGGGCTTTTCGCGGATGAGGATTATTCCTTTACCGAGATCGGCGAAGTCTGCGGCGTGTCAAGGCAAAGCGCTTTCGACACCGTCTCCAAGGCGGAAAAACAGATGGCCGGTTTTGAAGAGCGTCTGCATATGCTTTCATTCTACCGTGAGGAACAGCAGGCACTGGGCCGCTGCATGACGCTGACCGATCCGGAAAATCAGCTGCCGCCCGAGAAGGCGCTTACCGAGATCAGAAAGATTCTGCTGGCACTTTTGGACAAGGAGGACCAGTAAATGGCTTTTGAGGGCCTTTCAGAAAAACTGCAGAAAGCGTTCAAAAAGCTCACCGGAAAAGGTAAGCTGAACGAGCAGAATATCAAGGACGCCATGCGGGAAGTCCGTATGGCGCTGCTTGAGGCCGATGTCAACTATATCGTCGTCAAGGATTTTATCAAAAAGGTTACCGAGCGCTGCATCGGCACCGAAATCCTTTCCACCCTTAACGCGGGGCAGCAGGTCATCAAAATCGTCAACGAAGAACTGACCGGCCTGATGGGCGGCTCCGTAGCCAAACTGACATGGTCGTCCTCCGTTCCGACAATCTACCTTCTCTGCGGCCTCCAGGGCGCGGGCAAAACCACCATGGCGGCAAAGCTCGCCCTGTATCTGTCCAGGCAGGGCAAAAAGCCCCTGCTGGCGGCCTGCGACATTTATCGTCCCGCCGCCATCAAACAGCTGCAGGTCGTCGGCGAACAGGCCGGCGTGCCGGTGTTTGAAAAGGGAACGCAGGACCCTGTAAAGACCTCCCGCGAAGCGGTGGAATACGCCAGGTATTACGGCAGGGATGTTCTGATCATCGATACCGCGGGCCGCCTGCATATCGATGAAACGCTGATGCCGGAACTACAGCGCATCCGCGACGCTGTCCGCCCGCAGGAAATCCTGCTGGTCATCGATTCCATGACAGGTCAGGATGCCGTAACGGTAGCCAAGACCTTTAACGAAAAGCTTTCCATCGACGGCGTAATCCTGACCAAACTGGACAGCGACACCCGCGGCGGCGCGGCGCTGTCCGTCCGCGCCGTTACCGGAAAGCCGATCAAATTTGCCGGTACCGGTGAAAAGCTTCAGGACCTGGAGCCTTTCTACCCGGAACGCATGGCTTCCCGCATCCTGGGCATGGGCGATATGCTCACCCTGATCGAAAAGGCAACCGAGGCCGCGGCGTCAGCGGAAGCCGAAAAAAAGCGGGGAACCAAAAAGAACCCCGCCGACCTGGACCTTGAGGATTTCCTTGATCAACTGCAGCAAATGAAAAAAATGGGACCGCTGCAGAACGTGCTCGGAATGCTCCCCGGGATCGGCAGCAAACTGAAGGACGTGGAAATCGACGAAGGGGCCCTGAAAAAGCCGGAAGCGATTATCCGCTCCATGACTCCCGGTGAGCGCAGGCATCCCGACATCCTTAACGCGTCCAGGCGCAAGCGCATCGCCGCCGGAGCCGGCGTTACGGTCCAGGACGTCAATGTGCTGATGCGGCAGTTCGATCAGATGCGGAACATGATGAAGCAGATGATGGGAAACAAGAAAGCCGCTCTCAGGTCAATGCGCAGCCTGAAATTCAAATAAGCAGGCAATCATATTCATATGATTTCCATATAAAAACAATCAGGAGGAATTAACCAATGGTCAAGATTCGTCTCAAGAGAATGGGTATGAAGAAAAAGCCTTTCTACCGCGTCGTCGTCGCCGACATTCGCAGCCCCCGTGACGGCCGTTTCATCGAAGAAATCGGCTATTATGATCCGATGAAGCAGCCCGCCGAAATCAAGATCGACAATGCCAAGGCGGTCGAATGGATGAAGAACGGCGCCCAGCCCACCGAAACGGTTCGGATTCTTCTGAAGAAATCCGGCGCCATCGAGGCTTGACATATCGACAAGGAAAGGATAGCTCCATGCAGGATTTGTTACTCTTTGTGGCCAGATCACTGGTGGATCATCCGGAGGATGTCAGGGTCACTCAGACAGAAGGCCCCGAATCCGTCATCCTGGAACTGAACGTCGCGCAGGATGACATGGGAAAGGTCATTGGCAAGCAGGGCAGGATCGCCAAAGCCATCCGCACGGTGATCAAAGCGGCGACCGCCAAGGATGCCAAGCCGGTGTTTGTAGAAATACAGTAACCCAAAGGACGGTATAACCAAACCGTCCGTTTTTTTTCGGAGGATAACCATGGATTCAATGTTCGAGTGGGGGACCATCGTACGGCCTCAGGGGATCAGGGGCGGAGTGAAGGTGGATACGGACCTTGACGATCCTGCTTTCCTTTCCCGAATTCATACGGTGTATATTCGGGATGGGGGAGAAATGCAGCCTTGCGGCGTGCGAACCCTGAAAAGGCAGGGCCGGGCCGTCATCTTGGAGCTGGAAAACGCGGACGACAGAAACGCGGCGGAAGCGCTCAGGGGAAAGACGCTTTTCCTTACGCGTTCGGATCATCCCCTTCCCGAAAACACAAATTTGATTTCTGATCTGATTGGCTGCAGGATTATCGGGATAAATAGCCAAATTAACATAGGAACCGTGAAAGACGTTTCACGGTTTCCGGCTCAGGATGTGTACACATATACCGACGGGCAGCACGAATGGATGGTTCCGGCACTGAAGACGGTATTCCCGACGGTAGACGTTGAATCCCGGACGATCTACGCAAACGAAGCGCTGCTTCTGCAAACCTCTGTCATGCAGGAGCGCTGACAGGGGCAGGAATGAAGATCGATATCCTTACCACGTTCCCTCATTTTTTTGACAGTATCCTTCAGACCAGCATTCTGGGGCGTGCTGTCGCGGGCGGGCTGCTGGACGTCAGATGCGTCGACATCCGGGACTTTTCCGCCAGTAAGCACAAAAATACCGACGATTACCCCTTCGGCGGAGGCGCGGGCATGCTGATGATGGCCCAGCCCGCCTCCGACGCCGTCAAGGCGGCCCTGAACGACGTTTCCCCCGAAGAATCCCGCAAAGTAATCTACCTGAGCCCCAAGGGGAAGCTGTTCACCCAGGAAATGGCCCGGACGCTGGCCCGGGAAGACCGCCTGATTCTGCTTTGCGGCCATTACGAGGGCATCGACCAGCGCGTGATTGACCGGTACGCGGATCTTGAGGTTTCCATCGGGGATTACATTCTGACGGGGGGAGAGCTTCCGGCCATTGTTATGACCGACTGTATCGCCCGTCTGATTCCCGGCGTGCTCGGCAGCGCCGAAAGCGCCGAGGATGAAAGTTTTTCGGGGGAAGGCCTGCTGGAGTATCCGCAGTACACCCGTCCCAGGGTATTTGAGGACATTCCGGTTCCGGATGTTCTCCTCAGCGGCAACCACGCGCAGATCAGCCGATGGAGGTACAGACAGTCCCTGCTGATAACCGAAAAAAACCGGCCCGACCTTTTGACAGATGCGCACAGACGAACGCTCGAAAAGATTCATGCCGAAGAAACGGAGGAACAGAATGACCGTCAGGGAGTTCCTTGAAGATGATGAAGTCCGCCGTCTATCCGAAAGAGCCTGTCTGAGCCGTAATTCCAGGGGCAGGGAGTTCCCGATCGAACCATGCGATCTTCGGACCTGCTTCCAGCGGGACCGTGACAGGATCATCCACTGCAAAAGTTTCCGTCGGCTTAAATTCAAGACGCAGGTCTTTATTGCCCCCGAAGGAGACCATTACCGCACCAGGCTGACCCACACCCTGGAGGTCACCCAGGTGGCAAGGACCATCGCCCGATGTCTGAGACTGAACGAAGACCTGACCGAAGCCATCGCGCTCGGCCACGACCTGGGGCATACGCCCTTCGGCCATATCGGCGAACGGTCCCTCAACAGCCTGACTCAAAACGGATTCAGCCATAACGAGCAAAGCCTGAGAGTGGTGGAGCGGCTCGAAAACGGACAAGGGCTGAACCTTACATGGGAAGTGCGCGACGGTATCGTCAATCACAGCGGAAAACTTCGTCCTTCTACCCTTGAAGGCGAGTGCGTGGCCAGGGCGGACCGGATCGCCTATATCAACCATGACATCGACGACGCGGTCAGGGCAGGCGTTCTGAAGCCTTTTGAATTGCCCGAAAACTGCATTGCCGTCCTTGGCAAAACCCACGGCGAACGGATCGACACCATGATCCGGGACATCGTCCGGGAGAGCGGGGATACCCCTCATCTGTGCATGAGCGCCCAGGTACAGGACGCCACAGATCAGCTCCGGGAGTTTATGTTCAAAAATGTCTATATGGACGAATGGCGGACCGAAGAAGAAAGAAAATGCGATCACCTGATAACGTCCCTGTTTGAGTATTACAGCGAGCATCCGGAAAAAATGCCGCTGGAATATATACAGATTGCTTATCAGGAAGGTACCGAACGCGCCGTAACCGATTTTATTGCCTGCATGACAGACCGCTACGCGGCCAGATGCTACCAGGACGCTTTTATTCCCTCTGCATTCCCTTTGCGCTGACAGCGCGGACCTGTTTGGAGGTGTGATACGTGGCTGCCCATCAAACCACTGAAGAAAAAATGAATGCTCTGTACGAACTGGGCCGTTCGAAAGGGTCTTTGACCTACGACGAGATCATATCCGTGCTGGCCAACAGCGATATCGATCCCGAAAAGTTCGACTCTGTTCTGGATACCATGGATTCTATGGGAATCAGCATCATCAAGGACGATACCGCCGAGTCCAAGGAGCCTGAAGAAGAACAGGATGTGGATGTTCTTGAGGATCTGAGCTATCAGGAAGGAATCAGCATCGACGACCCTGTCAGAATGTATCTGAAGGATATCGGCCGCGTTCCCCTCCTGAAAGCCGAAGAAGAAGTGGACCTGGCCATGCGCATGGAACAGGGGGACGAAGAAGCAAAAAAGAAACTGGTGGAAGCCAATCTGCGCCTCGTTGTTTCCATCGCCAAGCGGTATGTGGGCAGGGGCATGCTCTTTCTGGATCTGATCCAGGAAGGAAATCTCGGCCTGATCAAGGCCGTGGACAAGTTTGACTATAAAAAAGGATACAAGTTTTCCACTTATGCCACCTGGTGGATCCGTCAGGCGATTACCCGCGCCATCGCCGACCAGGCCAGAACGATCCGTATCCCGGTCCATATGGTTGAAACCATCAACAAGCTGATCCGTGTTTCAAGACAGCTTCTCCAGGAATACGGGCGCGAGCCCACCCCGGCGGAAATTGCCAAAGAGATGGGAATCAGCGAGAGCAAGGTTCATGAGATTATCAAGATCGCCCAGGAACCCGTTTCGCTGGAAACGCCCATCGGCGAGGAGGAAGACAGCCATCTGGGCGACTTCATCGAGGACGAGGGCGCCCTGGCGCCGGACGAGGCTGCGTCCCATGCCCTGATGAAGGAACAGCTCTGGGGCGTTCTTGAGACCCTTACCCCCAGGGAGCAGATGGTGCTCAGGCTTCGTTTCGGCCTGGATGACGGCCGCCAGAGAACCCTGGAGGAAGTCGGCAAGGAATTCAAGGTCACCCGCGAGCGCATCCGCCAGATCGAGGCCAAAGCTCTCAGAAAGCTCCGGCATCCCACGAGAAGCAACAAACTGAAGGACAACTGAGCCATGCCGGACGCCCGCGGGCGTCCGGCTTTTGCCCTGTAAAAACCGTTTCGGCGGAAACGGCCGCGAACCGAGTGAAAAAAGACGGGACCTGACCCGTAAAGAGAGGCAGGTCAACGCCTCGGGACGATTTCTTTTTAACGGAGCTGCTTCATGGCTTACAGAATACCTGATTCCTGGATGGATCGGTTTTATTCCCAGCTGGATATCGTTCAGATTGTATCCTCCTATGTTCCCCTGAAAAGGAACGGCAAGAGGTATGTGGGGCTTTGTCCTTTCCATCATGAAAAAACGCCCTCCTTCTCCGTCACACCGGATAAAAACCTGTACTACTGCTTTGGATGCAAGGCGGGAGGAAACGCGGTCCAGTTCGTGATGGCAATGGAGCATCTTGAATATCTGGACGCGGTCCGTTTCCTGGCCGACAGAATGCACATGCCCATGCCGGAAATGGAGAACGATCCGAACTATGAGCAGCGCAAAAACAAGAGGGAAAAGCTGTTTGAGATCAACCGCGAGGCTGCCCGGTATTATCACCGTCTTCTCTGGACGGACGCGGGAAAGCCGGTTCTTGATTATTTCAGAAAGCGGGGGCTGGACGACGACGTAATCCGCAAATTTGGCCTCGGCGCTTCAGGACCCGATCGTTCGGGCCTGACGGATGAACTGTCAGCCAAAGGATACGACCCGGCGGACCTGATCGAGGCCGGCGTTTCCCTCAGGGGTGAAAGCACCCCGTACGACATGTTCCGCGCGCGCGCCATGTTCCCCATCATCGACCTGCACGGCCAGGTCCTCGGCTTCGGGGGCAGAAGGCTTGACAGCGGCCAGCCCAAATACCTCAACACCGCGGATACCCCTGTTTTCAATAAGCGCTTCGGCGTCTTCGGAGCCAACCTTCTCAGGAAAGCCCGCGATCTGAAACGGGTCATCCTGGTGGAGGGATATATGGACGTGGTTGCGCTGACCCAGTTCGGTATCGACGGCGTCGCGGCCACCCTCGGCACGTCGCTGACCGAGGAACAGGCCCGCCTTCTCAAGCGTTTTGCCCCCGAGGTCTGGATATCCTATGACGGGGACGAGGCGGGACAGCGGGCCATCATGCGCGCCATCGGTATTTTCGAGCATGAGGGCGTCCCCGTAAAGGTGCTCTTTTTCCCGGACGGCCTCGACCCGGATGAATTTATCCGTCAGAGAGGCGCGGACGCCTTTCACGCAATCGAGCCCATGACCTCGGTTGCTTACATGATGGAGCGCAGCGCCGTCGGGAAGGACCTGTCAAAGGACAGGGACAGGATCGAGTACGCAAAAGTCTGCTGCGGGATTATCCGCAAGATCCGGGACCCGGTGGACAGGGACTACTATCTGGGGATTCTGTCGCTGAAAACGGGATTCAGGAAGGACGTTCTTATCGCACAGATGACCGAGGGCAGCCAGACAGAGCCCCCGGAACGTCCGACGGCTTTTCAGCGAAAGCAGATGGATAAGGAGGTCCCCTCCGCTGTCCGGACCACCGAAGCGGAAAGGCTTCTCTTTGCGCTTGTTGCTTCAGGAAAGCTGCCGAAAGGGACCGTAACCGAAGAAGATTTTGTTTCTCCCGTCCTTGCCGGCGCCGCGCGGATGATCCTGGGTGGAAAATCGCCTGATGAGGTGATCAGGGAAAGCGAAGACCCCGTCAGCCGTTCGGCAATCATGGAGGCCCTCCAGACGGAAATCGAAGACGACCCGGAGACGGATCCGTTGATCGCAGCGCAGGATTGCCTCCGCCTGATCCATCTTTCCGCGTCCAAAGCCCGTCTGGAGGAAATCAAAAAGCAGGTGGCCTCCATGCCGATGGATTCGCCGGAGCGCGCCGGAGCGATGAAGCGGATTATGGAGCTGCAGAAAGAGATTCAGCTGCTGAACAAAAAACAGCCGACAGCAAAGGATAAGCATATATGATCAGTCTGGACAACAGACTCAGGTCTGTTTTTGATCTTTTCCCATCATGCCGTCTCGCGGCGGATATCGGAGCCGATCACGGAAAGCTGGCTCTGGCCCTGGTTACGCAAGGCAAGGCGGAAAGGATCATGGTTACGGACATCAGCAGGGATTCGCTTCGCAAGGCGGAAGACCTATTCGCGGCGCATCACGCTTCACATCTGGCCGAATTCCTGTTGGGGGACGGGATGACAGTCCTTCCGCGGACCCCGGACGCGGTATCTGTGTGCGGGATGGGGGGGAAAACCATTTCCGGGATCCTGGAAAACGGACTGCGGCGCATATTCGGTGCGGAGCTGATCCTGTCCCCGCACACGGAGATTCCCGCCGTCAGGCGGACAGTGTACCGTCTTGGGTATCACATTGCCGACGAGCGGTGCGCCGTTGCGTCCCGACGGTTCTATATCATGATCACGGCGAAGCCCGGACAAGAGAAAATCTCCGAAGAGGAGACGGAACTCGGTCCGTGCCTGTACAGGCATAGGGATGACCCCGCGGTGAGGGAATATTACCTTTGGCGGCACAAAGTGCTTTCAGTGGAAAGAAACGAAACCTCCGAAAAAAAAGCCCGCTGGTATTTTGAAGCGCTTTGAGGGATACCGCCCGTACAGCCCGAGTTTACGGCGTTGCAGTGTCCGCGCAAGCCTGAATAAAAAATGTTTGACATTTTTCACGGCAAGTGATAAAATACTTTTTGCTGGTCGAATGCCAATGTGGCTCAGTCGGTAGAGCAGCGGTTTCGTAAACCGCAGGTCAAGGGTTCGAGTCCCTTCATTGGCTCTTCTTTCGAGGTGTAGCGCAGTTTGGTAGCGCGTTTGGTTCGGGACCAAAAGGTCGTGGGTTCAAATCCCGCCACCTCGACCAGAATTACCGCCCTTCGGGGCGGTTTTTTTATTCAGCAAATAAAAAAAAAGGCGGCCCGCCGCCGCCTGAAAAGGCGGTTCCGGGCCGCGGAAGAAATAAAGTTTCAGCGTTTTGTATACGGCGTCCAGTCCCTGACGGGGATGGTATACCAGCTTTGCGGATACACGCCCTCTGTGCGGAGGACGAATCCAAGATCATAGTTCGTATTCTTTGCTCCGCTGGGAACGACGACTTCGTCAAGGGTAATCACGGTGTCGTCGCTTTCCGGAAGAACGCTGCAGACCAGCGGATAATCGGTCCTCGGCGAGGTGGTTTTCAGTTCCGCCGGCATGGTAACGATGATGGAATAGGTCCCGGGATAAAGCTCGCTGAACGAATAACGCCCGTATACGTCCGTTTCGGCGCTTGCGATCAGTTCCCCGTACTGGTAAAGATCGATCCGGATTCCGGGCATTCCTTTTTCAGACATGTCCTGCAGACCGTTGCCGTTTTCGTCGAGCCAGGCGAAATCGCCGATGGAACCGATGGCGCCGATGCCGATGGAGGAATCCGTCATCTGCGCGCCCATGGCAAGGTCGATGTCAAGGGAACCGGTATTCAGAATGACGCTGTTCCTTTCCCTGGCGTCCTGCTCCCTCGCGAAAAGATAATCCTCCGGAAGCTCGCAGGTCAGGCGGTACGTGCCGGGGCGGAGGCCTTCAAACGCGAAGCTGCCGTCATGGGAGGAAACAGTCCTGGCGGTTTCCTGTTCTCCTTTCATCAGCACAATCTCCCGGCCCGCGACGGCGTCGTTTTCGCCGTCCATATTCCATACAAAACCGCTGATGACGCCAAGCTTCAGAAGCCCAATCTCAAAGGCGCCCTCCGCGCCGTCCGTCAGCGTAAAGTCATAAGCCCAGACAGCGCCTTCCCGGGAGGACGCGTTGGTCATAATCGCATCCTCCGGAAGGGAAACGGATATACTGTAATCGCCGGGATAGAGGTTCTCCGCGGTAAACACGCCGTCCTCTCCGGAAACGTAATCGGCGCTGCCTCCCGGTCCCGTAAGGGTAAAAGCCAGTTTTTCGGCGCCGGAATCATTTTCATCCGGGCTGCCGGAATCATTCGCGTCATAATAGAAACGCACGGAAAGGGCGGAGGGCAGGGAAACGGTGATGCGCTTTCCCGTCCAGTCGGAACCCATATCGAAATTGAGGACGACCGCCGCGCGGTCCCTCGGGGTCATCGGAATAAAGCCGTCCCCGGAGCCGGTGATGATATAACCGTCCGTGATATCAACGTCGATTGTGTATTCGTCCGGCAGCAGGCCGTTGAAGGCGAAATTCCCGCTTTCATCGGTCGTTCTTGACAGGACGGTACCGAAGGTGCCGGAGGTGACGGTGACCGTCACCTGAACGGGATCCCTGACGGTGCATTTGTCATCCAGGACAACCGTACCGGAAAAATCGGTGGTATACACCGCGCCGATGGAGGGAACGGTAAGCAGCGTACCCTTTTCCACCGTAATGAGACTGCCCGTCCACTGGTACGTCCCCATGACCGGGGTTACCATGACAGCGCCTTCGGGAAGGGTATAGCACAGGAGATAATTCCCGGGATAAACCCCTTTGATATAGAAGAAGCCTTCGTCGTTGGTCGTGTCGGTCAGGTGGCCGGATACCTGAACTCCCTGTTCGTTAAGAAGGGTGACGGCAACACCCTTCAGGCCGCCTTCGTTTGTCGCGAGTTCGTCATATGCGGGATTCAGAAGGACATATCCCTGCAGGGAACCCGCCTGGTATAATGCCGCGTCATAGGTAACGGCAGTGTTGGCGGGAAGCTCGAAAAGATCGGTGTCGCCGTGATCCATGTTCAGCGAAGTAATCCGGTTCGGGCAAGGGCCGTCCGCGGGAACCGTCACCGAAGCGATAAAGGGATCGTTAAAAATCACGCGGACCCGATACGTACCGCCGGGAATGTTGTCAAAACGGTAGTCGCCGTTATCGTCCGTCAGGCATTCCCCGATCTGCTCATCGTTTTTATCCAGCAGCAGAACCCGGAACCCGGAAAGGGGGAGCGCCGAAGCGGAATAATTCCCGGAGCTGTCTTCATATACTTTGCCTCTGACAGAGGATGGCTGTGTGACGCCGATCATAAACGAAGCGGTGGTGCCCCGGCGCAGCGGGATGACCCTGGAAGCGCTGAACGTCCCGTCCCGGTTGGTAAACATGCTGTCGCCGCCGCCGGAGGTAAAGACAAAACCCTCGGGCAGCGTGCACGCCAGGACCGCCTCGGAAGCATACAGGCTGCGGAAGGCGCAGGAACCGGTAATCCCGTCGGTAATCTGCCGCATGGGCTCGCCGTTTGTTTCCAGCGTAATTTCGACGCCGCCCATCAGAAGATCGCCGCCGTCCAGAATTCCGTTGAAATTGTTGTCAATGAATGCGGTAACGGTGACAGCCGTATCCGGCGTAACGCCGATCAGACCGGCATCGGTTGTTTTGCCCGCGGTGACGGAAACCTCGCAGGAATCCTTCCGCCTGGTCGGATCGGAAAAAACAGACCCGCCGGACGTAAACATCCAGTCGCTGGAAAGGTCGGCTTCAAGGCGGTAAGTCCCGGTCTGCAGACCCGCAAACACAAAGGTCCCGTCCTCGGATGTAACGGCGGACCTGGTCACGCCGCCGTCCGGGGAAACAAGGGTAACCGTAAAGCCGGAAAGGCCGGAATCCGCGGCATCGCGGACACCGTCGGCGTTTTTGTCCAGCCACACGCGGCCCGTGACCTTGCCGGCCCTGACAAGGCCGATGCCCATGGCCATGCCGGTTTTTACCGGGAGCTCAAAGCTGCCCGTGGTGCCGATATTCTCATTGACCGGTAAAAAACAGTTATACCACTGATTGACCTTTTCGCCCGTCGGCCCGTAACCGTAATCCTCGGGGCAGGCGGCAATAAGGGTATATGTTCCGGGAGAGAGGGAGGAAATGCGCGCCTCGCCGTCTTTGTTGGTCGTGGCGGAAGCAATCTCGTACCGCGTGCCTTCGTATTCGTACATCAGGGTGATCAGGACGTTACGAACCAGGGGCTCCGAGGTCCTGCGGCCTCCGTTGGCGTTAAGATCCTCGAACGCAACCAGGCTGATGGAAGACGCGGACTTGGTGCAGCCGATATTGACCGTTTTCGTTTCGGATGCGCCGACGGGGAAAAAAGTTGTCTTTGACGCATTCCCGGAGGCGGGCAGCGCGGCGCTGTCCTTCCCGTGCAGGGTGAAACGGTATTCGCCGGCAAGCTTTACCGCGATCCGGTACGTTCCGCCGGGAACATCGGAAAAGGCAAAGGAACCGTTTTGGCCTGTCGTAATTTCCGCGACGGAGGTGACTTCTCCGTCGGGGGACAGCCGCTCGAGGATCAGGGTGGAATTGCGCAGGCCGTTTTCCCCTTTGTCAAAAACGCCGTCTGTATCGCTGTCGATCCAGAGCGTGCCGTTGACCGTGCTGCCCTGGGCCGCCGCGGCGGCGGCAAAAGCAAAGAGAACCATAAAAAATGCGGTCAGACAAACTGTCGTTTTCGAAATTCTGATGCGCATAGATTCCTCCGTGAATAATAATGAAATCATTTTGAATTGTACCCCGAACGCAGGATGGTGTCAATGGTATAAACACGCTGCGGGGGATTGACGATTCTTCTTTTACGTGCTAATATAGCAACGCGCTAAAGCGTGAAAGCAGGTGAAGTATGGATCTCTTTGGTTCGGAAAACACGAAATTGCTGATTTCGGCCCTGACCAAGCCGCAGGACGAAAACGAAATGCAGATCTTCCTGGAAGACCTCCTTACATCCCAGGAAATCGTCGAGATTGCCCGGCGCATGAAAGTAGCTCAGATGCTGTATGAGCATACCACCTACGATGAAATCGCGCGAGAAACCGGCGCCTCGACGGCGACAATCAGCCGCGTGAACCGCTGTATCCGTTTCGGACGCGGCGGTTATGAGAATGTGCTTAAAAAAATGAAGGGAGGGCAGACGCAGTGAAAAACGTTCCGGAACCCGAGGCATATGAAGAGCGCGTAGGTTCCCGGCTAAGGCAGCTGTACGCCTCCTACGGATATGCGCCGTTCAAGGTCTGCAAATTCGAACCGTATGATTTTTATTCAGCCAATAAAAGCTTTATTACGGGAGACCATATCCTCACCTTTACCGATATCAACGGCAAGCTGATGGCCCTGAAGCCCGACGTCACGCTGTCCATCGTCAAAAATTACACATCCGGGCAAAAAAAGGTGTATTACCACGAAAACGTTTACAGGGAAAGCCGGAACGCCGGCGAATTCGGCGAGATTCCCCAGGCGGGGATCGAATGCATCGGCGCCGTCGACAAGGTGCAGCAAGCCGAGGTCCTTTCGATGGCGACACAGAGCCTTGCGATCATATCCGATCACTGGCTGCTGAACATCGCCTCAATGAAGCTTATCGGTGCCCTGGTCGGCGCCACCCGGGCCGGCGCGGACAAGGTGAAGGCCCTCCTATCCTGCCTGAGGAAAAAAAACCGGCATGAGATACGGGAACTGACCGCCGCAGAAGACAGAAACGTATCCCTGGCGTGGGAAACGCTCGCTTCCTTCTACGCTCCGTTCGACGGGCTCGGCGAATTGAGAAGCATTTCCCTCAACGCGGGCATGCACGAGGCCTGTGACGAGATCAGCGCGCTTGCCGAGGGTTTTTCAGAGGAAGAGCTTTCCCATATCCGCATTGATTTTTCCATTATTTCGGATGAAGCGTATTATAACGGCCTGGTTTTCAAGGGCTATGTCGAAGGGGTTCATACGGCGATACTTTCGGGAGGACGCTACGACAATCTTGCCGGGCATCTGGGAAAGAAGGCGCAGGCGGTCGGGTTTGCCGTATATCTTGATATGCTGAACTCGCTGTCCTCGGGGAACACCGCGGGAAATCCCGACGTCCTTCTCCTCTACGGCGAGGATACCCCCCTCAGCCGTGTCGCGGAGGAATCCGGCCGGCTTCGCCGCGAAGGCCGCCGCGTCCTGTGCCTGCCGAAAGGCACGCCTCCCGACGGGACATACGCCGATATCGTTGAACTGTAAACAAATCCGCCGGCAAGAAAGGAACGCCATGATCAACGTTGCGCTGCCCAAAGGGCGCCTTGGGGAAAAAGTATATGAAATCCTTGAAAACGCGGGATACGGATGTTCCGCCATCAGGGAAAAAAATCGTAAACTGATCTTTGAGAACACGGAAAAGGGAATCAGCTATTTCTGGGTCAAGCCATCGGATGTAGCCATCTATGTGGAACGCGGCGCCGCCGATATCGGCATTGCCGGGAAGGACATCCTGATCGAATACGAACCGGACGTTTATGAGCTGCTCGACCTGGGCATCGGTGTGTGCCGGATGTGTGTCTGCGGCAGGGCGGATTTCAGGCCCGATCCTTCCAGACCTTTGAGGGTCGCGACGAAGTTTCCCAACACCGCCCGGCAGTATTACGCCGCAAAATCCGAAGAAATCGACATCATCCGGTTGAACGGTTCCATCGAACTGGCTCCGATCATCGGCCTGAGCGACGTGATCGTGGATATCGTTGAAACGGGAAAGACTTTGGCTGAAAACGGTCTGGTTCCGCTGGAGGTCGTGAATCCCATCAGCGCGAGACTGATCGCCAACAAAGCCTCCGGCAAGTTCAAATACGATGAAATACAGCGCTTGTGCCGGGCTGTCGAGGCGGAAGTCGAAAGCGGAAAGGAAACAGAAACATGAAGATTTATGATATGAACACAATCGGTATCGGGGAGATACTCAAACGTGAAGATAACTTCCTTTCCGACGCCGTCACCGAAACGGTCGCGAGGATCATTTCCGATGTCCGGCAGCGCGGGGAAGAAGCGCTGAGGGAACTGTGCTCCAGGTTTGACGGATGGGACGGCGGCGCCCTGGAGGTGACCCGGGATGAGATCGAAAAGGCTTACGAAAGCCTTGATCCGCGTTTTGTGGACACCCTTAAGAAAGCGGCGGAAAATATCCGCGCTTTCCACCGTCAGCAGATCAGGCCCAGCTTCGTTATTACCGGCGAGGACGGGGTCGTCATGGGGCAGAAAATCATGCCGATCGCCAAAGTGGGGGTTTATGTTCCCGGCGGCACGGCCGCGCTCTCGTCCACCGTGCTGATGGACGTGATCCCGGCAAAGCTTGCCGGCTGCCCCGAAATCGTGGTCACTACGCCCGCCCGGGGCGGCAGGGTGGATCCTTCGATCCTCGCGGCCGCCGACATTGCCGGCGCGGACCGCATCTTCAGGGTCGGCGGGGCCCAGGCCATCGCGGCCCTTGCTTACGGGGCCGGCCCCATACCGCAGGTGGACAAGATCGTCGGCCCGGGAAACGCGTATGTGGCCGAAGCAAAACGCCAGGTCTTCGGCAGGGTCGCCATCGATATGATCGCGGGTCCTTCGGAAATCCTTGTCATCGCCGACAAAGACTCCGATCCGGAGCACCTTGCCGCCGACCTGCTCTCCCAGGCGGAGCATGACAAAATGGCTTCCGCCGTCCTGGTAACGGACTGCGCCGGCCTGGCCTCTCAGGTATCCGAAGCGGTTGAAAGGCAGCTGGCCGTCCTTCCGCGCAGGGATATCGCCGAGGCTTCCATTGAAAACAACGGAAAGATTATCGTGGCAAAGGATATCGACGCCGTAATCGATATCGCCAACGCGATCGCGCCGGAGCACCTGGAGCTTTGCGTAGCCGATCCCTTCAAATACCTGGACCGCATACGCAACGCCGGAAGCATTTTCATGGGCAGGTACTGCCCCGAAGCGCTGGGAGATTACCTGGCCGGGCCCAACCATACCCTTCCGACCGGCGGAACGGCCCGCTTTTCCAGCCCGCTGTCGGTGGACGACTTCGTGAAGCGCAGCCAGTTTACCTATTACACCAGGGAAGCCCTTGAAAAGGTAAGCGAAAGCATCGCTTTGTTTGCCCGGCAGGAAGGACTTGAAGGGCACGCGCGCAGCGCCCTGATCCGTACGAAGACGGAGGACTGATATGAGCCGCTTTCTGAAGGAATCGTTCAAAAGCCTGTCCTGCTATGTGCCGGGCGAGCAGTTTCAGGACCGGAAATTCATTAAACTGAACACCAACGAATCCCCGTATCCTCCTTCGCCTCTGGTCGCGGCCAGGGCCGGGGAGGCTGCAAGGAACCTGCAGCTGTATTCGGACCCCGAAAGCGCCGTCCTGAGACGGGCCATCGCGGGACTCCATCACGTCAAAACGGAGAACGTGATTGTTTCCAACGGCTCTGACGAAGCGCTGAATTTCGCCTTCCTGGCATTCGGCGACGCTTCCCATCCGTTCGTCTTCGCGGATATCACCTACGGCTTCTACAAGGTCCTGTGCGACGTGAACGGCATCCCGTATGTCCTCGTCCCCCTGAGAGAGGATTTTACCGCCCGGGCGGAGGATTATCCCGATTCCGGCCACATCGTTCTGGCCAATCCCAACGCGCCCACCGGCATCCCGTTGCCGACGGAAGAGGTGGAAAAAATCGTCCTGGCCAACCCGGACCGGATTGTAATCGTGGACGAGGCGTACGCTGATTTCAGCGAAGGCGACTGTCTGTCCCTGGCCATGAAATACGACAACGTTCTGATCGTACGGACCTTTTCAAAATCCCGTTCCATGGCGGGCGCAAGGCTCGGATACGCCATAGGAAACGAAAAGCTGATCGGCGATCTGAAGCTGGTAAAGGATTCGATCGATCCCTACAACGTCAACCTGATGACCTCGGCCGCGGGGATCGCCGCCATCGAAGAAAACGGATATTATACGGAGAACTGTCAAAGGATCGTCAGGACCCGCCGGGAAACGGCAGAGAAGCTGGGTTCCCTGGGCTTTACGGTTCTTCCCAGCGGCACGAATTTCGTCTTCGCGCGGCACCCTTCAGTCGGAGGGGAAGACCTTTACCGGATGCTGAAGGAAAAGGGCGTTCTTGTCCGTCATTTCAGCACCGGAAGAATCCGTGATTTCAACAGAATTACCATCGGCAGCGAGGAACAGATGGATTGCTTCTTCAGAATCCTCGGCGAATGTCTGAATGAGTTATAAAGGAGGCTTTCGGATGCGCTGCGCCAGGATAACGCGAAAAACGGCTGAAACGGATATCGATCTTTCTCTTGACCTGGACGGAAATGGCAAAGCGGAGATTGATACCGGCAGCGGTTTTCTGGATCATATGCTGACTCTATTTGCCAGACACGGGCATTTTGACCTGACGGTAAAGTGCGCCGGGGATATCCGCGTGGACGAGCATCACACCACCGAGGATATCGGTATCGCCCTGGGAAACGCTTTCAGCGAGGCCCTCGGGGACAAACGCGGCATCTCGCGCTACGGCAGCATGCTGCTGCCGATGGACGAAACGCTTGTCATGTGCGCGGTGGACCTTTCCGGCAGAACCCTGCTGCGGTATTCCCTGTCCCCGCCGTCCCCGAAGGTCGGCACCTTCGACACCGAGCTGGGGGAGGAGTTCTTCTGGGGCTTTTGCCGCTCCTGCCCGATGACAATCCACCTCAGGCAGCTGGACGGAACCAATTCACATCATATCCTTGAGGCCGGCTTCAAGGCCTTCGGAAGGGCCATGCGGCAGGCCGTATCCATCGATCCGGCGGAAGGCGGAAGGATCCCTTCCACAAAAGGAGCGCTATGACAGCGATCATTGATTACGGCGTAGGAAATCTGTTCTCTCTGGCGTGTTCTTTGAAAGCGATCGGAGCGGACTGCGAGGTCACGGATTCCGCCGAACGGATCCGCGGTGCGGACAGGGTGATTCTTCCCGGCGTTGGCGCTTTCGGCGACGCGCAGAAAAAGCTCTTTTCCTCCGGACTGGGGCAGGCAGCCCTGGAACGGGCCAAAGAAGGCGTGCCGCTTCTGGGGATCTGCGTGGGAATGCAGCTGCTGTTTGACCGGAGCCTTGAATTCGGCTCATTCCCCGGGCTGGGCCTGATCCCCGGAGAGGTCCGGTACATCGGCGAGGCCATCCGGCCCGGGCTCAAAATACCCCAGATCGGCTGGAACGCCCTTTCAATCAGAAAACCGCATCCGCTTTTCAAATATATCCATGACGGCGATTACGTCTACTTTGTGCACAGCTATCATGCCGTGACGCCGAAGGAGTACGTCATCGCGGACACGGATTACGGCGGGACGCTGACCGGCGCCGTGGCTCGCGAAAATGTGATGGGGTGTCAGTTTCATCCCGAAAAGAGCGGCGAGGTCGGCCTGAATATCCTGCGCGCTTTCCTGGAAATGAGGTGAGCCGATATGATTATTCTTCCCGCGGTGGATCTGATCGGGGGACAGGCCGTCAGGCTTTTCCAGGGGGATTACGGCCAAAAAACCGTGTATGAAAACGATCCCGTCGCTGTTGCGGTGCGCTTTGCTGACGCCGGGGCTCGTTTTATCCACATCGTTGACCTGGACGGCGCCAAAACAGGAAAAACAGAAAACTTTGACGTAATCCGCAGGATGATCCGCGCGTCAGCCCTGAAGGCGGAGGTCGGCGGCGGGATTCGTTCCTTTGAGACCGTGGACAGGTATCTGGACGCCGGCGCCGAAAGGATCATCCTGGGAACCAAAGCCGTAACCGATCCGGATTTTCTTCAAAAAGCGCTGGAAAAGTACGGCGACAGGATTGCGGTCGGCGCGGATCTCCGGGACGGAAAGGTGTCCATCCGCGGCTGGACGGAAGACAGCGGCGAATCCGGGGAGGAATTCTGCAGAAGAATGTCCGCGGCCGGTCTGAAAACGCTGATATGTACCGATATTTCCAGGGACGGCGCGATGCGGGGCACCAATCACCGATTGTACCGACAGCTGATGAAGGTGTGCGCGTGCGACCTGATCGCCTCCGGCGGGGTATCCTACGTGGAGGAAGTTGTCACGCTGAAAAACGAGGGGCTCGCCGGCGCGATACTCGGAAAAGCGCTTTATACCGGGGCGATCGATCTGAAAAAGGCAATCGAGGTGTGCGCATGATAGCAAAAAGAATCATTCCCTGTCTGGACGTACGGGACGGGCGTGTTGTGAAGGGGACACGTTTTCAGGGCCTCAGCGACGTGGCCTCGCCCGTTGATCTGGCCGCGTACTATTCGCAGCAGGGGGCGGACGAACTTGTATTCTATGATATCACCGCCTCAAGCGACGGCAGAAAGATCTTTACGGACATCCTCGCGGAAGCGGCTTCAAAGGTTTTTATCCCCCTGACGGTGGGCGGAGGGATCGGTTCGGTGGAGGATTTTGACCGTGTTCTGAAATGCGGCGCCGATAAGGTGAGCGTCAATTCCTGCGCCCTCCGGAATCCCGCTCTCATACGCGAAGCGGCCAATAAATACGGCAGCCAGTGCGTCGTCCTGTCCGTCGACGCCAGGCGGGTCGGGGGCAGCTTCCGGGTATTTGCCAAGGGAGGACGTGAAGACACCGGTCTGGACCTGCTGGAATGGATTAAAAAGGGGCTGGACCTCGGCGCGGGTGAGATCGTGCTGAATTCCATGGATACCGACGGGGTAAAGGAAGGGTTCGACCTGGAAATGCTGTCCATGGTCGCCGAAATCGCGCATGTCCCGGTCATTGCCTCGGGAGGCGCCGGCAAAATGGAGGACTTCGCCGCGCTGTTCAGGGAGGTTCCCGGCGTGGACGCGGGACTGGCGGCTTCCATTTTCCATTACGGCGAGGTAAAGATCCCGGATTTGAAAGAGTATCTCAGAAACGAAAATATCAACGTACGGATTTGAAAGGAGCGCAAATATGGTCTCTGCGGATCAACTGAAATACGGCCCGGACGGTCTGATCCCCGCCGTCGTTGTCGATGCGGACAGCGGGGAAGTGCTGATGCTTGCCTACATGAACGAGGAAAGCCTGAAAATATCCATCGAAAAGAAGCTGACGTGTTTTTATTCCCGCTCCAGGCAGAAGCTGTGGCTGAAGGGGGAAACCTCCGGCAATTACCAGCATATCGTCTCAATCACCGCCGACTGCGACCTGGACGCCCTCAGGATCGCCGTGCACAAGGACGGGCCCGCGTGTCATACGGGAAACGAAACCTGTTTTTTCAATCCGGTGCTTGAGGAAGACGCATCCGCGCGCGGGGAGACCGGGGAGGATTTCACCCTGGAATCCCTGTACGAACTGATCAAAGGAAGAAAGAGCGAAAAAAAGGAAGGATCCTATACCAGCTACCTTTTTGAAAAAGGCCTGGACAAGATCCTTAAAAAAGTGGGCGAGGAATGTACCGAGGTCGTGATTGCGGGCAAAGCCGAGGATAAAGCGGAAACAATCTACGAGATTGCGGACCTGACCTATCATGTGATGGTTCTGATGGTGCAGATGGGCATTTCCACCGAGGAGATTATGAACGAGCTCCGGGGCCGTCACGTGATCGACCATAAGGTGAAACAGGAAAAAATGACCGGAAACGGTACAAAATGACCGGGGAGATGGCAAAAACATGACGATCGGATTCATCGGATGCGGAAAAATGGGGGAGGCGATCCTGAAGGGGATTGTCAGCGGCGGGAACCGGCCCGGGATTATCGTTTCCCGGAGGAACCGCGCCGAGCTCGAAAGGATCAGGGATGCCTACGGCGTCGAAATCGGCTCGAACACGGCCGCGGCAGCCTGCGGCACGGTATTTCTCGCCGTTAAGCCGCAGCAGTATGACGGGGTTATCGGGGAAATACGGAACGCGCTGCGCGAGGACGCGCTTTTTGTCTACCTTGCACCCGGAATCTCGCCGGAACAGATGGAAGCAAAGCTGGAAAAGCCGGGGCTGAAGATTATCCATCTGATGCCGAATACGCCCTGCGCCGTGGCCGCGGGCGTAAACGCTTACGCCTGCGGAAAAACGGTCGGCAGGGCGGATGAAGAAGCGTTCGCTTCCCTTGTTTCTCCCTGCGGCACGCCCGTCAGGGTTGAGGAAGCGCAGATGAACGCCGTTGTTGGCGTCAGCGGTTCGTCGCCGGCATATTATTATATGATGATCGACGCCGTGGCCAAGGCCGGCGTACGCGCCGGACTGAAAAGGGACGACGCGGTCCGCATGGCCGCTCAGGCGATGCTCGGCAGCGCGAAGATGGTCCTGGAATCGGGAAAGCACCCGGCCCAATTGAGGGACGACGTTTGCTCTCCCGGAGGAACAACCATCGAGGCTGTCTGCGCGCTGGATATGTCCGGTTTTGAAGGGAATGTGATGGACGCGGTGCAAAAATGCATCGACAGGTCCCGGGAAATGAGCAGACAGATTACCTGACGACGATGTTCGCCGGATCCAGGTGCATATAGACCGTTCCCGGTATGATTCCTTCCTTATGGAAGGAGAGCAGTTCAGACACGGTGACCAATTGATACCCTCCGCCCACCAGCACGGGAATGGCCTGGATGACCGCTTCGGCGGTGGTCGGATACAGGTCGTGCATCAGGAAAATATTCCCGTTTTCGGCATTGTTCACCAGGGACCTGTAGGTTTTTTTGGTGTTGCGGGTCGACCAGTCCAGCGTATCCGTCTGCCATGAAGCGATCACCATCCCCAGATCGGCGCAGACCCTGCGCAGCGTGCTGTTGAAGGAACCGTAGGGGCACCTGAGGACCCTGACCTGCTGCCCGGTCATTTCAAAAACCAGCTCGTTGACGCGGGTAATCTGCGAACGCATCTGGTTCGTGTTCAGCTCGGTCAGTTTCTTATGGTCCCAGGTATGGCAGGCAATCTCGTTTTCCTGGGCGGCGGTATAGATCAGCACGTTGGAATAGCCCGTAAGGCGGCTTCCCACCACGCAGAACGTCGCCCTGCCGCCGTATTCCTCCAGCACGTCAAGGATACGGTAGGTTTCCTCGCTGGGGCCGTCGTCAAAGGTGAGAGCGATCATCGGCCTGGTAGGGTCGATCTTCCGTCTGCCGTTTTCGACGGCCTGAAGATTTACGGACAGATAATCGGCGCACTGGCTGTATTTCAGGGTGACGCACTGACATCCGGCTTCCAGGGGAAGCGCTTCGCCGGGCATAAGATAAAACGTGACGCCTTCGGTGTCCAGAGCGCAGTGCTCCGCCCACACCAGATCCTCCGGCGCCTCGTATCCGCCCGAGACCTGATTGAATATCCGGCGGTATTTGGCGTTGGCCTGAAAAGTGATCCGGCTCCTGTCCGCCATATAATCATCGGGGGTCAGGACGCGGTCGCCTGAGGTATCCAGCGTAAAAGCCCTGATAAACGGCATTGGCTCTACCCCCGAAACCGCGTATTTTCCCACCAGGATGACCGTGGTGCAGCCTTCGTCCAGTCTGACGGAGCTGTATGAGATCTCCAGCGTGGCGGCGGTCTCCGGATGGTATTCGGTGTGGTCCGCGGTCACGATGTCGATCATCTGATGAACGTACCTGGACAGCGCCGCGTCGATTCGCCCGAGGGTGTATACGGGATAGCGGATCGTACAGGAAAGGTTGCCCCCTGAGGAACTCATGCTCTTCTGGCTGCCGGTTTCATGGAGACTTGTTTTGATTCCGGAAGGGGAAAGAGTAAACACGGTATCGCCCGACAGAAGACTGGTAATGGCCTCATAAGCATAATCCGTCGGCACGAGATATTTATCGAGGATATAGCCGAAATCATGCCCGCTGCGCACCTTGTACCAGCCGTTTTCATGCCCTACGATCTCAAACCTGGCGCCGCACAGGCATTTATACATCACCTTTGAGGAAGTATCCGGAGATGTAAACACGTTGATGACGACGTTTTCTTCCTCTACAATGCCCCAGCCCACATGTTCGTACTCCGTGGATACCTTGATGTATTTTGACATCATGTAGCCGAACTGGCCGTTGACCTCCACGAAGTACCAGCTTCCGGATTGCGAAAGAATATTCACCTGGGTGCCGGAGGAATAGGAGCCGACGACGTTGTCGGCGGACGTCGAGGTGGTGGAGCGCAGCTTCAGCGACCCGCCGGACACAGAACCGATCATTCTCGTTTCGGCCTGCGCGGACGCCGCGATCAAAAGAATGAACCCTGCCGTTAAAACCGTCAGCAAGTACTTTCTCATCAGAAACCTCCGAAATCTCAAGTAACAGCTACAGTATACTTATTTTGTAGGAAAAAATCAACGGGTACGGACCCGCTTTCCGAACAGGAGATAGATTATGGAAAAAACCAACGTCATGCGCCTGCTGGACAGGAACAGAATCGGCTATAAGCCGCATTTTTACTCCGGCGCGGTAAGCGGAACGGAGGTTGCCGCCGTCCTGGGCGAGGATCCCGCAAAGGTGTTCAAGACCCTCGTGACCGTCGGCGCCTCCCGGAAAAACTATGTATTCATGATCCCGGTCGCGGAAGAACTGGACCTGAAAAAGGCCGCGTCGGCAGTCGGGGAGAAAAGCGTATCCATGCTGCCTCAGAAGGAACTCCTTCCGCTTACGGGATATGTCCACGGCGGATGCTCGCCGATCGGGATGAAAAAACAGTTCCGCACCGTAATCCACCGGTCGGCCATGTCTTTCGGCACGATCTTTTTCAGCGCGGGAAAGATCGGGGCCCAGGTAGAAATGGCGCCGGGGGATATCTCCGGGCTGTGTCCGGCGGAAACCGCGGACCTGATCGTGTAACCAGCCGGCCGCTTCGTTGCCGGAGGATTGCGTTACCGCGTTCCCGCAGCCTCCACGAAAGCGGCGGAAACATAGCCCTCAGCGTCATCCGTACATACGTGAAGCCATCCGTCCCCGGTTTCCTCCAGGACGCACAGCGCCTGCCCGTAATACAGCTGCCTGAGGACAGGCGCGTTCATCGACGGGGCGGACCTGAGATTAAGATACGAGTTTTCGCCGATATTGGTAACCGCGGCCATATACAGGGCCCGGGCGGAGGTTTTTTCAACAGGCATCAGCGTAGGCCTCGGCGTAGGCGTTGCGGCCGGACCCGGCGTCGCAAGGAATACCGCGCCGACAGGCGAAGGAAGGACATACCCGGCATAAGAAGCTTTGCGGAAGGACGCGCCGGGATAATAGAAAGCCATGATGTCTTCACAGGACATCCCGTACTCCAGGGCCATCCATTGGGCCCCCCTCTGGCTCATGCCGACGCCGTGCCCGAAGCGGCGCGCTTCGATCCAGAACGCGTCCCCGGTTTCCCTGACCGTGACAATCTCATTGTTTGACCCCATATTGATATCCAGTTGGCCAAGGGATTCCACCGTGGGGAAAACCGGAATCCTTACGTCGACCGTACGGGTGGCCCTGGCAGTGACCGCAGGCGCTTCGACGTCAAAATACACTTCCTCCTCGCCGTCTTCGCCTGTCGATCCCTCATAGGCGACAAGGACTCGGAAAAGGAGTGCTTTTGAAATCATGGAGTCCGGATACATGGGATCCGCCGGCACGCAGGAAAGGATGACCATGTTCTCCGCCACGATGCCGGTGCTGTCAGGCCCGAAGGATTCCCTGACGGCGTCGGTAAGCACGGTTTCCAGAGCGCCGAACCCAAGGGACGCTGTTTTGCCGACGCGGAAGGATCTCACCGTTCCCGCCGGATTCGCCAGATCATAGGGATCCGGCTTAACGGGAAGATACTCCTGGTCGCTGCCGCCCCAGACGTGGGAAGCGCATTCGGTCTGCCCGCCGTTGCTGGCGCTGTAGTAGCATTGCAAAAGTTTCCCGCTTCTGTCATATCCGCAGATTCCCTCCGTGGCGCGTATTGCCTCCAGGGATCGGGTGTTCTGCGGCTGGATCCCGTAATATGCCTGGTCGTTGGTATTGTCGACCACGTCATAGTCGCCGTCGGAGGCGGCTTTTTTGTGCATGGCATAGGTGCGGGAACAGATGGCCTGGACCTTCAGGGCTTCGATGGGATAAGCGTCGCTCATTTCATAGGGGACCACGCCCCAAAGATATTCTTCGACGGGGGAGTGCAGGACGGCTCGCAGAAGCCCGTCCTTCAGCGTCACCGACAGATCCCCGGGGTGGAGATAATACTCCCCGTTCAGCCGGAGGCCGTTTTCAAGACCGGTAGCCTCCGCCGGGAGGCTGTGGCGCACCAGCAGGAGCGAATTGCCGCAGTCCAGCGCCATCCCCTCATAATAAACAACAATGCGTCCGGACGACGAGGAAACGACAAGCCGGCTCCCTCGCTGGAAGGACAATCCGTTCAGCGTATAGCTGCCGTCAAGCGAAATATCCAGCCGGTCCGTCAGCTTCAGCCTTGTCAGGAGCACGCGGATGACATTATCCGCGGTCTTTCCGGCCGCGCCGGAGCAAACGGGAAATACGGCTGTCAGAATAAAGATCAGCACAGACAGAAAAACAGCGGGACCCGTCAGACGTTTCTTTCTCATGGACTAAAAATCCTTTCTGCCGCGTTTCTCCTGCCGGCGGGATGTCTTCCGAACGGAAACGGCGAAAAACAAATGCGAACAGGCGCCGGAATTCAGGCTTCGCCGTCTCCCGCGGGACGATGGATCCTCAGCGCGCCAGGCAGGATGCTTACCTCCGCTTTCTCCATTTCAAGAATCTCGCCGTCAACGTTGACAAACATACCCGGCGATGAAAAAACAACGCTATTTGCCTGAAGACTGAAGGTTTCGGGAAAATCAAGAATCTTTCCCTTCATCAGTCCCAGAAGCCTGCCGGGGAGCTTCAGCTTCTTTATTCTGCGGACTCCCGAAACATCAAACAGACCGTCGTATGGAATGGCTTTCGGAGCAATCGGGATGCCGCCGCCGATAATCTTGCCGAGCGCCACGGAAAAGACCGTCAGCTCTTCTTCGCTTTCCGTACCGCAGTCTGTTTTCAGGGTGACCCGATAGGTCCGGTAATGAATCAGCGCCGAAAGGACGCCCAGAAAATACGGAAGCAGCCCGTTCATATGTTTTCTTAAGCCCTCGCTTCTGCGCAGCACGTCGACGTCGAAGCCGGTGCCGATCTCGTTGACGAAAACCCTGCCGTTGATCACTCCCGCGTCGGTGGCGCGGGCGGGTTCATTCAGGAATACATCCAGCGCCTTCATCGGGTCAGGGGGGATCTTCAGCGTTTTGCAGTAATCGTTCCCGGTCCCTGTCGGGATGATCGCCATGGCCGCTTCCTTGCCGGCAAGCGTTCCGGCAATCTCCGACACCGTGCCGTCGCCGCCCATGGCGATGACCGTATCGCAGCCGTTCCCGACGGCTTCCGCGGCCAGAGCGGACGCGCGCCCCGGGCCGTCGGAATATATGACCTGATGCTCAAGGCCCCTCTGCGAAAGGATCCTGCCGGCTTCCTCGCAGACGCGCCTTGTTTTTTCCGCACTGCCGCTTACGGGGTTGCAGATGATCGCTATCATTGTCTCTCACTTTCCTTCCCGGTCGGGACGGCGCCGCGCTTCCGCAGCTGTTTTTTATCCCGGCTTTAACGAATTTCCTTTCTCTCCGGGAGAGAGTCGGGATTTTATCGTTGTAATGGACACGAAAATATATTATAATAATTCGGTTGAATCGTCAATTTTTCGGTTAAGAAAAAGGAGGACAGCGCTTTATGGGCAAGGTTCACGTCTTCGATCATCCTCTGATCCAGCACAAACTGAGCATCATGCGGAACAAGGATACGGGCTGCAAGGAATTCAGGGAGCTTCTGGACGAGATATCCATGCTGATGGTGTATGAGGTCACCCGGGATTTATCCACGCAGACCATCGAAGTGGAGACCCCGATCTGCAGGACAAAGACCCGGGTTCTCGCGGGAAAGCCGATCGGCATCATCCCCATCCTGCGCGCCGGGCTGGGCATGGTGGACGGCATCCTCCAGCTGATCCCCAACGCCAAGGTGGGGCACATCGGTCTTTACCGCGACCCCGCGACCCTTGAGCCCGTGGAATATTACTGCAAACTGCCCGAGGACGCGGTCCACAGGGAGCTGATCGTCCTTGATCCCATGCTGGCCACCGGCGGCAGCGCCTGCGCGGCCATCAGCTTTATCAAAAAGCGCGGCTGCAACAACATCCGCCTCGTCAACCTGATCGCCGCGCCCGAAGGGATCGCCAGGGTCCAGGCCGAGCATCCCGACGTGGATATTTACGTGGCCGCCAAAGACGAAAAGCTGAATGAACACGGCTATATCGTCCCCGGCCTCGGCGACGCGGGGGACAGGCTGTTCGGCACCAAATAACCCGAAGCGGGCAAATTCTCCTTGCTTTTTCATCTGTTAACCGCTAAAATCATACTATTATCCGGCCGTCAGCCGGCGGGATTGCGGGAGGAGGGACGAAATGAAGGCCGATCGGACAGTTCTGAAAGAAACCGGGCGTACGGCCGCCTTCACATTCATCCTGACTCTCGCCATGCACGCGGTTTTCCTGATCGTCTCCCGGTGGAACCTTGCCGTGCTCTGGGGCAGTCTTCTGGGCTTTGCGGGCGCGGTCGCCGACTTTTTCCTGCTGGGGCTCGGCGTGCAGAAAGCGGTTTCAAGCGATGAAAAAACCGCGAAAAACATCATCCGCATCAGCCAGCAGGGACGTCTGATGATGCTGGCGGTCATTCTTGTGATCGCGTTTGCCGTCCCCGCGTTCAATAAGCTTGCGGCGATCCTGCCGCTGTTCTTCCAGAAGATCGGGGTCCGTCTCCGCGCGCTGTTTGACCCGGAGATCAGGAAGCCCGGATCCGGAAACAAGGGAACTTCCCTGCCGGATATCGAAACGATCGAAAACGGAGGTGACGCGCCTTGAATGCCCGCAGCCTGCGTTTCAGGGCGGTGGATTTCCTGTATCTGTGCATGATGATCCTTCCGCTTGTGGCGGCGATGGCGCTGAAGGTTTGCTTCAGCGTTTCCGGAGACGGCGTCCAGATCGCCGGCGCGCAGATTTATTTCACCGTCCCGATGCCCCTGATGGACATGCCGCTTACGGAAGCCCAGACCAATTCGTGGATGGTAATTCTCTCCGTCTGGGGTCTTTGCCTGTATATGACTCACGGCCTTAAGGTCAGGGCGGATACAAAGCGCCAGCATCTCGCCGAATGGTGCGTTACCATGTGCAAAAAGCTCGTCAACGAAAACATGGGCGGCTTTTTCGCGGGATATACCCCCTTTATCGGCGCGATTATGGCCATCTCGCTGTTTTCAAGCCTCCTGAGTCTTTTGGGGCTGTTCGCGCCGACCTCCGACCTGAACGTTGTCGCCGGCTGGGCCATATTGGTGTTTGCCCTGATCACCGCGGCCAAATGCCGCTGCGGTCCGCTGCTTTACATGAAATCCTTCTGCGAACCGATTCCGGTGATGCTGCCGATGAATATCATCAGCGAGCTTGCCACGCCGATATCCATGGCTTTCAGGCACTACGGGAACGTCATGAGCGGCGCAGTCATCTCTGTGCTGGTTTCCTCGGCCCTGACTTCCCTTTCCCGTATGCTTCTGGGCTGGCTGCCCGGGGTGCTCGGGGATATCCCGTTCCTCAGGGTGGGCATCCCCGCGGTCCTGTCCATTTATTTCGACGTGTTCAGCGGCTGTCTTCAGGCCTTCATCTTCGCCATGCTGACCATGCTGTACGTGTCCGGCGGATTCCCGATGGAAGAATACCAGAGGCGAAAGGCCGACGGCAAACATTCCGCGAAAAAAGCAGTCCGTGAGACTGTTTGAATAATGGAGGTAAACAATATGGAACTTGCGTTGGGAATCATCCTGGGCTGCTGCGCTCTGGGCGCCGGAATCGCCATGATCGCCGGTATCGGCCCGGGCATCGGCGAAGGCAACGCCGTGGCCAAGGCCTGCGAAGCGATCGGACGTCAGCCAGAGGCGAAAGGGCAGGTAACATCCACCATGATCATGGGCTGCGCCATTGCCGAAACAACAGGTCTTTACGCGCTGGTCATCGCCATCCTTCTGATCTTCGTGGCTCCCTCCAGCTTTGCCGGCGTTCTGAGGGATGCCATCAAATAAACCGATCGGTCCGTAACCGGAGGGGTCAGAATGCAGTCACTGGATATTATTTCCGTCAATATATGGAATATCCTGATATCGCTGGTCAATCTGTACATCCTGTACAGGATTGTCAGGCATTTCCTTTTCAAACCGGTGCAGAAGGTCCTGGACCAACGGCAGCAGGAGATTGACGACCGGTACGCCCGGGCCGAAAAAGCCAAGGCGGACGCCGAGGAAAGCAAAAAAGCCTGGCAGGCCCGGATGGACGCCGCCGGCATGGAAGCCGACGAGCTTCTCCGTTCCGCTTCGGAAAACGCCAGGAGCGCAGGCGACGCGATGATGAAGGACGCCCGGGACAAAGCCGAAGTGATTGTCAGGCAGGCGGAGGAAGCCGCCCGGCTCGAAAGACGCAAGGCCGAGGAAGGAATCCGTTCCGAGCTGGCCGGACTCTCCACGGCGCTGGCGTCCAGGATGATCGGCCGCGAGGTCCGCGAGGCGGACCACAGGGCGATGATCGATGAGTTCATCGAGGAACTGGGGGATAGCGTTGAACAAAATCAGTAAGGAGTATGCCGCGGCTTTGTTTGCGCTCGCCAGGGAAAGCGGAAGGGAAGCTTCTTTCGGTTCGGCCCTTAAAACGGTCCAGAAGCTGTTTGAGGAAAACCCCGAATATCAGGAGCTTCTGAACACGCCCGCCATCCCGGCGGGGGAGAAGGCGCGCCTTGCGGAGAAAGCCTTCGGGAATGCCGTTCCCGAGGAGATTCTGTCCGCGATCCGGATTCTGTCGGGAAAAGGATATATCATGGAATTCGGCAGAATCACCGCCGAGTACGCCGCGCTGCTGGACCAGATGAACCGGGTGTCCGCCGCGGAGGTGCGAAGCGCCGTCCCCCTGAGCCCGCCGGAAAAGGACAGGCTTCGGAAAAAGCTTGAAAAACTGACCGGGCACAGTGTCGTGATAACTTACGCGGAGGATCCTTCGCTGCTCGGCGGAGTCGTGGTGGAAATCGACGGCAAGGTGATCGACGGAAGTGTCCGCACGAAACTGCGTCAGGTAAAGGAAGTGATTGGCGGATGAGCGCAAGCGCGCAGGAACTGAGCAGCATCATCAAAGAACAGATTCGCAATTATTCGTCGCGTCTCGAAATGAGGGAGACCGGCACCGTTGTGCTGGTCGGCGACGGAATCGCCAGCGTATACGGTCTCAGGGAATGCATGGCGGGCGAGCTGCTCGAATTTGACGACGGATCCACGGGTCTCGCTCAGAACCTTGAGACGGATACCGTCTCCGTCGCCGTATTGACCGTAGGCGACGGCATTCACGAGGGGACCGGGGTCCGCAGGACCGGGAAGGTGCTCTCCGTGCCCGTCGGGGAAGCGCTCCTCGGCCGTGTGGTGGACGCCCTCGGACATCCCATCGACGGCAAGGGCCCCGTTGATGCCCTCGAGGAGAGGCCCATCGAATCCGAAGCCCCCGGGATTATCGAGAGGGAACCCGTGCATGTTCCGATGCAGACGGGGATCAAGGCCATCGACAGCATGATTCCCATCGGCCGCGGGCAGCGCGAACTGATTATCGGCGACCGGCAGACCGGCAAGACGGAAATCGTCATCGATACCATCCTGAACCAGCGCACCTCGGACGTCATCTGCATCTATGTGGCCATCGGTCAGAAGAAATCCTCCGTCGCCCAGTTGGTCCGCGAGCTGGAAATGAACGACGCCATGTCCTATACCACCGTGGTGTGCGCCTCCGCCTCCGAATCCTCGCCGCTTCAGTATGTGGCGCCCTATTCCGGATGCGCCATGGCGGAGTATTTCAGGGCCAAGGGACGGGACGTGCTGATTATTTACGACGACCTGTCCAAGCACGCGGTCGCGTACCGGGCACTTTCCCTGCTGATCAGGCGCCCGCCGGGACGCGAGGCGTTTCCCGGAGACGTCTTCTATCTTCATTCCAGGCTTCTGGAACGCGCCGCCTGCGTATCAAAAGAATACGGCGGCGGGTCGATTACCGCCCTGCCCCTGATCGAGACCCAGGCCGGCGACGTTTCCGCCTATATTCCCACCAACGTCATCTCCATCACGGACGGCCAGATCTTCCTCGAGACCGAGCTTTTCCATTCCGGAATCATACCGGCGATCAACCCGGGCATCTCCGTAAGCCGCGTCGGCGGCAGCGCCCAGCTGAAGGGAATGAAAAAGGTCTCCGGTCCGCTGAAGCTTTTGTATTCCCAGTACCGTGAACTGAAGGCCTTCGCCCAGTTCGGGAGCGATCTGGACGAGGATACCAAAGCCCGTCTGGCCCTGGGCGAGCGCATCGTGGAGGTCCTCAAGCAGCCGCGCCAGCACCCCGTCCGTCCCGGCTGTCAGGTGGCGGTGATTTATGCCGTAACCGAAGGATACCTGAACGATGTCCCGGTCAACAAGGTACAGGAATGGGAAAAACAGCTTTACGTCTATCTTGAGGAACGCTATACGCCGCTTCTGGAGAGGATAGAACAGGGTTATTTTGAGGATGAGGACATCGCGGCCCTGAAAGAAGCCGTTGCCGGGATGAAGAGGTAAAAACCATGCCTGACACGAAACAACTGCGCAACCGCATCAGAAGCGTCAATTCCACGCTGCACCTGACGCACGCGATGGAATTGGTCGCGGCCTCAAAAATCAAAAAGGCCTCGGAGAGGATGTCGGGAAGCAATGAATATGCGCGTGCAGCTGCGGAAGCGATGGCTGTCCTGTCGGCGTGTCCCGCCTGTGAAAAAAGCCCTTATCTGAGGAGCGGCGCCTCGGACGAGATCCGCCTTATGGTTATCGCCGGCGACCGGGGCATGGCCGGCGGCTACAACGCGAACATCTACCGTCTGGCCAGGGAATACCCCGACGCGAAGATTATTCCCGTCGGAAAACGGGCCTTTGAACGCTATGGCGGCGAAGTCCTGTACGGCGCCGAAGCCTTTTCGACTTCGGACGCGCGAAAGATCGCCGAAAAGCTCTGCGTGGATTTTCTTGAAGGAGCTTTCGGGCGGTTCGGGATCCTCTATACCCGATACGTCTCCATGATGCAGCAGGAAGCGTCCGTCCGCTGGATCCTTCCTCTTGACAAAAGCGAGGCTCATTCCGGAAAGGACATCCTGTTTGAACCCGACGAGGCTTATGTCATGTCCTCCCTGGTGCCGGAATACGTAACCGGCATGATCATGGCGTCGGTGCGGGAAAGCTTCGCTTCCGAGGTGGCGGCCCGGCGGATGGCCATGGATTCGGCGGGGAAGAACGCAAGACAGATGATCGATGATCTGAAAATCAAGTACAATCGTGCCCGCCAGGGAGCGATTACTCAGGAAATTACCGAGATTGTTGCCGGCAGCGGCAGTTAAAAGGGGTGTGATTTCTGCATGTCGATCAAATCATCGGGCAGAGTGGTGCAGGTCATGGGACCTGTGGTGGACGTCGCTTTTGAATCGGGCGATCTGCCTGCCATCCAGAACGCTCTGACCATGCCCATCGGCTCACGGACGCTGACGGTGGAAGTGGAGCAGCACATCGGCGATCATACGGTCCGCTGCATCGCCATGTCGTCCACCGACGGTCTGAGGAGGGACACCCCGGTAACGGATACCGGAAAAGGGATTTCTGTTCCCGTGGGCCGCGCAACGCTGGGAAGAATCTTCAACGTGCTGGGGGACGCGGTCGACGAGGCCGGCCCCGTCCCGGAATGTGAACGCTGGAATATCCACCGTCCCGCCCCGGCATTCGACGAACTGTCCACCTCCGCAGAGATTCTGGAGACGGGCATCAAGGTCGTCGACCTCATCTGCCCCTACGCCAAGGGAGGCAAGATCGGTCTTTTCGGCGGCGCCGGCGTGGGGAAGACGGTTCTCATCATGGAGCTGATCCACAACATCGCCAAGGAACACGGCGGCCTGAGCGTCTTTACGGGCGTCGGAGAGAGGACCCGCGAAGGCAACGACCTGTATAATGAAATGAAGGAATCCGGCGTCATCAACAACACGGCCCTGGTTTACGGCCAGATGAACGAGCCGCCGGGAGCCCGCATGCGCGTCGGTTTGTCCGGGCTGACCATGGCCGAATATTTCAGGGACCGGGAAAACCAGGACGTGCTCCTTTTTATCGACAACATCTTCCGTTTTACCCAGGCGGGTTCGGAAGTAAGCGCGCTGCTCGGGCGCATGCCGTCGGCCGTGGGCTATCAGCCCACCCTGGCGGAGGAAATGGGCACCCTTCAGGAAAGGATCACCTCCACCAAAAGGGGTTCCATCACATCGATCCAGGCCGTGTATGTCCCGGCCGACGACCTGACCGACCCCGCTCCCGCAACCACCTTCGCCCACCTGGACGCGACGACCGTCCTTGACCGGGCCATCGCGTCCCAGGGCATCTATCCCGCGGTGGATCCCCTCAATTCCACATCCAGGATCCTTATGCCGGAAATCCTCGGCCAGGAGCATTACGACGTGGCCCGGGAAGTGCAGCGCATTCTTCAGCGGTATCAGGAGCTGATGGACATCATCGCCATCATGGGCATGGACGAGCTTTCCGATGAGGACAAATTATTGGTGCAGCGCGCCCGTAAAATCCAGCGTTTCCTTTCGCAGCCTTTCCACGTTTCCGAAAAGTTCACGGGGTATGCGGGGACCTATGTGCCCATTAAGGAAACCATCCGCGGGTTTAAGGAAATCTGCGAGGGCCGCCATGACGATATTCCGGAGTCCGCGTTCCTCTTTGTCGGCACCATCGACGAAGCGGTGGCGCGCGCCGGGAGGAGCGGAAAATGAGCACCTACCGCCTGAACGTTTCCACCCCTGACGGAACGGTTTTTGAAGGCGAAACCGAAAAACTGCTTTTCCGGGCGCATGGGGGAGATATGACCGTACTGAAGGGGCACGTGCCCCTGATGACCACGATCCGTCCCGGGAAAGTCGTCCTGACGCTGCCGGACGGCACCGTAAAGAACGGCTATGCCGAAAATGGCATCGTATCCGTCGGCCGGGAGGGCGTTGTCATGCTCTCCGACACTTTCCGCTGGACCGAATAAATACCCGCTTTGTCAAAAATAATGAAAAAGGAGATATATCCGCTATGAAAATCCTGATCGTCAACGCCGGTTCTTCCTCCCTTAAGTATCAGCTGATCGACATGGACGACGAAAGCACCCTGGCCAAGGGCCTCGTCGAAAGGATCGGCATCGCCGGCAGCCGCCTGGAGCAGAAAGCCAAAGGCGAGAAATACGAGATCAGCCGGCCCCTGAAGGACCACGTCGAAGCCTGCAAGCTGATGCTGAGCGCCCTGACAGACAAGGAGCACGGCGTTGTCGGCAGCATGGATGAGATCGGCGCCGTCGGACACCGCGTGCTGCACGGCGGAATGAAGTTCACCAAATCGGTGATCATCGATGACAACGTGATCGAAGCCATCAAGGAAAACATCCCTCTGGGACCGCTTCATAACCCCGCAAACCTGATGGGCATCCGAGCCTGCCAGGAAGTGATGCCCAACACCCCGATGGTCGCGGTGTTCGACACGGCGTTCCACCAGACCATGCCCCCCAAAGCGTACCTGTACGGTCTGCCCATGGATTACTTCAACCGCCTGAAGGTCCGCCGCTATGGCTTCCACGGCACCAGTCACCGCTATGTCAGCGCCAGGACCGCCGAATTCCTCGGGAAAAAGCCCGAAGAACTCCGCCTGATCACCTGCCATCTGGGGAACGGTTCCTCCATCTGCGCCGTTTATCACGGCCACTGCGTCGACACTTCCATGGGCATCACGCCTCTGGAGGGCGTTATCATGGGCACCCGCTCCGGCGCCATGGACCCCGCCGTGGTCCAGTTTGTGTGTGACAACGACCATATCTCCGTCGATGAAATGCTCGAAATCTGCAATAAAAAGAGCGGTCTGCTGGGCATCAGCGGCGTTTCCAGCGATATGCGCGACGTAATGAAGGCCGCGGACGAGGGCAACGAACGCGCCAAAGTCGCGGTCGACATGCTGGTTTACGGCGTCAAGAAATACATCGGCGCCTATGCCGCGGCCATGGGAGGCGTAGACGCGATCGTGTTCACCGCCGGAATCGGCGAAAACAACGCCCAGCTTCGTGAAATGATTATGGACGGCATGGACTTCCTCGGCTGCAGGATCGATCCGGAGAAGAACGCGGTGCGCGGCGAGGAGAGAATCATCTCCACGGACGACAGCAAGGTCAAGATCCTTGTGATCCCCACCAATGAGGAAATTGCCATCGCGAGGGATACACTGGCCCTGGTGACCGGCAAATAAGCCAAAGGCAGGTAACCTGACAATGCCCGCATTTTTTCATCTGTTCGGCCGCAGGACCATGTACAGCGATGGGATTATCGACCTGTCGGCGTCTTCGCGGGACGAAACGGATGAAAAATGCGGCATTGTTGATTGTTATGCCTTTGATATCCATCCGGCGGGATCCCGCAGATATGCGGGTTATATCAGCATCCGCCTGGGAGAAAGCCCGGAGCTTTACTATCTGGGTCACGTCGGATACAGAGTGGAAGAAATGTACCGGGGAGACCATTTTGCCCTGAGAGCCTGCAGGCTGCTGGAACCGTTCCTGGCGGGGATGCGCATTCGCAGCCTTGTCATCACCAACGATCCGGACAACCTCGCCTCAAGAAAAACCTGCGAAGCCCTGGGCTGTACTTTGGAAAGGACGACGCCGGTGCCCCAGGCATACAGGTATATCGTCAGCGGCTCCACCGCCAAATGCCGATATCTTTGGATGCCGAAAGGAAAATAATCGCGCCCTGCGTAATTTCCGCCGCGCTTATCATCAAATAAGAGGGAATGAAGTCTGCCCGTCTTATTTCAGGAAGGATACCATCTGCATGATCGTGGATGTCAACGGACTACAGATCAAATGTGAATTTCTCGGAAGCGGGGATAAAAATATCCTGATGCTCCACGGATGGGGATGCTCATCCGTGCATTTTCGCGAAATCGCCGAAAAACTGTCCGGGGAATACCGGGTACTGATCCCCGATCTCCCGGGTCACGGAATGACAGGACAGCCCGGCGAGCCCTGGGGCGTAGACGAATATAAGGATTGCGTTCTCAGGATCATGGAAAGCGCGGGATTCGACCGCTGCAGCGTCATTGCCCATTCCTTCGGAGGCAGGATCGCCCTGAAGCTTGCGTCCATGCATCCGGAAAAGGTCGACAAAATGATCCTTACCGGCTGCGCCGGCCTGAAAAAACCGAAAACCCCGGAACAGGAAAAACGGGAACGGGAGTATCGGACAAAAAAAGAGCGTCTGATCCGCATCGGCCGCCTGCCGCTGCTGAAGCAGTATTCCGCCGTCATGCTGGACGACCTGAGGACGCGTTACGGTTCGGCGGATTACAACGCGCTGGATCCCGGAATGAGGGAGACCTTCGTCAGAATCATCTCAGAGGACCTCAGGCCCTGCCTTGGCATGATCCGGTGCCCGGTATTGCTTGTCTGGGGAAGAAACGATCAGGAAACGCCGCTCTGGATGGGGGAAACGATGGAGAAGGAAATCCCCGACGCCGGTCTTGTGGTGTTTGATAACGACGATCACTTCGCCTATCTCCATCAATGGTCGCGGTTTACGATCATTGCGGAATCTTTTCTGAAGTCCTGATTTATTACAATTAAAGGAGATTACCGGCTTTGACATCCTTGTTTGATCGGATCACGCTTTTTGTGATGGTCCTCTGCTGCGCGGCTGGAATCCTGATGTGGTTATCGGGCGGACCAATGCATTATTTCCAGCTGGAAAGCTACCAGTTCAAAGGATATTTCAGGACCCTGAAAAGGCAGTGGAAAAGAATATGGCATCCCCTTGGCCTGTATGCCATCGCCTCGGCCGTCCTGTTTTTCCCCGCGCGCCTTTTGTCCTCCGCCGCGCCCGTCTGGATGGCGCTTTATCGCGCCGCGGGTTCGGCCGCCATATTATGGACGGCTTTCCAGATGGGCAGGTTCGCGAAAGCGCTGCACGGCCCGCAGAAAAAACCTTTTGCGCGCACTGACAGGATCAAACGCCTGTATGCGGCCTGCCTTCTGTGCTGGGCCGGAATCTCCGCAGGCACCGCGCTCTGGTTCTTCGCCATGCCTTCATGGCTGGGATTTCTGCCGGCGCCGGTCATGATCCTTTCCGCGCCGTTTGTTGTCGCCCTCGCGGGCCTGATTGTTCTGCCGGCGGAAAAGGTAATCAACGGCCGTTTTCTCCGGGATGCCGGACGCAGGCTGATGGCGGACGATAACCTGATCCGCATAGGCATCACCGGCAGCTACGGGAAGACTTCCGTCAAGTTTATTCTCAAAACCATTCTCGAGGAGAAATACAACGTCCTCGTGACGCCGGGGAGCTTCAACACGCCCATGGGCCTGACCCGGATCATTCGTGAAAGGCTGGATCCTTCCTGCCAGGTATTCATCGGAGAAATGGGCGCCCGCCACACAAGAGACATTCGTGACCTGTGCAGACTGGTCAAACCGACCATCGGCATTCTGACTTCCATCGGTCCCCAGCATCTTGACACCTTTAAAACCCTGGAAAACATTAAAAACACCAAATACGACCTGATCCGCGCGATTCCCCGCAGCGGTTACGCCGTTTTCTGCGACGACGGCGGCATGGTGTCGGAATTGTATGCCGCCACTGACAAGCCGAAGGCCATCGTGGGAAAAGCAGGAGACGATCTGTGGGCCGACGGGATCAAATTGTCTCCGGAGGGCAGTTCCTTCGATCTGCATATAGGTTACAGGCAGACGGTTCACTGCACCACGCGTCTTCTCGGAAAATACAGCATCAACAATATCCTGCTCGCCGCCGCCTGCGCCCTTTATCTGGGGCTGAGCCCGGAGATGATCGTCCGCGGCATCGGTCGTCTGGAACCGGTGGAGCACCGCCTGCAATTGGTCAGCCGGAACGACGGAATCACCGTCATCGACGACGCTTTCAATTCCAATCCCAGCGGAGCCTCTCAGGCCCTGGAGGTGCTTTCGGCGTTTGACGGCAGGAAGATTGTCGTTACACCGGGCATGGTGGAGCTGGGGGAGGATGAGGACAGGTATAATTATGAATTCGGCCACCGGATGGCGTCCTGTGCGGACGAGGCATATCTGATCGGGCGGAAGCATACGCAGCCGATCCAAAGAGCGCTGCTTGACAGCGGATTTGATTCAGCGCGCATCCACGTCTGCGACAGTCTGAACGAGGCCTCGCGTATGCTCGCTGCCGCCGGACAAAAAGGGGACGTCATTCTTTACGAAAATGATCTGCCCGATCATTACAATGAAGGTTGAGGAGCGTACGATGAAAAAGATCTGCCTTGCCGTGCTGTATGGCAGCCGCTCAAGCGAGCACGAGGTCTCCATCATCAGCGCGGTTCAGCTGATGCAGCATGTGAACAGGGAAAAATACGATCTGGTGCCCGTTTATATCAGCCAGAAAGGGGTCTGGTATACCGGCGACGCGCTGCTGGACATGCGGACCTATACGCCCTTTGATCCCTGGAACAAAAAAATCAAAAAAGTGCAGCTGGACCTGACGGCAGGTTCCGGCGCCCTGGTACATTACAGGCGCGCCGACGATGTCACGGGACATATCCGGGAAGAGATTGTCGCGCGGATCGACTGCGTCATTCCGGTTTTTCACGGACTGCATGGGGAAGACGGTTCGGTCCAGGGGATCCTGGAAATCGCAAACCTGCCGTACGCTTCCACCGGAATCTGCGGAAGCGCCATCGGGATGGACAAAATAGCGATGAAGGCTTTTTTCCGGGGCTGCGGATTTCCCGTGCTTCCGGGATTCGGCGTGACCCGTTCGCAGTGGGAGAAAGACCGCGGCCCGATCCTTGACGAAACGGAAAAAATCGGATGGCCTGTTTTTGTCAAGCCGGCCTGTCTGGGATCCTCCATCGGGGTCAGCCGGGCCGATGACGCGGAAGAACTGATCGAAGCGATGGAACTGGCCCTTTCCTACGACCGCAGGGTGCTGATCGAGAAAGGGCTCGACAAACCCGCTGAGGTGAACTGTTCGGTTCTCGGATATGACGACCGGGTGCGGGCAAGCGTCATTGAAATGCCCAACGCCGGCGGCGAATCCTTTCTCGGATTCAAGGAAAAGTATCTTCAGCAGGGTGCGTCCAAGGGAATGGCCAGCCTGAAAAGGATCATTCCGGCCCCGATCGGCGATGAACTGACCAGGGAACTGCAGGAGCTTTCCGTACAGATCTTTAAAGCCATGGACTGCAAGGGGGTCGTCCGTATCGATTATATGCTGGACAGGGCAAGCGGGCGGCATTATATTACCGAGATCAACACCATTCCCGGCTCGCTTTCCTTCTATCTGTGGAAGGAAACCGACCTGGATTATACGAGCCTGATCGACTGTATGGTCGACGCAGCCATGCGGGCCAAGGCGGACAAGGACCGGTCCAGCTACGCCTATTCCTCGGATATCCTGAAAGGGGTGACCCTGGGGCCGAAAGCGGGCGGCAAACTGGGCGGCGTCAAACAGTAACGCCGCCGCCAAAGCCCGGGTTATTATCTTAATAATTTATTTTGGATCGGATTCCGGCTTTGGCAGCCTTACATGCTTCGCCGCTTCGCGGCGCCGGGAATCCGTCATGTCGGCATAATGTTTCCTGGTGGTGTTCACGTCGCTGTGGCCCAGAACATCCGCGACCAGATAAATGTCCCCGGTTTCAAGATACAGGTTGGTTCCGAATGTCGAACGTAGTTTATGCGGACTGAGGCGGTCCTTTAACGGGGCCGCCACGGCCGCGTATTTTTTTACCATGTTTTCAACGGCGCGCTGGGTGATCCTCCTGCGCTGCAAGGACAGGAAAAGCGCGTTTTCATGGCCCGGGAGAGCCTCAATCCGGCTTCTTTCCTCAACATATGCCTTCAGGGCCTCGGCCACCTCGTCGGGGAAGTACAAAATCACACGATTTCCGCCTTTTCTGGTCACCGCAAAGGCGTTCTCCCTGAAATCAATATCCGTTATGTCGATGCCGACGCATTCGCTCACACGGATCCCGGTGCCGAGAAACAGCATAATGATGGCGTAATCCCTGGCGCCGGTAAATTTTCGGAATTTGATCTGCCGGTCGGTCAGACCGTCGCCGGTGGAAGCAGTTTCCAGCATCCGCTTCATTTCCTCGGCGTCCAGACGCAGAATGGGTTTGGAATGAAGCTTCGGAAGCGGGACAAGCGCCGTTACATTGGCTGTTACAACGTGACTGCGGTACAGATAATCAAAAAGGGAGCGGATGGAGGACATTTTCCGCATGATCCCGTTTTCGTGGTTTTGCATCAGTTCCTCGCCGTTGTCGGTCTGCCGGATATACTGCATCAGGTAATCCTGGTATTCTTCGATGTCGTGCCCGTCAATCAGACCGAGGTCTGTTTCCGTGACGGTCGCCGGGATCCTGTCGGCGAATTTGGGGGATTCGCTGCAAAGGTAATTGAAAAAAAGCTTAAAATCGTAAGCGTACGCAAGTCGGGTCAGCGTGCTTGTCGTCTGCGCGACGGAATGAAAAAAAGAAGCGCAGACAACGGGCAGTTCCTTTAAAAGCTTTCGCAGCTGAACCGTATTTTTTACGTCCCGCTGGGCATGATACGTGTTGACAGACGGCATATTGACCTCCGGATACCCCTATTTATTCGTAAAAGTTTTCTTTTGCGAATAGTTTATACTATATCCCCCACATTCTGTTTCTTTCGGAAAAAAGCGTCCTTCGGACAGAAAAACCCGTTTTCCTGTGAAAACGGGCTGTCCGGACAAAATCAGTTTTCCGCCGCGTCGCTCCGGACCAGAGAAAAATGCTCCGCGTCTCCCAGGTCCGGATTGATTTTTAAAAACGCCTTGATCTCATTGCGTGCCAGCTCGTCGCAGCGATTGTTCTCAGGATGATCGCTGTGGCCCTTCACTTTGAAAAAGCGAAGCCGCAGGTCCTTTTTTTTGATCACCAGCAGCAAAAGCTTCCAGTAGTCCTGATTCTCGACCTGTTTGCCGTCCTTCGTTTTCCAGCCGTTTTTTTGCCAGTGATCGATCCAGCGCTCGTTAAACGCGTTCACAAGGTACGCGGAATCGGAATACACGTTCACATCGCATGGCATTTTCAGCAGTCCCAGGGCGCTGATCAGCGCAAAAACCTCCATACGGTTGTTTGTGGTCTTCGGCATGCTGCCGGAAATCTCTTTTTCATGTACGCCGAACCGAAGGATCGCCGCCCATCCCCCGGGCCCCGGATTTCCGGAACAGGCGCCGTCCGTAAATATGTCCACGACTTTTCTTGTGCCCTCGGGCATGATCGATACCTCACGTTTCCGCGCCGGCGCTCAGACAGTTCTCCGGCGAAATATCATTCGGAAAAATCAAAATACGGAAGAAAAGACTCCAGTTTTTTAGGTCCGATCCCTTTGACGGCCAACAGATCCTCCGGAAAAAGAAACAGACCGTTTTGTTCCCTTTCTTCAACGATCGCTTCGGCGGTTTTCTGGCCGATCCCCGGAATCTGCATCAATTCCCGGACAGAAGCGGTGTTCGGATCGATCGGTCCGTGAGGAAACACCTCGGACCGGACAAGCGGCTGTATGCCGTCGTCTGTGAAGGACGGGTACACATCCGTTTGTCGGGCCGACACGTTCTTTACGATCGTATAGCACGCAAAAAGCGCCAGAATCCCTGAGATCAGAGAAACCGCCAGGATTTGCAGAACGGTTTTTGCGGACCGGGAGCCCATCGACGATCACTCTTTTCTGACGCTCTTGCGTTATATGAGGCCCGCCGGCAGCCTTATACCCCCGGAAGCAGGAGCCGGCCGCAGGTCTCGCATTCGATCAGTTCGCCCGCCTTGATGGCGCGGGTCACGGCGCTGGGAAGGCTCATATTGCATCCGCCGCACTGGCTGCCGTTGAGTCTGGCCAGGGGCGGCACCGAATGCAGCTTGATCGCGCGGTACCTGTCCAGCATTTCCTTGCTGATCCCGGCGGTCTTTTCCTCCGCTGCCTTTCTCATCTCCTCCAGCTGGGCCGATTTTTCCTTGTATTCCACATCGTAAGCCTGCTTCAGTTTGTCGAATTCCGCTTTATATTTGGCATAGCGAACCTTGATTTCGTGCTGGATGCGCTCGCGGTCCGCAGCGTCCTTGCGGATTCTGCGCGTCTCCTGCTCATATGCGGTCAGATTGCCCTGAAGACGCTTGACTTCCGAGATATATGCGGTTACCTGCTCCAGGGAATCCTCGCTGCTCTCAATTTTCGCGATGAGGTTTTTCAGCTGCTCTTCGGTCAGCGCCACGGCGTCCTTCAGCGCGTCAAGACGGTCGCCCATGGCCGCCACCTCGCCGTCGACCCGCTTAAAGGCCGTCTGCTGTTCCAGAAGGCCGTCGCGGTATTTGATCAGCTTCTGACGCGTGGGAGAACGTTTAATCTCCTTTTCCAGTCTGTCCGCCGCGGAATCCGCCTGTTGATAATTCCAGAGCAATTCGAGCTGTTCCATGGGATCCTCCTTCAAAATAGAAAACATACCAATTTTTATTGTACTAAATCATCATGTGTTTGTAAAGAATAATAAAAAGAAATACCGGAAACCGCGGCTGCGGTCTCCGGACTGGCGCGCCCTGCGAGATTCGAACTCACGACCTTTTGATTCGTAGTCAAACACTCTATCCAGCTGAGCTAAGGGCGCATACTGTCTTGCGACAGCTTCTATAGTATAGCACAGTTTTTTAAAAAAGCAACCCTTTTTTTGATTTTTATTATCACCCCCTGCGGCTGACGATAAATTCGGCAGGCAACCTTTTTACTTGTCTTTCTTCCTTTAATTTGGTATAATTCCCCCGGGTATTTTTTTAGGTGTAAGGAGGCTCCAGCATTGAGTGATTACCGCCCCAATAATCGCAGATATTCCGAAAGGACATCTGATCAATCCATTAAACCTAATATTCCCGAAGGCAGATATGAGGACGCGTACCCGGTAGAAGGCTCTTCCGGCGAACCGTCCCGGCATCGCCGCAGCGACCGTTACTCAAACGCCTCCCGCGCCGATCAGCAAACGGCCGGCCGCCGCGCGAACGACGATTATTACGACGAAACGGAAGATGAAGGCCGTTCCCCTTCGCGCATACCCGGCGGAAAGCTTATTCTTCCCCTTATACTGATCTTCCTTGCAGTCGTTCTTCTCATCGGCGCCTTGTACGCGTTCAAGGTGAATCCCGTTTATTCCGGTCTGCGCCGGATTTTCGGTCGCGGCGATACTGCGCCTGTTGAAGCGTCGGTCAGGATCTTCGATTTCAGCTCGGTTTCCGCGGACGGCGTTACAAACGATCCGTTCTCCTTCAGGATGGTCACGGATCTTTCCGCGGTCAGCGTCCGGATCGTCGACGCGGACAAAAACGTTATTTACTCAACTTCCCGGATCGATTCAAGCGATCAGACATCGATTGTCTGGAACATCAGCGCCGAATTCCCGACGCCTTTCAACGGAAATGTTTACGCTTCGGCAGGAACGGCTTCCGGCAGCTGGACGGATTCGGATAAATTTGTTTCCGTTTCCGTGACCGAACCCACCGCGTCTCCCGTTCCGACCTATACTCCCCTGCCCACCCAGGCCCCGGCGGTAACGGACGGCGCCTACGCCGGAACGGCAAAAATCACGGAATCGCCCGCCCCCACCGAAAGCCCGACGGAAGCGCCGACCGCCGTTCCCGCGACCGACGCCCCGACTGCCGAAGCGGCTGCCGTTCTTCCTTCCGGCGTGCCTGCCGCCGCCGTCCCCACCCAGGAGCCCACGCCGGTTCCCACAGACGCCCCGACACCCACTCCCACCCCCGAACCGACGCCCACCCCGTCCGCAACGCCGATGCCCGCCTCAGCGGCCGCCGGCCATGCCGCCACGGACCTGAAACTGACTGAACGGGTCTATTCCGGCGCCAAGGTGCAGAATAATTACACCAGGGAAAAACCGATCATTGTTCAGGACGCCGACCAGTATTCTTATTTCGTCCCGGGAACCGGCGTTTACACCTTCCGGGGAGATAATTTCCGCAGAAACGGCGCGTTCGGCACGGCGGACGTAACCGAAGGACGGCTTGAGCCCAGGTGGGAATTTTCGCTGGGTTCTCTGCGCACCGAAGATTCCGGTACGCTCTACGGCGTGGGATGGAACAATCAGCCTGCCATCATCAAGTGGACCAGGGAAATCCGTAAAATGATGAACCTGACCCAGGCCAGCAAAGAAGAAACGGCAATGCGCGAAGTCATCTTCAGCGCTCAGGACGGAAAGATTTATTTTATCAATCTGTTGACGGGCGAAGCCTCCAGGGATCCGATCAACATCGGCTACCCGTTGCGCGGAAGCGTTTCCGTCGACACCACGGGAAGGCCGATGATCTCCTTCGGCCAGGCCATTTCAAGGCTTCCTTCCAAAACCGGCTCCATCGGCTATTATGTCTACAATCTTCTTGACAGTTCTCAATTGCTCTTCATTAACGGCCGGTCATCCGACAATCAAAAACAGTACTCCTCCAACGGCGCTTTTGATTCCTGCTCCCTGTTTATCTATACCCAGGGACGGGACGCGATGGTCGTGGCAGGTGAAAACGGCCTTCTGTATACAGTCGATCTGAACACTGACTTCAAATACCAGAGGGAAGCGGACACGGAGACGGTGACCCCCTCCCTTTCGATCAATGCCGGGATTATTTACCAGAGCAGCCTTGCAAAGAACGAAAAGGAAGCCCGCACCACCGTAGAGAGCGCGATCGCCATGTACAATACCTATGTCTATGTGGCCGACGGCTACGGTATCATCCGGTGCGTGGACACGGACTTCATGCGCACCGTATGGGCTTTCGACGCCGGCGACAACACGGACGCCGCGATGGCGCTGGATCTCAACGGAAATGATCTTTCCCTGTATACCGGCAACACGGCTTATCAGCGGATGGCCAAAGGCGCTCCCGTAACCATTCGCAGGATCAACGCTTTGACCGGCGAACAGGTCTGGAAATACGAAATCTCCTGCGTCAAGGACAACACCAGCGAGACCTCCGGCTGCAAGGCCAGCCCCGTCATCGGCCAGAACGACCTGAACGGTCTGGTGTTCTTTACCGTCAACAAAGTTACCGAAGGCGGTTCCAGGCTGGTGGCACTCAGCAAGGAAAACGGTCAGGTTGCCTGGGAGTTTTCCATGGGAGAATCGGTATCCTCCCCCGTCGCCGTATACAACCAGGCGGGGAACGGCTGGATCATCGCCTGCGACGGGGACGGCAAAATCTACATTCTCGACGGCCTGACCGGGTATCTGAATTCCACCGCGCAGGTGGACGGAGCCATCGAAGCAAGCCCCGCGGTCTACAACGATATGCTTGTGATCGGGACATGCTCCAAAAACCCCAAGATGTACTGCTTCACGATCAAATAATCAGCCCGCATACCGGTCCCCCCGGGGCCGGTATGTGCATTTTGGAGGGCATCAATGAACCAAAGGTACCTGATGGCGCTTGATCAGGGGACGACAAGCTCCAGAGCCATTCTTTTCACTTTCGAGGGATACGTAATCTCTTCCTGCGCTTTCGAGTTCCCGCAGCACTATCCCCGTCCCGGGTGGGTGGAACATGATCCCGCGGATATCCTGCATACCCAGATCGAGGCCATGCGCGCGTGTGTACGCAAAGCGCAGATCGACCCGAAAGAGATCGCCGGCATAGGCATCACAAATCAGCGTGAAACCACCCTGATCTGGGACCGGAATACCGGCCTGCCCCTTCATCATGCCATCGTCTGGCAATGCCGTCGAACCGCCGACATTGTCGACCGTCTTATCAGAGACGGCTGCGGGGAGATGATCCGCCGCAAAACCGGTCTGCTGCCCGACGCTTATTTTTCCGGAACCAAGCTCGCCTGGCTTCTTGATCACCTTTCCCTGCGGGACAGAGCAAAAAACGGTGAGATTTGCTTCGGCACGGTCGACAGCTTCCTTTGCTGGAACCTGGTCGAAGGGCATCCTCATGTAACCGACGCCACCAACGCCTCCCGCACCATGCTGTATGACATCGAAAAGCAGGACTGGGACGATGATCTGCTGAAAATGCTGGATATCCCCCAGCAGATGCTTCCCCGGGTCATCGACAGCGTCCATCAGGTGGGATACCTCCATCAGGACATCCTCGGCGAGCGGATTCCCGTTTGCTCCATCGCAGGCGACCAGCATGCCGCCCTGTTCGGTCAGGCCTGTTTCGAGGAAGGGATGGTCAAAAACACCTATGGCACCGGATGTTTTATGCTGATGAACATCGGCAGCGCTTTCCACCTCTCTTCCTCTAAATTGCTTACGACCACCGCGTGGCGCATCGGCGGTAAAACCACTTACGCTTTTGAGGGAAGCGTGTTTATGGGCGGAGCGGCCGTCCAGTGGCTGCGTGACGAAATGAAAATGATCAGCCGGGCGGACGAAACCGAAGGGCTCGCATTTTCCGTCCACGACACCGGAGGCGTCTATCTGGTGCCCGCTTTCGCGGGGCTCGGCGCTCCTTATTGGGATATGTATGCACGCGGAACCCTGGTCGGAGTGACGCGGGGCACCGGAAAAGCGCATATCGCCCGCGCGGTGCTGGAATCCATCGCCTGCCAAAGCGCGGACCTCTTCAACGTTATGAAAAACGACTGCAGCGCCATGACGCCCATCCTGCGGGTCGACGGCGGAGCGAGCGCCAACCGATTCCTGATGCAGTTCCAGGCGGACATCCTGAACACCGTCGTCCAGCGGCCGGCCGTCGCGGAGACCACGGCGCTTGGGGCCGCGCTGATGTGCGGCCTTGCCCTGGGGATTTACCCGTCGGTCAAGGCCACGGCCAGGGGGTGGCACAGCGCCGATACCTACACCCCGGAGATGACGGAAAAAGAAAGAAACAAATGCCTGAAGGGCTGGAAGCGGGCTGTCGATACGGCCCTGTTCTGGTCTTCTCTGCAGGATAAAACGGAGGATATCGAAGAATGAAGAAAACAGCCGTCCTGTTGATTGCCGCCGCGCTATTGATTTTCTCCGCCGTACCGATCACCGCGGAAGATGCGCCGACCGGATCCGTTTCCGGAAAGGACATGTTCATCGACCGCATCATCGGCGAGGCGGAAAGCCTGTATAACAAGGCGAACGGCCGCCGCCAGCGGGCTCAGTACGCCGGGGATATCTATGTGTGCAAGAACTTTACCACGTATGTTTTCCGGGTCAGCCGTGACGATTTCCGCATGGCGGAATTCCCGGACACACAGCTTGTGATCCCGGATAACCAGACAAAAAACGACTGCAGACCCTACGCCTACGGCGTTGAATGGAAGGCCATTTCCGCCGCGGACGGCAATCCCTTTTACGCTGCCGCCTCTTTCAGATACGATTCCTCCCTGACCAGGGAAGAAAACCGCCAGAAAGCCCGGGAATTCATGATGCAGGTACGGCGCGGGGATTATTTTCAAATGAGCGCCAATTATTATTACGGGGTCGGAGCCCACAGCCTGATCTTTATCGCGGACTACGATCCCGAAACCGATTCCGTCCGTTGGACCGATTCCAATATGAAGGGCGACAAGGTTAACGGAATCCGATACGGCTACGTGCAGTTCGACGCCGTAAAGGATATCAACTGGTTCGTGGACGCTTTCTGCCAGAAGACCCGCGGAGCCACGCTGTACCGTTTAAGGGACGACATCGTATATATCGGCGCGGAGACCGGAGAATGACATGGGGAACCCTTTTCTACGCTGCGGAAAAACAGCCGGCGAGGCATATGTCCCGCCGGCTGCTTCTCTTTATTTGTTAAGGTCCCGGGCGAATGCCGTTATTCCCTGCCCGGAAGGGTAATTCCGAATTCTTTGGCCGTATCCACCAGGAGGTCCAGCGCCCTGACAATCTCTTCCTTGTTGTGCTCGCTGGTAATGCAGTACCTCAGGCGCGCCTGTCCCTGGGGAACCGCCGGGAACACCGCGGGAGGAACAAAGACTCCCCTGTGGCGCATGGTGCTGCTGAGAAGATACGCCGCGTCGTCGTCCTTCACCAGCACCGGGAAAACCGCCGTCTCGCCGGCAAGGCAGATGTTCAGGCCGCGCTTTTCCGCTTCCTCACGGAACACCCTGATATTGTCATGCAGCCTCTTCATAATGGCGGGATCGGACTGCAGGGCTTTCAGCGAAGCCATCGCTGCGGCCGCCAGGGCCGGAGAAATGCCGACGGAAAACACAAATCCGGGCAACATATAGCGCATATATTCGATGATGCACTTTTTTCCCGCAAGATAACCGCCGCAAGCGCCCAGGCCTTTGGAAAGCGTGCCCATCTTGATATCGATATCATCCGGCGCAAGGCCGAAATATTCGTCGACTCCGCCGCCGTGCTCGCCCAGGACGCAGGAGGAATGCGCCTCGTCCACCATCAGGAAGCAGCCGTATTTCTTTTTCAGCTCCACAAACTCCGGCACCCTGGCAATATCGCCGTCCATGCTGTAAGCGCCTTCAATGACAATCAGGACCTTGGCGAACTTTTGACGCCTTCTGCTCAGAATCTCGTCCAGCTTTTCAGGGTCGTTATGGGGAAACGGACGGCAGACAGCGGAGGATATCCTGCAGCCCTCCCAGACGCTGTTATGCGCCAGGCTGTCGTAAAGAATCAGGTCACCTTTGCCGCAGAAATTGCCGACAAACGTGACGTTTGTCGCGTGTCCGCTGACAAGAACCAGGCAATCCTCTGTATGCTTCCACCGGGCGATCTCTTTTTCCAGTTCAAGATACAGGGTTTTCTCCCCTGCGATGAGCCGGCTTCCGCTGGCGCTGGTCCCGTAGAGATCAATCGCGGCTTTGGCAGCCTCGGAAACTTCCTTTCGTCCGGACATTCCCACATAATTGTAGGAAGCAAAATTCAGGACCTTTTGGCCTTCCATCAGGGAAACGTCGGTCAGTGTGGAGTCGTGACGTATAAAATATGGATTGTCCCCATGGACAGTTTCCATCATTTCCTTCTGTCTGGCTTCAAAATGCAGATATTCGGGAGAATCTTCAAAACGAGTGATCATGGTTACCTGTTCGTTTTCTTCCAAAGCACACCCCTCCTTGCAATCAAATCTATAACAGAATAACACATCTGTATAATTAACGCAACATATTATTTGCTCAAAAGGCAGAAGAAAAGCAAAAATAAAGAGTCCGGAACCCGAATGATTCCGGACCCTATCCGTCTGTATGGGTAAGATGGCTTGAAGCCCCTGCCCCATTTCAGCCCGGCCGGAGCACGCTGCCTGCCCGTTTGGCAGGAAAACAAACCGGGCCAGCCGGGCGCTTAACCCGCTGTCCTGTACAGGCAGCGGGAATCCGTCACACCTCTCATAGGTCACTGCTCTTTTGTTGTATTTCATTCAGGATCGTCTCTGTCTTCTCCGCGTCAAGCAATTCATAAATCACATAATGCTCTTCGCGATTAATGATGTTTCTCTTCGCGTTGTTCATAACAAATTTAAAATGAGAAATAAGGATCGATGAACCGTCTGATTGCATTATCAGCCATTGCGAATATTCCGCGTCCGAATATACAGAATTTCCAAACGCGGTTTCTTCGGTATGATTCACCTGAACCGAATGTATTTTGTTGAAAAAACCTTTTCCGACCGACCAGCCGTAACACTCACCGCTGATCTCCGTGAAATCCGGTTCTCCATATTTTTTTATCAGGCCGGTGTTAATCGTATCATAACCGGCAATATAATCAAATGAGTACCACAGTTCGTCCAGCAATTTAGCCTCATTGTCAAAATAGTACGTCAGATGGGCAAATTCCTGACCGGCGATTTTGCCTTTCCATTCAAGACGGGCAACGCCGCCGTCCGGTTCATCGACGGTAACGCCTGCCCGCAATTCTGTTTCTTTCACTTCATCCATCGTCATGCCGAACGTCGTACCGTTATGAAGCGTAAATACTTCTTCACCCGAAGCGGCAGCAAAAGACATGATCAACGCAAAAGCAGCCAGAATCCCGCAGAATCTTTTCATCATACCATGTACCTTCTTTCATACAGTAATTATCCGGCCGCCGTATTTTTACCGGATCTTTAAAAGCGATCCCGCTCCGTCACAGATCATCGGATGAATTAAAAAATCGATAGCGCACGCAAAACTTTCCCTCATCATGATAGAACATTTCCAACCATACTCCGTCTTCTATCCACACTTCTCCATGAACTTGCCATTCTGACGGCTTGTTAACTTTTCTTCTCCAGTTTGGTTCTCCGTATTTCATGACAAGTTCATTCTTAATGCTTAGGTATTTCGAACTTGGATGTTCCTGATCACCATTGCCGTCAACGTAAACATATTCAAGGAATTGAGATTTCATACTCTCGTAGTCAATTAGTTTTACCTGTGCAAGATATCCGCAAAACATTATATCTTTATATGTCCTGATATATGCAATTAAGGGTAAATTCAGCCCATATTGATCAGGATACTGGATATATGCCCGCGTTGGTCCGCTGATTAATACATATCCATTTTCTTTCAAAATATAATCGATTTCTTTCGATGTCATATCAGTCTTAATCTCATAAGGCAACGAAAGTCGTCTTTTTGAATGAGCTGCAAAAAATGTGATAACGACAACTGCCAGTAATGTGATGGAAACGATCAAAACAACCGGTTTGACTCGTATCCTTGTTCTTTCTTTATGGCCTGGTTTTACTTCAGTCTCTGGTTTCAAAGAAGCAGCCATCTGTTCATTACCGTTGATCGCTTCTTTATCATCATTGTCATTTCGGGCCAAATCCTCCCCGCAATATGCGCATGTATTCCGATTATCAATATTCGGCTTTCCGCAGTAAGGGCAAATGTCTTTCACTATAACGGCCTCCTTATCCTGTCTCTCCAAATCATTTCGTGATTTTCCTCCTTTGTCATTATTTTAGATCTGTGCTTGTCTATTATACTGTCATTTTACTCAAAATATCCAGCATGTTCAATATTTTTTATTTTCCTGTATCAAGTAAAACAATCGGGTAGGAGGGGGTGGCTAACCCCCGTCCTCCCACACCACCGCTCATGCGGTCCCGCAAGCGGCGGTTCAGTTACTGGCACGAGGCAGCACGTTT
>CADANQ010000009.1 GCA_902789365.1 uncultured Eubacteriales bacterium
TCCGGCTTTTCCCTCGCTTTTTCTTCTCTCCTGTACGACTAACTTCCAGTTCTCTTTTCCTCCCTTACACTCTGGAAGTTACTTTTGCACTTCACGCTTATTTCTTTCTTGTTTCTTTTACTTTTGCCGATTTTTCTGTTTCCCATTCCGCCGTCCTGGGGTATAATATTCCCGCTGTCCAACGCGGCAGCCACATGAAATAACGACAGAGGTTCCCGATATGATATACCTGGATCACGCCGCCACGTCCCCCCTGTGCCCGGAAGCGCTTGAAGCCATGAAGCCTTTCCTGAACGAAAACTTTTATAATCCCTCCTCGCTTTATACCCCCGCCCGCGCCGCGCGGACGGCCGTAAAGGAAGCCCGTGAGACCGTCGCCTCCTGCATCGGCGCACAGCCGGAGGAGATTGTATTTACCTCCGGCGGCACCGAGGGCGACAACTGGGCCGTCAAGGGTATGGCCCTTGCAGCCATGGCAGGCCCTTCTCCCCGCAGAATTGTGACCCAGGGCACGGAACACCATGCCGTACTCCGGCCATGCGATTCCCTGAAGGCCCAGGGTTTTGAATCCGTCCGCCTGCCGGTAAGCCGCAAGGGCGTCCTTTCCCCCGACACCCTGAAGCAGGCCCTGAAAACGCGGACGCTTCTCGTTTCGGTAATGACCGCGAACAACGAGACCGGCACTCTGCAGCCGGTATGCGAACTGGCGGAGATTGCCCACGCGGAGGGCGCTTTTTTCCACACGGACGCCGTACAGGCCGTCGGGCATATCCCCCTGAATATGAATATCATCCCGGCGGACCTTTTGACCGCTTCGGCCCACAAATTCGGAGGTCCGCGGGGCGCAGGCTTCCTGTATATCCGCCGCGGCGTCAAGCTGCCGCCGCTGCTCGAGGGCGGCGGGCAGGAAATGGGCCTGCGCGCCGGAACCGAAAACACCGCCGCCATCGTCGGCATGGCCGCCGCCCTGAAAAAACGTACCGGGGACATGGCGGAGGAGATGTTCCATAAAGAGCGCCTCCGCGGCCTCCTGATCGACCGCCTGCTTCGCCGAGGCCTGGAATTCGTAATCAACAGCGACGACAAGCATCTTCCCGGCCTCCTCAACATCAGCTTCCGGGACGCCGACGGCGAAATGATCCTCCACCGGCTGGATCTGATGGGAATCCAGGTGTCCGCCGGAGCCGCCTGCAATTCCATGTCCACCGAGATCAGCCACGTCATTCGCGCCCAGAATCTGCCCGAAAAATACGCGAAGGGGACCATCCGCGTTTCATTCGGCCCTGAAAACACCGAGGATGACGCCGAGCGCCTCGCCGAGGCCCTTGGGACCATCGTCGTCCAGCCGCATCACTGCGCCTGCGGCAAAAGCTGAATGCCGGGGCTCCTTTATTCAGCCCGTTCTTTTCTTTCATGCCGGAAAAAGCGGGGCCGCGCTCCCTTTGCCGCGGCCCCGTTCCCGTCCCATCCCTCCCGGCCAACAAAATTTCGCTCCGCGTCTTGACAGTGCGCCGGAAAAATGGTATGATAACCAAGCGTTTGAAGAGGCCGTCATTGGTACGGAGAGATGGCCGAGCGGTTGATGGCGCTGGTCTTGAAAACCAGTGATGCTGAAAGGCACCGGGGGTTCGAATCCCTCTCTCTCCGCTTTTTCCCCTCAAATGCTTTCAGGCCCTATTTGGAGAAGTACCCAAGTGGCCGAAGGGGCTCCCCTGCTAAGGGAGTAGTGCTGTTAAAGGCAGCCCGGGTTCAAATCCCGGCTTCTCCGCCAAATGCCCGGAAGTGTACTTTCCGGGCTGTTTTTATGCCCATTTTCGACATTATTTAGGGTATTTTCAGGGGAGTTAGGGTATCCCCTGATTTTTTTGTGCCGCTCTGTTCCGCGCTATCACTTTCTATTTATAACAACATTTATAACAACCAAACGAAAAACCCCGCCAAAGCGGGGATTGATAGAAAGCGATTAATCTGGTATAATCATCGGCAGAAACAGGAAATATCCTTTCCCGGCATCTCATGTCGGGAAGGAAAAAAGGTAAGCGGGGTGGGTCAATGCCGGATATTAAACAGCAAAAGCAGGAATACCTTTCGCTTTGCAGAGAGCAAATTCAGCGTGAAGGGCTTGAGGATCTGCTATCTTGGCTGCAGAAATCCGATTTCTTTTCGGCCCCTGCCAGCACCAAATTCCACGGCGCGTATGAAGGCGGGCTCTGCGAGCATTCGCTGGACGTATACCGCATGGCTCTGAAGGCAAAAGAAGCATACGAACTGGATCTTTCCATGGAAAGCGTGGCTGTGGCTGCTCTTTTTCATGATCTGTGCAAGGTGAACTTCTACAAAAAGGACATCCGGAACCAGAAGATCAACGGGCAATGGCAGGAAGTCCCCTGCTACACCGTGGAAGAGAAATATTGCTTTGGCGGGCACGGATCAAAATCAGTATTTCTGGTTCAGCAGTTTATGAAGCTGAAAACGGATGAAGCCGCCGCGATCAACTGCCATATGGGCGCGGCGGCGGGCGGCGACGCGGTCCGGGATTCGGGCAACGCGTATCAGGCGTTTCCGCTGGCATGGATCACGCATGTGGCAGATGAGGCCGCGACGTATCTGCTGAAGCGTTAGAGGCAAAAAAGCGGTTCCCGCATCCCTCGTTTTATCAGGGTGCTCTTCCCCCTTTCCCATTGCAGCTTTTGCGTCTGAAGGGCTCGCGGGGCCGTTTCCTCGTTGCCTGTGCGGCCCCCGGTTTTCTCTTAAAGTCAGTCGTTGTGATTTCTGTCAGGAGAGGAAAGACTGTTATGCCGAAAAAATGGGTTTTTTTGTTTGCCATCTGCATACTGATGATGTTATTCGGCTGTTCCGAAGCCGAACGCGTCAAGGTAGGCGACGACGGCAGCATCGAACAGGTTTTTCTGTTTCCCGAGGGTCAGAACCCGGTAACGGTCGATATGACGAATGTGTTTAAGGCCTATCCGGAGCACACCGGCGTCTATGGCGTTATTTATTCCGCGGAGCAGGTCGTATTGCGGCCGCTGGGGTCCTCCGCCCCCGACGCCGCGGGCCGGGGCGTGATTGAGTTTTCATTTCCCGGCGCGTCCGGATGCACGGTAATTTCCTCCGGCGAGGTCTGCGGATATTTCCTGCCTGTTCCTTATTTAAAAATCTCCGCGGACGCTTCCGGGTTGGACCGCCCCTTTGACCCGAAATATGTCACCGCCGCGTCTTCACGCTTCAGAGAACGGTATCGCATGTTTATGCTGACGGACCCCCACGTTTACACCTATTGTTATTCATCCCTCGGCGACGAGGGGGTTCACAGAAATCATTCCATTCTCGGGAACCTTGAGGGAGAATACGCCTATCTCAACGGCAACAGCAGACAGGATCTTTATTCCTTTGTATCCGACAAACCTGTTTTGGTTCAGATGAGCGCATCCGGCCGGGCCGCGTATCAGCGGGATCATTACCACGTCCGTCCGCTGTTCCTCGCTCTGCGCGGCGATAATTATCAGGTATGGGCTTTTCGGGATTTTCGCCCCGCCAAAGGGTTTTATGATTCCGTCGACCTGGTTTTCCGGACCGCTTTTTCCGTAGCCGGGGAAGAATTCCTCGCGCCGGCAGCCGCTGATATGGATCCTGTCCTGATGGTGCTGCTGGATAAGGAAATGGATGAAGCGTACATCGGAGCCATTTCTCATCCCGTTCCGATGAAAGAACGAATCGGTTTCTGGAATACTATTTTCGCGTACGCATTTACCGAGCCCGGCGATTACGGTCCATGGCTGTACGCGCATGAAATCGGCCATCTGGTGCAGTCCGCCTCGCTGGCGAATCCCTTCCTCCCGTGGTTTTCGGAGGGCTTTGCGGATTTCTTCGCGTATAAAGTGATGCAGCGGCTCGGCGACGCTCCTCAGCGTTTTGAGCCGCTCGGCGCGGCCGACCTTGGGATCGTGGGAGAATTCCGGAAAGGTCCGCGGGCTGTCGCCGCAATCAGCGTCATCGATCCGCATCTGTTCGGACGCACCTTTATGCTTTATCTTGAAGAAACATACGGCAAAGGTTTTTATAAAAAAGTCTCCGCCGCTTTATGGAACGATCGGTATCAAAGGCTCGAAGGGCCCTTCGATCAGGCCTTTTATTCACAGGCCGCTGCCGACACCCTGACCCGTTTCGGAAAGGTCCTGGACGGGCGTGTGTTTACCGGATTCCCGGAATATATTTCCGCGCGTCAGCCTGTTTCCGGACCCACGTCAAAGCCAACCGCGATACCGGATCCGGCGGGCTCCGGACATCAGAAAACGGTCGACCCGAAGAAAGCCGGCAGGAATTACCTGACCAACCCGGGCTTTGAACAGGGAGAAGCAGGATGGACTTTTCTGGATATCAGCGCTTCACAGGAACTGAACGTCCAGTCAAATGCCGCCAATGCCCTGTCGGGCGTCTGCCAGGCGCATTTCTGGAGCCCGCGCGTCAACGGTGTGTTTTTCAGGCTTGAACAAAAAGCGGATGGCCTTCCCGCCGGCAATTATCAGTTTTCCATTTCCATCATGGGCGGCGACGCGGGAGACACGGATATTTTTGCCTACGCGGCCGTAAACGGGAAAATCGTCGGCAAAACGCCCATGCGCATCACGCAATTCCTCCAATGGGATACGGCCGCGATCCCGCCCTTTCCCGTCAAAGCCGGCGATTCGGTGACCGTGGGCGTATACGTCCGGTGCGACGGGGCCGGCGCATGGGGCGTACTGGACGACGCATTCCTGGTAAAGGTGAAGTAAAGGAGCTGCCCCATGACGACATGACGGGCGGAAAACCGAAAGCACGTAAACGGACAGCGGCGGTTCCCTTTGTCCTGCCGGACGGACAGGCGGAACGGCCGTGACCGCGGACCGGAAAATTACAAACAGAAAGGATGAACGAAAATGGCATTCTGAAAAACGGGAATTTGCAGGATGATTATCCTTGCGCTGACGCTGTGTATGCTGACAGGCGCCGTCTCCGCCGCGCCCTGCGAAGAAGAAATGACGGAGGAGCGGATAGACGAGGCTTCGAATAAAGCCTACGAAGAGGCGATGCTGCAGGGAGAGACGGATATTGCCTTTACCTACGTGGCAACGCTCGGGCAGTATCTTTCGGATCTGATGGTTTACGCGTACGGGGAGATCCCGGTTTCGGAGACGGAATCCGCCAACGCGGCAGTGCAGCTGGTGGATGAAGTGATTCGCCGGGCCGACCTGTGCTTCCGCTCCGAAAAGGCCGGCATCGGCGCGGACCGGCTGGCCGTTTTTGACCGGGCGAAAGAAGCCTGGAATGCCGCCGCCGTACAATTCGGCCCGGAAGGCGAAAAATTTGAAGCCGGTCTGCCCCTGACGGATAACCGCGCGGCCGGTCCCGCGGCCGACGCGTTCGGACGGATTTCGCCCGAGGCGCGTCCGCTTTATCTGGAAACGGCAGAAAATGTATACCGGGTGATATGGCGGCTGCTGCGTCCCGCGATTGCCGCAAAGGTCGGCGAAGCGTACGAAATCCCGGGGCTTGCCGATATTGCCGGTTCTGAGGAGATATCGGAGTTTGAAGACGCCGCCGCTGAAATCCTGGCGGACGTGAAGGGTATTTTCTCCTTCCTGACCGACGGATTCACCGGAGAGAGGTCCGAAGAACGCGCAAGGATCGAACAGGCCGGTTCCAGACTGAACTCCCTGGAGACGGAAGTCAAACTGGTAATCAACATCCTGGGCATTGATACGGTGAGCGTGCTGCAGGATACCGAAGAAGAGTGACCGGAACTGAGCCGCAGACGTCAACAATCCCGCCCTTTTTCGGGTGGGATTGTTTTGTTTTCAGCTTTGGCGGCAAGGCGGAAACGATTCGTCCTTCCGCGGCTTACGCATGAACGGACCTCATCACTTTTTCGAGGCAGCCGTCATCATAGGCGCAATGTCGGCGCCTTCGGGCAACAGACATCTTATCATTCATGGACCTGAGGACGTTCAGTACGATATGCCTGACAGCGGCGAAGCTCTCCGCGGTATGATCAGCCCTCATTCGGGACGCGTCTTCACGGAAAGTGACGTCCGGACACCAATGGAGCGGGCTCTCCGCCCCAATGGCTCCTTGCTGATTCAGCGCTTTCTTTCACATCGCCATCTGTATCAATGCCGTGGTTGGATATTGTTCCATGACAATCAAGTGATCATTTATTCCCACTTCCGCTTCCACGATAAGTGTCCGCAATGGAATACAAAGCATGGGTTTGAATTATGGTCAAAGGCAGAGCAGGCAGCCCGATATCTCTCAGTATTTCCGGCGTTTCTCCGATAAGAGGCGCATCATTGCCGGGGAGTTCCTTTGCATCCTTGTCCGGCAGGTCTTCCGGCTGTTCTTTGAAGGATTTCATGTACTCAAAGGATGACGGATATGCGTATTCGTTGGACAGCCGGGAACCATCTGCAGGCATATCATACCGCGTCCTGCCTTCGCCCGTTTGTCTGTTCGCCTTCGCGTCATCCAGCGCCTTCGCGAACATAACCAGAATCTGCCGGATCCGCGTCATGGCCAGGTCGTTGACGCCGACCATCTTCTTTGCGACGCGGGTCGGAGCGCTCCGGACCCAACTTGTATACGCCAGTTCTTTTTTTCCTTTGGCAGCACCGGGCCGGGATGGAACGAACGCTTGTTTCCCGGCCCCGTGTTCCTCCGTTCATTTTAAGCGACCGCGATGCCTGACATAAAGCCGTCAGAAGGCAAGATAAATCTTAAACGTCAAACGCGCACGAACGCTTTGATGGTAGCCATTCCTGGACTTTCGCCATACCGGAGGGGCCGGATCGTGTAGGCCCCAACCGCCGCGGGCACGATAAACGTTTCGGCGTAATGCACACGGAAGGGGACAAAGGCGCCCGTGGGACTCTCTACCAGGGCTTCCCGGCCTTCCACCAGATTCAGTACGTTCAGGTTGTCCCGGGTGTGATGGGTGACCGGCGCGTCAAACCAGTGCCGCCTCGTTTCGATGAATTCCCGCTCGTGGAGCCCGGTGCGCTCCTCGGTCACATGGTCATCGCTGCCGATCGTTTCCACACGGTTTACCAGATTGTTCATCACCCAATCTGTATCCCTGTCCAGCTGCACGCTGTTCATTCCATGTTCGATGTGGATGGGACGCGGCCTGCCGTCCAGGCCCAGCCGCTCCCAGTCCCACAGCTTGAAGGTAAAGATGTAGGGAGTGGCGCTGATCTCCAGCACCATGCAGTCCCTGCCGGAGCAATGGATGGTGCCGCCGGGAATCAGGAAATGGTCGTGCCTGCGGGCCGGAATGGCGTTGACGAATCGCTCCGCGTCAAAATGGCCCGTGGTCTGGCTTTCTTCCAGCGCGCGGCGCAGCGTTTCCCGGTCCGTGCCGGTTTTACAGCCCAGATATACGCGGGCGTTTTCCCCCGCGTCCAAAAGATAATAGCTTTCGTCCTGGGTATAGTGCATGCCGAAGCGGTCCTGAATGTATTCGGTCAGCGGATGTACCTGCAGGCTCAGATTGCCGCCCTCCATGGTATCCAGCAGGTCAAACCGGATGGGAAACTCCGCCCCGAAGCGGGCGTGGGTTTTATCGCCCAGCAATTCCTTCGGATGATAAAACACCAGGTCGATGGCCGGGATTTCCAGCACGATGCCGCCCACTTCCAGCAGCAGGCTGTTTTCTTCGGGCACGCAGTCAAAGCTCCAGGCATAATTTTTCGCGTCCGGCAGGCCAAACTTTTCTTTCATCCACTGGCCGCCCCAGACCCCCGGATCGAAGTAGGGCTTCAGCCGGAATGGCCGCGTCACCGCGGTGTCCAGGCCGCGCCTGAAAGCGCCGCCCGTCATCAGTTTGGGACAGGTTTCGTCGTTGGTGTCCAGCACATAATCGGCGCGGGAAAACAATTCCCGTTTGTGCCGGTCCAGCACCCGCCAGTCGATGAAAAAAGCGCGCTTGTATTTCCGCAGAACATCTTCCCGGTAATTATCGTCCAGCCAGTTGGCCAGCCGGCCGGAGCGGAAGCGCAATTGGATCTCCCACCGCGCCATGTCCGCGTAAACCAGGATGTCGGGCCGGCAAAGGTACGCGGCGCCTACGCCGAACACCAGCACAAGGCCCCGGGCCTCATCGATGGCCTGGCGCATGGCGTCCGTTTTTTCGGGCACAAAAAAATCCGCCAGCCGATGATGGGACATCACCCCGAATACCCGGTCGTCCGTAATATTGCAGCGCAGCATTTCCAGCGCTTTTTCCCGGCTGATCTGCGCGTCGCCGGCACGGAATACTGAGGCGGGCCGAAGCAGGGCCTGGAGCCGCGCCAGCGTTTCCTGTTCCCATACACCGTGGTAGCAATCCACGCACAGCACCGTTTTTTCCGCGCCCCGGGATCGGACCGCGTCCATCAGCTCCCGCCCGACGGCGTCCCAGCCTGCCCGGGCGTATGCCGTTTTGTCCGTTTCCACATGGATCCTCGGAAACAAATCATAATTGCTCTGAAAACGCATTTTTCCCTCTTTTTTCTCTCTTTTCAAACAGGCCGGACAGGCCCAGTGCCACGGACGCCTCCGGGTTATCCGCAGCGGCGACGCGCACGCGGCCCCAGCAGTACCGATCCAGATGCGCCTGGATAGCCGATCGCATTTCGCGGATGCGCGACGCGCCGCCGCCGAGGATCAGCAGCTCCGGATCATAGGCGTTCACCAGATTGGCCGCGCCTGTGCACAGGGCGTTCAGTGCGCTTTGAAACACGTCCCTGCACACTTTGTCGCCCGCTTCCCGGCCCTCCGTCAGCGCGCGGTAATCGATGCGTTCCGATTTTTTCAGCACACTGCGGTCAAAGCCCGGATGCTCCCGGGCGAGGCCCGGCAGCGCCCAGGTGCCGGCATAGGCTTCCAGACAGCCCACATTGCCGCAGGTGCATGGACGCGGGCGGTCGTGGGCGATGGCGATGTGCCCGCCCATAATCCCCATGGCGCCATGCTTTCCCGTAAGCAATCGTCCCCGGGAATAAGCGGCGGTGCCGATGCCTGTGCCCACCATCATCAGCGCCGCGCTGTCGCAGCCGCGCCCCGCGCCGTAATCCATTTCCCCGCAGAGCGCTGCCGCGGCGTCGTTGATCAGCTTAAGTTCCAGTCCAAAGCGTTCCTTTGCCCAGCCCGCGAAATCGGTCTCCGCCGCGTCTGTATACTTATCGTTGATACACAGCACCCGCTGATTTTGCATATCCACGATACCGGGATACGCAAAGCCGATGCCGCGGCATTCCGCGATTCCTGCCATGCCGGCGGCCTGCGCCGCGATCGAGTCCAGCGCTGCCCGCGTCGGCATGTCGCTTCGGATGGGAAACACGTTCAATTCCAGTACGCGACCGTCGTCCACGATCGCCAGCTTTACCCTGGAGCCGCCCAGGTCAATACCCAGTATTTTCATAGTATTATTCTTTTAACTCCGATTATCGTTTTCCGACGCTCAGACGCAGTTCCCTGCCGCGGACCTTGAGGCCGGTCAGCGTTCCGAAAGCAGCGTTTCCCGGCAGGAACGCCTGCCCGGGAGTTCCTTCCTCATCCAGACCGAAAACGCCGTAAAACACCATGGCCAGCAGCGCCGTCGCGCTCCAGGTCTGCCAGGCGCAGGAGCGCCATTCCAGGTATTCCCCCCCGCCCTCCTGGATTCCGCCGTAGATGCGGCCGTCCTCCGGGTGGTAGATTTCGGCGAACTGTCCGTCCCGTGCGGCATGGCCGGCAAGGGCGGAAATCTCCCGGGAAAACAGATCGCCCCGTCCGGCCCTGAGCGCCGCCAGCGCCCAGAAGCCCTGAATATGCGGCCAGACGGTGCCGCAGTGCCGTCCGTAACCGGAGGCGTTATAAGGCGGAAAAGGCGGCCACACGCAGGGAACGCCGTGGTCCGTCAGATGCGCGTGATCAAAAACGGAACGCGCCCGGTCTTTGTCCGCGATACCGAACAGGACGGCGAAGGCGAGCCCCAGGCTTTCCTGAGCGTCACATTCCCCCGCAAGGTAGTCATACAGTCCGGTATCCGGATTCCAGAATGCGCGGTTGACGGCCTCCTTTATTTTGTCCGCCTGCGCGGAAAAACGGACGGGATCCTCGCCCAGAGCTTCCGCCAGGCGGGCCAGCACGCGGAAAGCGTGCTCGTACACGCAGTTTGTGGACAGCGCTTTCATGGGGATGCCGCCGCCGACGGGTACGCGCAAATCCGGATGCTCGGCGCTCCAGCGCAGGATGGAAGAACACAGGGATGCATTCCGGTAACGGAGGGGGTAAGCGGAAACGCCGTCCCCGTATACGGCGGGGCCGCGGAACAGCCCGTCGGAAGCATCGTATTCTTCCCGGAGGCAGACGTCCATCGTCCGGCGGATCGCGTCGTAGGCAAGACGGGCGAAGGAGGCGTCCCCGGTGGTTTTCCAAAGGCGTTCCGCGCCCAGCGCCCAGATGATCCGGTCCCAGTACTGTCCGCCGATCACGGTCTCTCCGCGGCGCGCTTCCAGTACGGACAAAAGTGTGTTCCGGGCAAGACATGGGTCCAGCAGGGCGGCGGCGAAATACACGTTGACGGCGGCGTCCCGTGTCCAGGGGGAGGGGTAATCCAGCCCGGCCATGAGGCAGGCCTGGGGCTCCGTAAGCAAACCGGAGGAAACACGCCTGGTATTGATGGCAAACGCCCCCAGCGCCAGGCGAAAGGCGCGCTCCAACGTTTCGTCGCCGCAGGCAAATTCAGGGATGTCAATCATCATGCGCATACGCTTCCTTTGCGGGCCGCTGCCGCGATTTAGTCATCATCAAAGAAAAACCGGCACCGGGCACAGAGCGGAAAGCTGCCGGTGCCACGAAAGCACGGTTTCCTCGGAAGGGGAATGAAAGCCGTCCCGCGCAAGGCCCAGCTGCGTCCGCTTGTCATTGCCCAGCGCGTGATAGGGCAGCAGATCCACCCGCCGGATGCCGGGCAGATCCCCGAGCAGCCGGGCGATCCCCTCGAAATGGGAGGGCGTATCGTTCACGCCGGGGATCACGGGGCAGCGAAGCACGATATTCGCGCCGCGGCCGTGAAGCGTTTTCAGGTTTTTGCGGATCAAACGGTTGTCCGTGCCGGTCCATCTGCGATGGGCTTCGGGATCGGTGATTTTCCAGTCGTACAGAAAACAGTCGATCAGCGGGAGCAGCGGCTCGATGGCTTCCCACGGCGCGCAGCCGCACGTTTCCAGCATGACGCCGATGCCGTTTTCATTTAAGAGGCCGGCCAGCTCCAGCACAAAATCCGCCTGGAACAGGGGCTCTCCACCGCTGATGGTGACGCCGCCGCGCCGGCGGAAAAAGGGTTTGTCCGGAAGCACGCGGCGCAGCACGTCCCCGGCGCTCATCTCTGTGCCGATGACTCTGCACGCCTCCGCGGAACAGACGGACACACACAGCCCGCAGCCGGTGCAGCGGGAGGAATCATACGCCCCCGCCTTTCCCCGGGCGCCGGATGGGCAGATCTGGCAGGACCCGCAGTGCGTACATCGGGAGGGAAGCACCATCGCCTGGGGATGCGGCCGCTGCATTTCGGGATTGTGGCACCAGGCGCAGCGCAGCGGGCATCCCTTCAGGTACACGCTGGTCCGGATGCCCGGTCCGTCGTTGACAGACATGGATATGATATCGCCGATGATTCCGTTCATAGCGTTCTGTCCCATTCCGCGTTCTGATGAAAAACAAACAAATATCCGGAAATCAAGCGATGCCGAAGATGATCCCCGCGGCTTTCCCGGAAAGGGGGTGCCGGAAACCGCTTTTTGTTTCCAAAGAGCGGTTTTCCAATGCATCGTATCGTTTTGTCAGTACATGGCGCGGGACAGCATATCCGCCTGGGTGCCCGGATCCAGATTGACAAAGCGCGCGCTGAAACCGCCCACGCGCACAAACAGGTTCTGGTGCAATTCGGGATGGATCATGGCGTCCTCCATCTCGCCCCGGTCCATCACGCTGATGTTCAGGGACAGGATGCCCAGGTCGAAAGCGGTCCGGATCAGGTCCTCCACGTCATCGGGGTGCTTGGTGAACAGCGACCTGCTCAGCTTCAGGTTCTGCGCCGTTCCGGCGGTCAGGTCCATCCGTGTGGAAGCCACGGAGCGCAGCATGGCGGGCAAGCCGCTGTGGTCCATGCCGGCCATGGGATTGTTGCCGTTGGACAGAAAGGTGCCCGCATGCCGGCCATCCGCCGTAGCGAGGGTGAATCGGCCCAGATCCACGTTGGCACCGTTATTGATCATGACCACCAGATACGAGGAGAGCCCCTGAGCCTGGGCCTGGCGGGCGGTTGTCTGGAAGACGTGGGTGTTCACCCTGCGCGCCATTTCATCCGCCGCGGGATCGTCGTTGCCGAATTTCGGGCAGCCCAGCAGCCGGCGGCGCAGCGATTCGTGGCCTTCAAAATCCGCGTCCAGGATGTTCACCAGTTCGCGGAGGGAGAGCAGTTTTTTCTCGTACACCACTTCGCGGATGGCGGTCAGGCTGTCGGCCACCGTGGTGTTGCCATAGGTTTCATAGGTGCCGGCAAGGTACCGTACCCCGCCGGAAACAAGCGGCTTCGCCCGCGCCACGCAGTCGTCCATCAGCAGGCTCATCATCAGCATCACGCCGTTTTCACGCACCGTGTCGTAGACCAGCCGCTGATGGCGGGCGGCGATTTCCGTAAAGTACTCCACCTGCTTTTGATAGGCGTCCATCAGCTTTTCAAAGGTATCGAAATCCTCCGGCGCGCCCAGATCGAGCCCATGGGGACAGCGGCGGATGGGGTCGGTGCCTTGGTGCAGGGTCACTTCCAGGGCTTTGGCCAGATTGATGATATCGTTGGGTGTTCCGATACTGCGGTGCCCCAGCACATATTCTCCGCAGCCGAAGAAGCCGTACTGTTCCGCTTCCCGTTGCGAAACATGCATGGTATTCCGCACGGCGCAGACGGAGGCTTCGTCGTTAAAGAGCAGCGGATAGGTCATGCCGTCCTCCAGCATGCTTAAGGCCAGGTCCATCACTTCCTTTGAAAGGCCCTTGTACACGCGGAGGGAAAATTCCGGCTTCAGCTCCCGGAACCGCATGCCGGCCTTCATGATCGCCAGGGATACCCGGTCGGCGTTTTCCGGATTCCTTCGACCCATGCCGCCCATGACGATCCGCCCGTCCCGGGAATCGCTGTCCAGCATCAGGCGGTAGAACGAAAGCAAAAGAGCGATGGCGTCCTCCTCCGACAGGCTTCCCTCCTCCAGTCCCCGCGTATAGAGATCGCCCAGATAAACGTCCATGCGGCCGAAATCCCGGCCGCCGGCCATGGCGGAGTAGAACCACACCAGCTGCAGCGTGTCCCGGAAGGTTTGGGGCGGGCCGCTTTGAAGCCGGGACAGGCTTTCCAGGATGGGACTCAGCCATGCCGGGTCCGCGCCGTCCCGCAGCAGGGCCTGCAGATCACTTTCATACCGGGCGAGAATGGACATCAGCAGGTCCGTCAGGGACGAAAGGGCCGCTAAAAACGCCCGCTGGTCTTCGGAAAGGGAAGCGTCGTCCATCCGGGCCATCGTTTCCTTTTTCAGGCCGGGCAGCCCCAAACGCACCAGCTTGTCGTAATCCAGTTGGGAAAAAACCAGCCGGTACAGGCCGAAGATTACGCCGGATTCGGAGGCCCAGAGGTCGCTGGGCATCTCGCGGCGCATGGTTTCATCGAATTTCGCGCGTACCTTGCCGTTGACGTTCTCTTTTTCCCAGAACGCGATCAGCTCCGCGATGGCGGCGCGGCGCTCCTCCGTCTGGGAAGGGCGGTTCATCACCCGCTCCAGGCGGCCGAAATCCGCGTAGAAGGATACGTTGTCCAGCCCGTTCCAGTCGTCATTCCAGTAGCTCGGAGCGACACCCAGCGGACGAAAAACACGCCGTCCGACCAGCAGATCCCCCTCCTGAATCGGGGCCGCGGCGGCGGGAAGAGCGACCTCCAGGCATTTCAGCTCGCGAAGGGGAAGCGAAGCGCGTGTATACTCCCGGTAAACCTGCGTATACCGAAACTCAACGGACAGGCTGTCCTCCAGATGGCAGTCGTCCCAGGAATAATAGCCTCTCATTGATGATTCCCCCATCTTTATTCTCACTGAATGTCTTTGTTCCTGTTTTATATTTTATATTGTAAGAGAACCGGAAATAAAACAAAGTGCAGGAACAAGCGCATTATATGCAAAAAGTAAGATGAACCCGGGCATAAAACCGGATGCATGTGAACAGGCGGATACAAAACTTTACATTCCGGCGAAAGGACGGTATAATGAGGGTAACTGACGGAGGCGTTTGACATGCTGATTGAATACGGCAACACAACGGTGAAGCCAAATTGGGAACTGAATGAGGAAGCGCCGGCCGGTTATTCCCGGATTTATTATGTAATCGGCGGAGACGCGGCGTATGAATCCGCTGAAGAAAAGCAGGCTTTGAAACCCGGCCGTCTGTACGTGCTGCCCTCAACGGAGCCGTACCGTGTACAGCGGAACCCTGCCCTGGATTTTACCTGCACCTATCTGCATGTGGTGTTCAGCCGGTACCGCGTCAGCGGGCTGATCGAAATGGAGGTTCCCCCGGACAGCTGCCTGTGCCAGATGATCCGGACCGTCCAGAAAGCCATTTCGGAAACGAGGATCGAGCTGTTGGAGCAGCTGGCGGAATCGTTTGCCCTGTTCCTGAAAGGCAACGATCATTTCGTGCAGAATTCCCTTATGCTGACGCAGGTGCAGCAGTACATCGGCAATCATATTTCCGAGGAAATCACCATCGAACAGCTGAGCCAGCTGTTCAGCTATCACCCGAATTATTTCATCCGCCTGTTTCGGCGGGAAACAGGTTACACCCCTTACCAGTATATAATCCAGCAGCGGATGCAGTACGCCGTGACGCAGCTGAACATCGGTCTGACCAACGACACAGTCTGCTATGCCTGCGGATATACGGATTCCAGCACGTTTACCCGCGCTTTCCGCAAATACTACGGGGTCGCCCCGCAAAAATACCGCAAGGGGTTCCGCAAGCCCTGACAAGGGACGATCTGAATATTTATACTGACCCATAGTTAGTTTTTGCACATTATATATTTACTGCGGCACTTTTCGGAACGGGCAATCATTGTTACAATTGAACAGAATTGAAGGCGGCTGTTTGCATACAATACAGGGGAGGATTCACTGTGAACGGACAAGGTGTATATTCCCCGCGGCGCAAAAGTAATCTGCACGGTTTTGCGGGCTACAGGAAGCACTATGAGCTTGTTCTCATGTTCCTTCCCGTGGTTGTATATTTTGTGATTTTTAAGTATATCCCGATGGCCGGCATCGTGATCGCCTTTAAAGACTACAAAATCAAGTACGGCATGTTCGGAAGCGAGTGGGTCGGTCTCGCGAATTTCACCAAGGCGTTCGCCACCCCCACGTTCGCCCGGTCCGTGACCAATACGCTGACCATCAGCGGCCTGAAACTGTTGTTCGGCTTCCCTGCGCCTATCATCCTGGCGCTGATGCTGAACGAGGTCAGCCACGTCCGCTTCAAGAAAACGGTGCAGACCATCACCTATCTCCCCCATTTCCTCAGCTGGGTGGTGCTGGCCGGCATGTTCCAGCAGCTGCTGTCACCAAATAACGGCGCGGTAAACGCGGTGCTGCGGGACGTATTCGGGGTGCAGAAATCCATCTATTTTCTTGGGGACAACCACTATTTCCGCGGTACGCTGGTCGTGACGGACATATGGAAAAACGTGGGCTGGTCGTCCATTTTATATCTGGCGACCATCTCCGGCATCGATCAGGCGCTGTACGAAGCGGCGACGGTGGACGGCGCCACCCGCTGGCAATGCACCCGGTACATCACGATTCCTTCCCTGGTCAGCACCATCGTGATTATGCTGATCCTGAACGTCGGCTCCATCATGGACGCCGGCTTCGACCAGGTGTTCAACCTGTACAACAGCGCCGTGTACAAGACCGGCGACATCATCGACACGTACGTGTACCGCTACGGTATGGGGGATATGAAATATTCCCTGGCCACCGCGGTGGGCCTCTTTAAGAATGTGATCGCCTTTATCCTGGTGGTCGGGACCAATCTGATCACCCGCCGCATCAGCGGCGAAGGCATCTGGTAAGGGGGGCGGCGGAACATGGTACACAGTAAATTTTCCGTCGGGAAGGCAATCATTTACGCGATGCTGGTGCTGCTGAGTCTGACCATTGTGATCGCGTTCTGGCACCTGATGAACCTGAGCTTATCCCCCAGCCACATCGCCACCAAGGGCGGTCTGCTGCTTTACCCGAAGGAGGCCACGCTGGACAATTACGCCAGGGTGATTGGCAACCGCTATATCTGGCTGGGGTATAAAAACACCCTGATCCGCACGGTAATCGGCACGGTGTTTCAATTGTTTTTCACCGCCATGGGCGCTTACGTGCTCAGCAAGCGGTTTTTCCCACACCGGACCTTCTGGACCCTGTTCATCGTATTTACGATGTTTTTCTCCGGCGGCCTGATCCCCACCTATCTGGTAGTCAGGGATCTGGGGCTTCTCAACACCTACGCTTCCATGATCCTGCCCGGCTTCATCAGCGCCTACAACCTGGTGATTATGCGGAACTTTTTCCAGTCGCTGCCGGAGGAGATCGAGGAAAGCTGCCTGATCGACGGCGCGGGCCGGTTCAGGATCTTCCTGCAGATCATCCTGCCCCTGTCCAAGCCGATCCTGGCGACAGTGGCGCTGTGGCTGGTGGTGGGACACTGGAACAGCTGGTTCGACGTGCTGATCTACATCTCGGACGACACGAAATTCACCCTGCAGATCGTGCTCCGCCGCATTATCATCACCGGCAGCAAGGAAATCCTGGATACCAGCGCAGCGGCCAGCGCTGCAGAAATGGAATCCGTGGTTTCCTCCGAGGGCCTGAAGGCGGCCTGCATTTTTGTGACCACGCTGCCCATCCTGTGCGCGTACCCCTTCGTGCAGAAATTCTTCGTCAAGGGGATTATGATCGGATCTTTGAAAGGATGAAATCCTTTCAAAAAATAAAAAGGAGGTCTTACTATGAAGGGTACCCGTATTCTGGCAATGGTGCTTGCCGTGATGCTGGTCATCGGGCTTGTCCCCGCAGCGCTGGCTGATGACGAGCCTGTGAAGATCTCGGTCGCGAGCTACATGTTCGGGCCGGTCGATCAGGAAAAGGACGTCATTACTCCCATGGTGGAGAAGCTGCTGCTGGAAAGGCACGGCATCAATGTGGACATCGAAGTGGTCTACATCGAGCAGGCGAACTATGCCGACATCGTGAACACACGGCTGAACGGCGGCAACGCGCCTGACGTGTTCCTGGCGCAGAGCGCCACGATGCTCAACACCTATTACGATCAGGGCGTGATCAAGACCTGGAGCGTGGACTTCTTCCGGGAGAATGCCCCGGCCGTGTATGAATTCATCACGGGCGGCGCCGCCTACGGCGATCTGGCCGGCGACGTGGAAGCCTGGTGGAAGGCAGCCATGAAGGGCGACGAAATGATCGTGATCCCCTCCTTCAAGCCCGACGGTTCCATGCCCTACAAGACCATGATCTACCGCGGCGACTGGCTGGAGAAGCTGGGCGTCACCGAGGATCAGCTGCCCAAGACCGTGGATGAATTCGTCGCCCTGATGAGACGCTTCACAAATGAAGACCCCGACGGCAACAACAAGGCCGACACCTACGGCTGCTCCATCACCGCCATGAAGGCGCTGTTTGGCGCCTATGGCCTGGGCACCGGCTTCACCGGCAGCACCTCCTACTGGGTCAACCGGGACGGCGTGCTGGTCAACAGCGACGTGACGCCCGAAGCCAGGGAAGTCATCGGCATCCTGGCCCAGATGTATGCCGACGGGCTGATCGATCCCGAATTCGTTGCCGGCAAGGAATCCGTGGAGGGCAGCTACTGGGCCATCTCCCACGGCATGGTGACCGGACTGTACGGCGTATCCGCCAACGCCTCCATCGACCATTATCGCCTCAAGGAAGTCATGGGTGACGACGGCGGTCGCTGCGCGCAGGAATACTGGGCTGTGAACGGTGAAGACTCCACCTTCGTGTACGGCCCCTGGCCGGCCGGCCCCAACGGCGATTACGGCTGGATGGTGGGCACCCCTGTCGCGGTCAGCGAGAGCGCGGTGTACAACGCTCAGATGTCCGATGAGAAGCTGGCGCTGATCTTCAAAATCCTGGATGCCTTCGCCACGGACGATGAACTGTACATGCTCGCCTTTGCCGGTATCGAAGGCGTGCATTACGAGAAGAACGAAAACGGCACCATCAAGCGTCTGATGGGCAACGAAGACCTGAACGCCGTCGGCGTGTGGGGCTGCCGCAGCCTGTACGGCGCCGACCGCGCCTTCTCCACGCTGGGCTACGATCTGGCCTTCTACAAAGACGTGTCCATCGCGAATCGTCTGAACTGGTTCAAGAAGGATCAGTACAACAGCTACATTCAGGATGCCGTGACCGTGACCCTGCCCAGCAACGATCTTTTCGCGGAGCTGAACACCATCCGCGACGAGGCCTGGGTTGCCATGATCCGCGGCGAAAAATCGCTGGATGAATGGGACGACTATGTGCAGACCTGGCTGGACGCCGGCGGACAGACGCTGACGGACGAAGCCAACGAATGGTATGCCGGTAACTGAGGATACCGCATGACGCCCGGGGGCTGCCGCGTGAAACGCGGCAGCCCCTCTTCAAAGTGAAGCATCCCCGGGACCTTCCGGTCCCGAGGAAAGAGGACACTGTTGGCCGTAAAAATCCTGTTTGAAGCGGAAATCGCCTCCTGTGCCCGCGACCGGCTGAAATAATACGAATCCGGCGCGAATAATCCGCTCCGTCTTTTTTCAGTATTCAGACAATAACGAGTATAACAGTCATTCGGAAGGAGGCAGCGCGGCATGCGAAAGCTGCAAAAAAAGTGGCGCGTCGAGGTGCTGCATCATTCGCATACGGATATCGGCTATACGGAAAGGCAGGAATTCATCTGCCGCCAGCACGTGGATTTCCTGCGGCAGGCGCTGGATATCCTGCGCCGAATCGATGCGGGCGAGGCGGAAGAGCAGCGCGGCTTTGCCTGGCAATGTGAAAATTTCTGGCAGATCGAAAACTTTCTGCGCAGCGCGTCCGAAAAGGACCGGGCGGACCTGATCCGCCTGATCCGCGCCGGACGGATCGGGCTGTCCGCCTCTTATCTGAATCTGACCGATCTGATCGATGAAGCGGTACTGGAAGAACATCTCCGGGCGGCCCGGGCATGGGCGGACAGCATGGGCCTTGAAATGAAAAGCGCCATGACGGCAGACGTGAACGGCTATTCCCCGGCGCTGCCCGACGCCCTGTCCGCCGCCGGCGTGAAGTATTTTTACTCGGCGCTGCATACGCACCACGGCATGTATCCCCTGCACCGCAATCCCACGTTTTTCCGCTGGCGCGGGCCGGGGGGCGGTAGGGTATTGACCTTTGTGGGCGAGCATTACCACTGGGGGCATGTGCTGGGGCTGTGCCCCCACGGCACGTCCTCCTTCATGCTCAGCGACGAGCTGCTTCATGAGATCGAAAGCGGAAAACGTTTTTCCACCGACGACGAGACCACCGAACGGGAAGAGATGGACCTGGCGGCAAAGCGGATCACCCGGTATCTGGCCGGGCTGGAGGAATCCGGCTGGCAGCTTCCGTTTGTGCCTGTGTTCGTCAGCGGTATCCTTTCGGACAATTCCCCGCCCAACGGGCGTGTAGCGGAACGGGTGAACCGGCTGAACACTTTTTTTGACGGCGGCGTGACACTGGAAATGACCACGCTGGACTCGTTTTTTAAAATGCTGGAGACCGCCGGTGCGGACATCCCGGAATACAGCGGGGATTTCACGGAGTGGTGGGCTGATGGAATCGGTTCCACACCGGACGCGGTCAAAATCTACCGGGAAGCCCAGCGGAAAAGAAATCTGACCGCGCTGCTGGACCCTGAAAAGAAATATACGGATCCGGCCAGGTGGCGCCAGTCCGGCCGGAATATGATGCTCTACGCCGAACACACGTGGGGCCATTCCGCATCCGTGTCCGATCCCTACAAGTCCCTGGTGACGGAAATGCGCCTGAAGAAAACAGCGTATGCGGTGAACGCGAATACGGAGGCGGGCGAGCTGCTGGACGGCGTGCTGGCAGGCCTCGGCAGCAGGGCGATCTATCCGGACCGTTCTCTGCATTTCCGTGTGCTGAACCCATATCCCTTCCCGATGACCGCGCCGGTGGCCTGTCCGCTGCTGGGCTGGGAATACCTCCAGGGCTGCGCGCAGCGGGAAGACCCGCTCTCCCTGTCCGACGCGGGCACGGAAGAAATTCTGCCCACGCAGACGGGACCCGGTCCCCGGGGACGGCTGGCGGAAACAGTGCTGTCGCTGGACCCCGGCGAAAGCAGGGAGCTTCAGCTTTCCTATCGCAAAGCGGGCCGGGAAATGCCGCCTCACACGGCCTGGATGTGCGCCGACGCGGTGAAAGACCTTCAGGAAATTCCCTGTCTGGCCACGCCCGCCTATATCGAAAGCCGGTTTTTCATCGTCCGCACGGACCCGAAGAAGGGGGTCGGCTCCATTCTCTTCCGGGAAACGGGCACGGAGCTGACGGACGCAGCCAGCCCCTATGGCGCTTTTTCCTGCATCTACGAGGTAACGCCGGCCGCCGGCCCCCAGACGGCTTCCCGGCGGCGCATGGGCCGCAGCCGGCAGACCGTAAACACCAGGCGCTGCCCGGCCCGGCCCACGCGCTTTGCCGTGACGGACCAGGGCGAGGCGTCGGTAACGCTGCGCATCTCCTACAGCCTTGAGGGCACGGATGAATGCTCGCTGGACCTGAAGATCTGGAATCAGATGCCGCGTATGGACGCGGTCCTCCGAATCCGTAAAAAAAGCTGCCCGGATGCGGAAGGGATCCTGGCAGCCATGCCGTTTGTGACGGATGGCGATAACGAAACGTGGATCGATAAAACCGGCTGCGTCATGCGCCCCGGGATCGATCAGCTGCCGGGCACCTGCAAGGAATTCTGGTGCCTTCAGAACGGCATCGTCCGCCGGGGCCGGCAGTTCGATCTTGTCATCGGATCGCCGGACGTGCCCCTGGTTTCATTCGGCGAGGGAAAAACAGAGCCCGTCACGCTGTGCGACGGGCATGATTCAGCCCTGAATAAGGCTTCGATCTTCAGCCGGATCATGAACAATTTCTGGGAAACGAATTTCGCCGTCGATCTGGGCGGCTGGCACGAATTCCGCTATTTCCTGACGGTATCGCCTCCGGACAGCCCCGAAAACCAGCTGCGGAAATGCGCCGCCGCCGCGATGGGTCTGCCGGTGCTCAGCCTGTAACGATCCCGCGCCGGGAGAGCTCCTCTCCCGGCGCGGATCATGGCGGTGGGGCATTTGCGGACAGCCCCGGAACAAATCGCCGCCGAACATACCGGAGGCTGCGCGAGACCCCTGATCCTACTCGGATTCTTCGTACGCAAACAGATGCGGTTCGCTCAGCAGCCCGGAAGGCGCGAGGATATAATTGCGCGTCCGGCGCATGCCCACGCTGCGCCAGGCGGCGGGACCGTACCAGATGACGGATCGGTCGTTCAGGTGCAGCGTGCCGAAGGAATTGATGCGGCTGGGGAAAACCGTGATATCCAGGGTGTGTTCGCCTTCCGGGAGGAAGCCGAGGTCGGCTTCCGACGGCGAAAGGGACAGATTGGCCACGCGCTTTCCGTCCAGTTCGGCCGTGACACAGGGCGCGGAAAAACGCCCAAGCCGCAGCCGCAGCCTCCGGCCTCCGCTGACAGAACAGCGGTAGACCATTTTGCCGGAATAGAAGGGGAAGCCCTGCTGAGTCCAATCACCATAGGCCAGGGTCCGCGGCGGGGGAACGATGCGCTTGTCCGGTCCTGTGACGTTCACACCGAAAGTCCCCAGCAGGAACACGTTTTCGACCGCGGAGGAAGCGGCGAGAGGCCTTGCGATTTCCACGGTATTTTCCCCCGCGTGAACAGGCCCGACCCGGAAGCAGGCGATGGCCTGATCCGTGAAGAAGCCCGCCGGCGTCTTATCAACGGGCGCTCCATTGAACAGGATGTCCGACTGACCGGCGTCCTCCAAAGCCAGGCGCGCGTCCCTGAGGTCAATCTCCGAATGGAACGCGATGCGCAGGAACAGCTTGTGCTCCGCCTTTTCCGGCGGCAGCGCCCAGGGCTGGGCTCCCGAAACCGACGCTGTTGAGATGCCCAGCTTTTCCTTTGCCGTCACACCGATGCGCAGCATGTCTTCCTCGTCCTGCCACGGGCCATCGTCCGCGCGCCAACGGGCAGTGTCCAGCACCAGCACGTTGTCCTCCCCTGGGATGATTGCCGCCGGCGGCGGTAACAAAGACTCGGAAGCCGGCTCCCGGACCGGGGCCAGGTCTTCCACCATATGGATGCCGTAGCTGCCGTTGAGCGCGCTTTCCCGCGCGGCAGCCGATACATCCGCTCCGACGGCGGGATAAAGGCGCAGCAGCAGGCTGTCCTGCCCCCAGCAGCGCCAGTTCAGCACGGTGCGGTCTTTTCCGCGCTCCGCCGGGTACGGGCGGATTTCTCCCGTCATGGTATCGTATACCATGGCATCCCAGCAGCCCTTTATTTCCAGCAGGTATTCCTCCCGGGTGTCCGGCGCGCCACGGTCCGTGGGCCGGTCATGGACGATCAGCACATTGCGGCAGTCCCCGTCCCGGCGCAGGGCGCAGACCAGCCCTTCCGCCGGAGCGCCGCGCCCGGTCAGGATGCGGATTTCCCGAATGGGCAGCAGGGCCCGGTTCAGCCGATCCCGGTCCCAGGGCAGGATTTCGCAGGCTTTGGCGAATGCCTGGACTTCGCAGGAAGGAACCGCGTCCAGATACGATGGGACGCTCCCCAGGAAAATAACCTGCCCGCCCTGGTCCCGGAAGGCGCGCAGCCTGTCCAGCGTGGTGCGCCTGAGCGTTTCACAGGCCGGCACGATCACCGCGTCATAGGCCATTTCGCCCACACGGAAACCGCTCCCCGCCCTGTACAGAGATGGCAGCGTGGATTCGCAGATATAGTCAAAGTCCAGCGTATCATGGAGCAGCCAGTTCGTCAGTTCCGCGAAACGGCGGTCCATTTCAGCGCGCCTGAGCCCGGTCAGGTCGTTGGGGCCGAAAGCGATCCAGCAGGATTCGATGGGATGAATGACACCGACGCGAATGAGCGGTTTGCCCCGCGTCATGAGGGTGTTGACCCGGGCGAAGTGATCCTCGATGTACGCGTATTCCTGCCACCAGGGGCTTTGATGGCCGATGGAGGCGGGATAATCGCGCTTTGATTCCCCGTGCATGGAGCACCAGTACAGGTGATGGACGCGAACCGTGACCCCCAGCGCCGCCTGCCAGTCGCCCTGCAGCTTATGGCCCTTGAAATCGAAATCCCAGTTGGTCACGCCGTACATTTCGCTGGTCACCCCCGGGCAGCCCTGCTGATGGGCTGCGGAGGCCGCCTGCTTGACGGTAACGAACTCCCGGCCGTCGCACAATTGGTCCACGCCGGGCAAAGTGAAGGCGCGGTACGCGCGCATAGCTTCGCCCACGGACCGGGTCTGGCTTTCCAGGGTGCCCTCGTCCATCATGTGGCCGGTCATCAGGATCCCGTGGTTCCGGCACCAGGCTCCGATCTGGTCGCAGAAGGAAGACACGAACCGTTCGGCGGTGTGATCGTGGAAGCGATAGCGTGTGAGGGAAATCCCCCGCGGCAATTCCCAGATCACCTCCGGCAGGCGGTCCAGCAGGCTTTCGCCATAGGCGCGGAGGTAGCTTTCTTCCAGGTCCTTCGTCCAGGGCAGGATCACGTCCTGCAAATCGTGAGAACGGGAGAGTGTCGTTTTACGCGGCATTTGGGGCTCGTCGGTAAAGATGGCCGGGCAGATCGCGCCCATGTCCTCCCCCAGGACTTCCAGATAGCGGTCATGGGTGATATGGATGAAATCCCGGATGGCAGCGGGATTCATGGTGTCCACATAGCCGTTAAAATGAAACCAGGGGCTGGGCTCGGTGCGCCGCTCCGAGGCGTACCAGAGCGGTGATTCGCTTTGCTCACCCTCCTTAAGCCGCCGGTAGGAGACAAGAAATCCCCCATCGTCCAGGGACACTTTGTACCGCGCCAGCAGGCTTTTTTCATCCTCCGGCGGGCGGGGCGAAAGCAGCAGATAGCGCTGACGGTTTTCCTCCTTTTTCGTGACATACCCGCCGGCGAACCCGGACGGCCATTTGTCCTCGTCGTAGAGCCAGGCCAGCATATGGCGCTTCCGCGCCTCTTCCACGCACAGGCGGACCTTGCCCATGTATTCGTCAGACAGATAGCGGATGCTCATACCGACACGGGTGTGCATATGAAACCCGCCCATTCCCATCTGATGCATCACTTCGATCTCCCGACGGAGCAAATCATCGTCCAAATCACAGTTCCAGGCCCAGAACGGAGCGCCGCGGTATTCGGCCGTCGGCTGCCGGAACAGCTCGGGGTCCGGCGTTTTTTCGGTGCTGCGTGGGTAAAGCATGGAAATTTCTCCTTTGTTACAGCGGGGACACGTGATGCTGCTGTCATCATTTTATTCTGATTCCCTTCAGGGCGATGTTCAGGATTATTTCGAGAGGCGCACCGTCACGATTTCAAAAGGCCGGAAGGACAAGGGGAAGGCGTCGCCGCTGACGGGAAGCGCTTCTCCGTCTTCCTCCGCCAGGGAGCAGCGCCGGGCGGAGGCGAAGGGGACCAGGGGATGGCAGACGGCCGTTCGGGCGCCGCCCATGCTTTCAAACAGGCGGATGATCAGATCGCCGGAGCCGTCCTCGGCCAATTTCACGCTTTCCACCGCGATGGAAGCGCTGCTCATTTCCAGTACGCGCAGCGGACCGCAGACACCGTCCGCCGTTATCAGCGGATCATTCAGCGCGTCGGCCGCTTCCTGCACGCCGCTGGTCTCCAGCGGGCCGTTCCAGGCACGATAGGCGTATATGAAGCAGTGGCGGCCTCGGTCAGCTCCGGGATCGGGATACACCGGGGCGCGCAGAAGGCTCAGGCCAATGACGCCATCGTTCACGGAAACGCCGTATTTACAGTCGTTTAGCAGCGCGGCGCCGCGGGAAGCATCCGTCAGGGCGGTCCAGGCGTGGGCGCAAACTTCAAAGCGGTCCGCGTCGTAATGGCGGGACCGGTGGGCCGGGCGCCGGAGATATCCGAACTGGATCTGATGGGCCGCGGTGTCCGCGTCGATGCCGGTATCGAAGGAGACCTTCAGCAGCCGGTGCGTCTCGTGCCAGTCCGCTTCCGTGATAAATTCCAGCTGCGCTTCTTCCGCTGTGAGCCGGATGCGCTGCGCGATCGCGGAAGCGGAAAAGCGGGTGGTCACCTTGAGCTCCGCGTACAACCCGCCTGCGCAGGTAATCTCCGCCTCGCATACCGGGTGAAGGGACACCTCCCTGCGCTCCGTCTGGCTGTCCAGGTCCCAGGCGTCGAACCTGCGGGGCAGGTCGCGGTACAGGTGGAACACATTGGAGGCGGAGCGGACCCGCTCCGACCCATCCGCAAGGGTAACCATGGAAATCAGCTCGCCGCGCGCATTGACGACCGCCCGCAGCGCGCTGTTTTCGAACACGTATTCGTCGCCCTGCTTTTGCAGCGTGACAGGATTGGCGGCGGGCACATCCTCGGGAACCAGCGTAACGGCGGACAGGGGCTCCAGGCAGGCCCACACCAGCGCGCCGTCCCCATCGCGGCACGCGGGAAAGCGCATCCCGTTCCCGGCCGCACCTTTCGTAAAGCGGCTGTCCGTGCGGAGGAGACGGGTGACCCGGTGGGCGGAGGGATTGAAGACCGTTAGGCCGTCGCCCTCCCGGCAGAAGGAGCTCAGCGCTTCTTTCGCGCCGCGAAGGGCCTCGTCCCGGACCTGAATGAGCTCCGCACGGGCCCGCTCGTAAACCTCAGCGATGGAGGAGCCTGGCAGGATGTCGTGGAACTGATTGATCAAAAGCAGCTTCCAGGTTTTTTCCAGTGATTCGTCGGGGTATTCCGCCCGGCCGGTGAAAGCGGCGGCGGCGGCCAGCATTTCCCAGGCCCGCAGCGCGTGTTCGGCGCGGCGGTTGCCTTTTTTGACGGCAGCCTGGGTAGTATAGGTGCCCCGATGGCAGGGCACGTACAGTTCGCCGCGGTACACCGGCAGGTTTCCGGTGTTCCGCTTTTTCAGGTAGTCGTCCGGGGAAATCCAGTACAGTTTCGGCGCGCCTTGCAGATCCTTCTGGCGGCGGACTTGCTCCATATCGTCGCGGGTGGGCCCACCGCCCCCGTCGCCGTAGCCAAAGGGCAGGTAAAAGTCGCGGCTGCCGTCCGTTTCCAGCCGGTTCACCCAGCGCTTGTGCACGGTGGCCGCGTCCACCTGAGTTTCATAGAACATGTGCAGAAAGCTGGGGATCATGGTGCCGTCCAGACCGCGCCACAGGAACGCATGGTGCGGGAAGGGCTCCGCGTCGTTGTAGGACCAGAAGATCTTCTGGGTGGTCAGGCCGGTCATGCCGAAGCCCTTGATGATCTGAGGCAGGGCAGCGCTGTAGCCGAAGGTATCCGGCAGCCAGGCCACCCGGCTGTCCACCCCCAGCACCTCCCGGAAATACCGCCGGCCGTACAGGAACTGACGCACCAGCGCTTCGCCCCCCGCCATGTTGGTGTCCGGTTCCACCCACATGCCGCCGTCGGCAATCCAGCGGCCTTCGGCGATGGCGATCTTCACTTCCTCGAACAGTTCCGGGTAATATTGCCGGCACAGCTCGTATTCCGCGCACTGGCTGGCCAGGAAGAGGGCTTCCGGATATTCCTTCAGCAGCCGCAGCTGGGCGGCGAAGGTGCGGGCGGTTTTGCGCCGGGTTTCACCGATGGGCCACAGCCAGGCAAAATCCAGGTGCGAATTGGCCACCACGCCCATGGACGCGGCGAAGGTACCGTTATGGGCGTTTCGAAGCGGCGCGATCAGTTCCCGGGCTGCCAGGCAGGCCTTTCGCCTCTCCGGCAAGGCCTGTTCCAGGTCCAGCAAATCCAAAAGCTTCGCGAATCCGTCCTCCATCGCTTCCCGAAACCCGTCGTTCCGGTCCAGGTAGGCGTGCACGTCCCTGAGCACCGTCAGGTCCAGCCACAGCTGGTACGCTTCCTCATTCCAGAATCCGAAGGTGCTGCGGCCGATGACAGCCGGCTCCGTGCGCGTAAACTTTACGCCCTCCTCCGGAAAAACAGGACGGCTGGGGTGGGCGGGCAGCGGTGTGCCGGAGTAAACCTCCATGGCGACGGAAACGGTTTCCCCGCCGGAGGCCGGGTTCGCTACGGTCTGGTCCACGATATAATGATGCGGATGATCCAGCCGGTCGGCCCGGCGTGCGCCGAAGGGCCGGCCATCCACGAACAGCGTGCCTTCCCCGCCGGGATTCAGATCCATCACGATCCGCTCCCCCTGGGCTTTCGGCGGGATCGTAAATTGGGTGAACATCCAGGCGTATTCCCGGGGCTGTCCCCATACGGTGCCCTCGGGCCAGGGTACCCGGGGCAGGCGTTCCGCTTCGGACAGGGAAAGCTCCTTATCTGTTTTGAAGCCCTCCAGCAGAATTTCGCCCAGCGGATGGTACAAATCCGCCGCCAGCGCGTCGATGATATGCTGAAGCTGTTCGGTCAGCTCGTTGATCATGGCTTTTCTCCCTCAATAGGTCCCGTCGGTGGAAAAGGTAATGTCCGCTTCTTCCTTGCGGCGCGAATGTTTGCTGCGCTCCATCAGCAGATTTTTGAACTCTTCTTCGTCAAAGGGCAGGTCCACGGGCCGGCCCAGCCAGGAGGACAGGTGCATGGCGTTGGACAGCATCAGTCCGCGGATCCCCTCCCGGCCGTCGGCCACCAAAGGCTCGCCCCGGAGGATATGGGCCGCGAAAGCGTTCACCACGGCGGGATGCTGGAGGTTCTGCCCGTCGGTTTCCACCTGAATGGTTTCCCATTCCGGCTTTTTGAACCCCTCGGGACAGGTTTTGCACCAGACGCGCTCGTCCATCGCCAGTCGGTAAAAAGTGAGCGCGTGATCTTCGCACACCACTTTCCCCCTGGTGCCGGTGATCTCCAGGCGATTGGTGCCGGGGGCGTCGCCGGTGGTGGTGACGAACACGCCGGTGGCGCCGTTCTCAAACTCCAGATACGCGGTCACGTCGTCCTCCACCTCGATGTCGTGCCATTTCCCTTCATGGCAGAAAGCGCGCACCCGCACCGGCAGCCCACACAGCCACTGCAGCAGGTCCAATTGATGTGGACACTGGTTCAGCAGCACCCCGCCGCCCTCACCGGACCAGGTTGCCCGCCAGGCGCCGGAATCATAGTAGATCTGGGTGCGGTACCAATCGGTGATCAGCCAGGACACCCGTTTGAGTGTCCCGATCTCGCCGCTGTCGATCATTTTCTTCAGCTTGCGGTACACGCAGTTGGTGCGCTGGTTGAACATCATGGCAAAAGTCAAATCCCGGTGCCGGTCCGCCTCCTCGTTCATTTCCCGCACTTGCAGCGTGTAAACCCCGGCGGGCTTTTCCACCAGCGTGTGCAATCCGTGCCGCATGGCGTCGATGGCCAGGGGCGGATGCTGATAATGGGGCACGCAGATCATCACCGCGTCGCAGGTCCCGGAGGAAATCAGATCGCTGCCCTCCGAAAACACCTTGGCGCCGGGCAGCTTTTCCCGCACCCATTTCCGCCGGGATTCTCTGCGGTCCGCCGCCGCCGTGATTTCCACCTCGGGGCACAGTCCGTCCAGGATGTTGCCCACATGTCCGGTGCCGATGTTGCCGACGCCGATGATCCCCAAACGAATTTTGTCCATTTTCTGTTCTCCCTTCCTGGTCACAGCAGCGCTTTCAGCGCCTGGCACGCCGCGTCGAAAGCAGCGTCGGAGGTGGGATAGGCAAAGCGCGGAACAGGGGTTTTGTGATCCTTTTCCAGATCGGAAAGGCCCTCGAAAACCTGCAGATGAGGCTCCAGGGTAACGGCTTCTCCGCCCCGGGCCGAAAAATCCTTCAGCAATTCCGGAAGACACCCGATACCCTTGCCGGCGGGTACCACCGTTCCGTCGGCCAGCGCGTCTTTGATGTGCATATAGTACACCCGGCGGCCCAGCAGCGCCCAGGCTTCCCTGACGTCCTGGCCGCACTGGATAAAGTTGGCCGGATCGAACACGCACCGCAGGGAGGGAACGGCGTCCAGGATTTGGGCGCAGCGCTCGGCGTTGTCCGCGTAGATCCCTTTCTCATTCTCATGGCACAGCGCAACGCCGAATCCCGCGGCCGTTTCCGCCATCCGGCTGAGATAGTCGATCACCTGGTTTCGACAGTCCGCCGGACTCGCGTTCCAAGGCATAAATATGCATACGGAGCCTCCTTTATCCTCGTCCCTTGTTCCAGTCAGGTAATTTTCATACGATGCGTTTGTCTTCCGTTCCATTATACCCGGACCGGGAAACGCTGGCAAGGGAACAAACAATAAAAAATTGCAGGAGCGCGTTTGTTCCGGCCCGCCGCAATTGCCGCATGAAATGATCTGCGGCGCTGGCCGCCGGAGATCCGCCGCCTTCCCGCCGGGGATCGTGGACGCCTCGGGGTTTACAGATAAAATTTGACAAACCATGCCGGCGTATGGTATCCTGAAGCCGCAGCTAATGGGGCTTATTTCTTCTGAAGCTTACACCGCTTTAAAAGTCCCATGATTCGCAAACAGCAGATGGCAGGGTCGACAGGTCGTTTTTTCGATGCTGCGCCTTAGCGTCTGCTTTTTCAATATTTCTCTTTTCCCGGTGTCCGGTCATTATAAGGGCTTTTTTTCAAGCCTTGTTTTTTTCAAGCCTTGCTTTTTATGGGGAGGTACCGCCCGTGGCTGTGATCGATCAGGCCGTATGGAACATTTTTGAAGACCACCTGTTCACAAAGGGATACCTGGTGAACTATACCGGTGAAGACCGGCAGGACTGCGTTCGCGTCCTGTATACTTTGGCAAATGTGTTCGGCATCCGGGTGAAACGGAACCCCCATCTGGCCGTATGGCGCATGGCCGCGGCCGCCCAGCGGAACATCGGCACGGAAGTGCCGGCTCCCTTCTACACCGGATTTCCTCAAAGCGTACTGAAGCTGACAGAGGAACAGCGGCTCATCGACCAGCTGATCCATTACTCCGTCACCTACGGTTTGGGGGATTTTTCTCAGCCCGGCCATTCCCGTCTGGAAGAAGAATTCCGTCGCCTCGCTTTCAGGGAGAAAACGGAGATCAGGGAATTTGATATTGTGGAAGAAGACGAAGCTCTGAAGCTTTTGGCCGCCTGTGTAAGTGCCATGCTCTCCTCCGCCCGACCCCTGAGCCGGGACGCGGAAGCCCTGGCCGTTCAGTTCGTCCGGCTGTTTCCGGACACAGTCACCGCGTGCCCCTGCAAAGATACAGCCATCCGCCTGCTGATGGAAACAAGGGATCTCTGCTTTGCCCGGTTCCTCCGGCTTCCGGACATCATCCGGCTGGCCGACGAGATCAACTATGCATACGGCCTGCCTCCCGCCGGCGCGGAAGAAAAAACAAAACCCGAAATGACCTGCGCAAAAAAGCTGAACCTGCGCAACCGGGACCGGAAACTGATCTCCGACGCAATCGATCTTTTCTTCGGCGGGGATCTTCCGGATATCCGGGAATGCTATGAAAAGCGGCGTCTGTGGGCCGGTCTCCTTCATCACATCCACTACCGGCCGAAAAACGAAGCGGCCGATTCTTTCGTACAGGCCATGCGCGGCAGGGGCAAAAACAAATCGGTCTTGGCCGCCTTTGAGGCGGCAATGGCAGAAAAAAACATTCTTCAAGCCGCCGATCTGCTTGCGGCGGGCAAGGGGATCGGAGCGGCTGCCCGCAGCCTCAATTATATGCTGTCCAGGTGTCAGAACGAAACCGACGCGGACGCCCTGCTCAGCCGGCTTGAAGGCCTGAACCCGATCATCCTGATCCAGATGATCGCCCAGTACAGGCATTACCGCACCAGCGCGCGCACCTTCAGGTTCGTACGCCGCCACATGCTGACCACCCATCTTGAAACAAAACAGGAAACCGAGGCGCGGCGTTCCGTTGTGCCGGAGCGGGTTCGTGAACGGGCGGAAAACCGCCTGAGAGAAATGCTGATGAAAAAGCTGGCCGAAAAGGCCATCGGGAAGGTCTATGTGGAGGACGGCATGGAGAAGATCGCCGTTCCCCTTCAGGAAGGTACCGGTTCCTCCGGTTACGGCGTGCTTCCCCGCGGCTCCCGGGTCCGTATTCCGGAGGGGAACAAGCTGCGCTGCTTCACCTACTGGGAAAAGGTGGACGATATCGACCTGGCCTGCTTCGGCCTCGGGGAGGACGGCGCCTGGCAGGAGGAATTCTCATGGCGCACCATGTGGGACAGTCAGGATCAATGCATCACTTTTTCGGGGGACGAGACCTCCGGCTATAACGGCGGGTCGGAATTTTTTGACGTGCGGATCCCCCGTTTCCGCGAGGTTTATCCCGACATACGTTACCTTGTATTTACGGACAATGTCTATTCCGGAGTGCATTTTGACACGGTGCTCTGCACCGCGGGATATATGATTCGCGAGGAAGAAGACAGCGGCGGGATATTTGAGCCCAAAACCGTCAGGTCCTCCTTCCGGATCACCGTTCACAGCACCTATGCGGTGCTGTTCGCGCTGGACCTGAAGGAGCGGGAGATCGTGTGGCTGAATCTTGGGATGAACAGCAGCGAAACCATCGCCGGGGACAGCGAGATTGCCATGGTGCTTGATTACCTGGACGCCGCGGACATCGCCAACCTGCGCATGCTGTTCCGCGGCATGGCCACGGAGACGGTCGATCGTCCCGAGGACGCCGACGTGATCGTAGCCGATCATTACAGCGGCGAACTGCGCGAAGGTCAGCGGCTGATCCGAAGCACAGACCATGAAAAGATTTTCGAATACCTGAACGGGACAGGGCGGAATCATAATCAGGAATGACGAAGGCGAACAGCTGCACCTGCAGTCATTTTACAGCCCCGAGCTTACCTGTATGGCAATGATGACGCACAAGCATTATGAGCAGGCCCTGGCAGCGCGGGAACAAACGGAAATAGCGTCGCGCGAATCCGGCATTCCCCGCGGGGACGATATAACGGACGGGGAAGAGCCTCCCGAACAGGACTCCGGCCGCATGCTGCTTTTCGACAGCGACGTCGTCGACGAACGCTACGAATCCCTTGAGGAAGCCGCCGCATCCGACCTGTTTTTCTGGTTTCTGGAAATCGACGACCGGATCGACAAAAAGGTCCGGGACACCCTGGACAGGGTCAGGGATACCCGGTACTGGCCAAACGCCTTCCGGGCCGGCGGCGGATGGGCCGGGGGCAAGGCGCAGGCGTACATGGAAGCCTTCAACGACCGGGAACCCGGAAGACAGGAATATTTCCAGATCCTGCGGCAGGACGGCCGGACGCGCTATTCTGCAACCCACGCCAGTATCTTCATGCGCATGGAATTGGGGAAAAACCTTTACAGCGCGTACTTCGGGGATGAGCCGGAGCCCGAATACTGGTTCAGCGTCGATTCCCTGGAGGAGTTGAAAGAGGACCGGGAGCGCCTGACGCAGATCTTCACCGTCATGCTTCATCTGCTGCACAGGAACGCGGACCCCGAATTCATGAAGACCGTCGGCATGAACGTGCCCGAACTTGAGATGCTTCATGAAGAAATATCCCTGCTCTCGGGCAGGATCAGGGAGGCCATCGCCCAAAGCCGCTATGAGGACGCGCTGAAGGACATCGATGCGCGCGATCGTCTGCTGGACCGCGTCAAGTCGCAGGGCGAGGACATCGCCTGTTCCCTGATCGGCAGCCTGTACGAACGGGCCCGGGTGGCCGACCTGATGAACGATATCCCCGCCGCGCTCGATATTTACCGCCGGATTATCGCGATGAAGGACAGCGTCCGCGATTCGGAACCCGTACGGTTCGAAATGGGTATGTCCGCCTTTCGTCTTGCGGAAAACACCCCGGACAAAAAACAGCGCGCGGTCCTGAGCCGCGGCGCCCGCGAATGGCTGAAGGACGTCTATATCGAACATAACGCCATGGTGCCGTATATGATTGCCTGCGGATCGCTCGCTTTCTGCATCGACGAGGAAGAACCGGAGGAAGCTGTGGAAATGTATAAGGAGGCCATTTCCGTATCCCGGAAGATCGACCTGAACCGGCTTTGGGGCTGCCGCGCCATCGTCGTCCTGCAGTACGGCAACCTCGGCTGGGTTCTGTGGAACAGGCTGGGCAGCGAGGAAGCCATGATCTGGTATGTCATGGCCCTTGAAATGATGGACGATTTTCTTAAGGACAATCACCCGGAGATTGAGGGACAGCTTCGAAGCCGCTATTCCCACATCGCTACCCTTCTGGACACCTTCTATAGGGAAACCGGCCGGGAAAAGGACCGGGAAGCGCTGGCAAGGAAAATAAAAAAGCGGGGGATCCCGTTTGAAAACAGATAAAAAACGAAAAAAGCCGTGGGATGAAAAATTGTATCATATCCCGGCAAGCCGGCTTTTTGAAAAATGCCGCCCGTCACCAGATCAGCCGGTCGTACCGTGCGCGATATTGCCTTTGACCTGTCAACAAACATAAAAATTCCGGGATGGAGACTGATCCGTTTCCATCCCAGAGATGTTTTTATATTTTGGCATTCTTGTTCATTAGTCCGGCCGTTCATTTTCGTGCCGCCTGCTTTTCATCCCTCTCCGCTTCCTTCCTTGGCAGGAAACAGGTCAGGGCGGCGCAAATGGCGGTGATCACACACAGGATGCGGACCGGCAGGCTGTTCGTCCACAGCAGCTCTAAGTTCTCCGCGAAGAAGAGTGCCAGAAGCAGCACGGAGTCCGCGGTCAACAGCCATATAGGTTTGATTCTTTGGGGCAGGGAAAGGCGGATGGGCTTCGCCTTGGGCCCGACAGGGGTGTCCGGCAGTACCCAGAAAACGTCAAGAAGCGACTTTTTCCGCTCGCCTGAGGTGATGACGATGAACAGCGGAAGTCCCAGCGCGATGGTAAAGATAAAGTTGTTCCAGAATGCCCCGATCATCAGCGGTTCAAACCGTCTGGGGAAGAAGATCTGCAGCCCGAAGCTGAGGACCCAGGCGCAGGCAATGTTGCCGAGAAAAGCTGCCCAGATAAAGATAAGGATATTTTTCCATGAATGAGCGTCGGGCATACGCCCGGACAGGCTTCGCCACACCTTCCACGGAATGAACGCGGCAAGGAAGTTGGCCACGACCCCGATCAAGGCTGTGCGGCCATAGACATTCAGCCAGAACATGTCGGCGATAAAATTGCCAAGCGCGCAGACAAAGGCGCCCACAGGCCCGGCCAGGATGCCCGCGGTCGTGGGGATGGCGTTCTGGGGCCGGACGCTGGAAAGGCCGCCCGCAAAATCCATCACTCGGATGGAGGCGCCCAGCATCACGTAGCAGGCAAGAATGCCCATACTTGCCAAAGCAATCTTCCCTTTGGGAAGCATCTTCAGCGTCATCGGCGAGGGCGCGCCGGGCGTAACGTCCGTCAGCCGGACAGCCCCGGCATGGTCCTCCTTTGTTTTATCCTTCCCCCGGGACAGGAAATCCGTCCCTGCCACCACGGCGCCGGCAGCGATGATCAGCGCGCCCATCAGCGATCGGAATGTGAATATCTCCGCGGAGCTCAAGGTGCTGGGGATCAGCACGGCAAGCCCCAGGGTAACGATGGGCTCGGTGGCGGCGATTACGGTCACACTGATGGCGTCGGCGTATTTTTCCGTATACATCAGCATGACATATGCATAGGCCTTGGAGAAAAAGGCGATAATCATGATATAGGACAGCGTCTCCGCCGACCAGGTAATCCTGCTGAAGGATGCGGAATCCGTAAACAGCCACAGCGCCAGTCCGACGGCCGTGGTGACCCAAAGCTGCAGCACCGTCAGCAGCAGGGGATCGGACTTGCGGGTGTAATCCGCCGCCAGCACCGTATACATGGACATCAGGATGCAGGAAAGCAGCGTCCACACAATGCCCAGCAATCCGCCGCCTTCGGCGGTGAATTTCCCCGACAGGTAAAGCCCCACGAGAATGATGGCGATGCCCGCCACGTTATTGCTGGTGGGAAACTGCTTCCGGAAGATCAATATCAGCGGCACGATGACGATGTTCAGGGCCGCAAGGGCGCTGACGGTGGAGGCCGGAAGGATATCCAGCCCCAGCTTTTCAAAAAGAATGTTGCCGGTGATCAGCGCCCCGAGAATCACGCCCCGCAGGAGCGCGGCGCGGTCCATCAGACGGAAAAGCTTGCGAAAAGCCACCGAAAGGATCAGCGCGGCGACGCCGGAGGTCAGGGTCAGGTAAGCGTAGGCCGAAACCTCCTCCGGGATCTCCTTGATGAAAAGATAAGACGAGGACCAGCACAGCGTGATGGACAGCAGGACGATACGGAATTCTTTTTTGGTCATGCGTTCCTCCGCTCCCTCCCGGGAACCGCCGGAAAAACAATGTATTCCCTGCAGGTATTAATCATTTATACATATAATTTTATAGCAGGATCAGGAATGCGTCAAGGGGAACAGAACCGCCGCGCAGGGGTCCCTCTCCCCTTATTCGCCAATCGCCAGATGCAGGTTGTCGCCTGTATCCTCGTTCATCACAAGGCCCATATACGCTATGAAGGAAGTGTTCCACTGCGCTTTCCAGAGGGCATACGCCGGGTCCTCCGTCCAGGAAGGATCGTCCTTGCTGTAGGTCCCGGAAAAATAAGCCAGGTTGAACCTTGCGGCGTATTCCGCCATCATCTCAATCTCATCCCGGGTCCCGGATATGTCGGCTTTGGCCTTGTCCGCGGTGATCCCTGCAAACCATTCCCTGCTCCTGTCCGAAAGCCCCTCCGGCAGAAACCGCCCGTCCAGCGCCTTCGCGTCATATACAAGCGTCCCGTCCTCCTGAAGAGTCACCAGGGCGTACCGGTGAGGCCACATGCAGAAAGCCCCAAGCGCCGCGTCCGAAAGCTCCCCGTCCCGCGCGATGTGCTGGATATGAAGGTGCCCGGACAGGTTCATTTTCACACCGTAGGTCCTGCAAAGAGACGCCATTTTTTCGTTGCCGGACATCACAAAGCTGTCCCTGTACAGTTCTGTATGGACCAGCAGGCTGTGATGCGTGGCGGTCACAACCCGAGCGCCTTCCTCCCGGGCGTTCTTTAAAACGCCCTCAAGCCATGCGGCGTGCCCTGACGAAAAAAGCCCGGGGGTCACGGCCGTGTCCTGATAAATCGCGACGTCCGTCATGGCCACCCACAGTTCGTCGCTGACTTTGGCCACATAGGAAAATCCGGCTTCGCCCGTTTCCAGGCAATCGGCGTACACCGCCGCAAAAGCCTCCGGTGACGTCCCCTCCGCCCTGTAAATCATTCCGTTTCCGTATCCCACGGGGGAGGCGACGTTGATATCATGATTGCCCGGAATCACCCACACCGGAATACCCGCCTCCTCGATGGACGCGAACCATCCCGCCAGGGCCAGGTGACTGAGTTTTTCGCCGTTGAAGGTCAGGTCCCCGGTAACGATCAGCGCGTCGGGATGTTCATAGAGGACCGTCTGATAAAGCGCGTTCATCAGTTCCTCCCCGTACTGCGCCGCCTTGCCGTCCCCGCGGCGCAGCGCCTGAAGGAAAACATCGCTTCCCCGGTACAGGGACGGCTCCAGGTAATGCAAGTCCGATACAACCATCAGCCTTGTGTCGGCCGCCGCCCATCCAGACAGCGCAAGCAGCGCGGCAAACAACAGAGCCGCGGCCCGGAGCGGCGGCTTATACCAAAATGAGCAACCTTTATTCATTCTGTGCTTCCCCAATTATACAGGCAGTCCAAAGCGGGCCGCCGGAGTCCCTTCGCATCAGATCAAAAGAGTTATCCGGACGCCTTTCTCTCTTCAGCCGACAACGGACTTCGCGAAAGCCGCCGCGGCCGCCAGATCCTCCGCGTCCGGCTTGCCCTTATGGATTCCTTTGAATTCCCCCTTGCAGTGGAATTCCCGCGGTTCCATCGCGATTCCGGCTTTGTCCGCCTCGGCCTTCACCTTTTTCCAGGTGGAGTTCATCATGGCCGCCGAGCCGAAATTGACGATTTTGCCTATCTTGCTTTTGTCAAGAGAACGGATGAAGGCGCGGACCTCAGGATCGATGGTGAAGGCGTAATACGAATTGCCGAGGAAGAGGATGTCCGCTTTTTCCGCGACAGGCTCGCTGATGGGAAGGGCTTCCGCCCCCACCGCCTGAGCCACGGCCTCCGCAAGACGCTTTGTGTTGCCTGTTTTTGTGTAATACCTGACTGCGATCTTCATATCATGATTCTCCTTTCAGTGTTTCACGCTTTGTTGAACTTGTCCTTCGGCTGCCTGCAGCGGGGGCATTTCCAGTCTTCCGGAAGATCCTCAAAAGCCGTGCCGTCATGCTCGGCGGGGTCATAGACGTACCCGCACACGGAACAGACGTACCTGCCGCTGGCTTCCTTCACCGCGATCTCCCCCACCGGCACAGACTCAGGGGGATTGCCCAGATCGACGACGGCCTTTGCTTCCAGGTTCTCGCAGCCCAGCGGCGTATGGGTGGAAAGATAAACGGTGGGATGGCTACCGATGAATTCCCTCACCGCGTCCAGCGTTTTCCTTGCCGCGGCCATATTCTCATACACAACGGACAGCCGGTTGGCGTACAGCGCTTCATCGGTATAAGTCACATCGCCGTGAATCATATAATACAGCCCGCCATCCTCCGCGATGACGATGCTGTTGCCCGTCGTATGGCCTTTCGCCTCGATGAAATACACGCCGTCCGCAATCTTCTGGCATTTTTCGAAATACGCATAAGGACCGTCCGTAAAATCGACGGGCGTCACATTGGGGTAATTGAGCTCGGCCGCCCCGCATTCCTCGCGGGAGGCATAGATCACCGCGTTCGGGAACGCGCGCAGTTCGCCGGTGTGGTCCGCGTGCTTGTGGGTAATCAGGATCCTGCTTACCTGCTCCGGACGATAGCCGGCCTCCGCCAGCGCGTCGACATAATTCCCGATCCTGCTGCCCATATAGATGACGGTTTTTTATCCGTTTGTCACTTTGCGTCCCCGGCGATGACCGTCAGGCTGTCGGGTTCCGCATGGCACGGCAGAAAAAGTATCCCGACCCCCGCCTCCCGGGCTTCCCTGAACGCCTTGGCAAATTCCGGATCCGTTTCCTCTCTCGGGCGCACCTCCGAGATCCCGTCCATCTGGATGACGAAGGCCAGCGCCGTGCTCCAGCCCTCCGCCCGCGCGCGGATCAGCTCGCGAATATGCTTTACGCCCCGCTCGGTCGGCGCGTCGGGGAAATAACCGACGCCGCCGATTTCCAGGGTGCAGCCCTTGACCTCCATCAGCCGGCGGTCGCTGCCCCTCCTTAAAAAGAAGTCGATCCGGGAACCGCCGTATCGGTATTCGGGCACGATTTCGTCATAGCCCCGTGTCTCCAGCCATTCCCGCGCGGCGGCGTTCGGCGCCTGGCTGTCGATGTTGACCAGAAGGCCGCTTCTTTTGCGGACGGCGACAAGATCATACGCCGTTTTCCTTCCGGGCGTTCCCGGGACCGTCAGATACACCTCCGCCCCCGGCAGCAGCAGTTCCCGGCACCTGCCCGTGTTTTTCACATGAACGGTCTCTGTCCTGCCGTTCAGCTCCACACGGGCGACGAACCGGTTCAGCCGCTCGATAAACGCGCCCCGTACGATATTCCGATACCGCATCCCGGCCTCCGAAAGCGGAAGCGTCGCGCCTTGCGCGATACGCTCATTCTCCCCTGATGATATATGCGCTTATGATCTGCCCGATATAAGCCGTATGGAAATCGTCAGGATCCGGCAGCCGGGTGTAATAGCGTTCCCTGATCTGCTCCGGCATCTCCGCGATTTCCTGGTCCTGCCGGTAGAGCACCCTGCATTCCAGCGTCAAAGGATACTCCAGGATACCGGGCGTGCGAATCACTTCCGGAGACACGAGCGTCAGGCGGGCCGCCTTTTCCTTGTCGACGTCCCTGCCGGACTCAGAGCCGCAGATACGGAATACCTCCCTGTCAAGCCGTCCCTCCAGCGGGACGGAAACGGTGAATTCCCCCGTTTTGTCCAGCTGCTCCAGGGTGTAGCGGCTCTGCCGCACATAAACCGTAAACGTGGGCAGGCCCCAGATGACCCCCAGGTGCCCCCATCCGATCACCATGCTGTTGAATTTTTCCCCGCGGGTATTCAGCAGTATCCCTTCCGGGAGCGTTTTTGTGATCTTCCCCGCATAGTCGAACACATCGATGCTTTCCTTCATTGCGCTTCCTCCCCGCGTCATTTCCGCCGGACGCCTTTTTCCGTTTTTCCGCATGTCAGGCTTTTTTCCCATTTAATTTATTCTATCATAATATTTTTTCATGAACAACAGCAAAAAACGTCATTACGTTGTCAGTTACGTCAGGGAACGCGCGGCGGAGCCGTCGGTATAAAAACGCCGCGCCGGCAGGGTGTTATGCGGCAAAAAAGAAGGACCCGGCGAAAACCCTTCGGTTCGGCGGAATCCTTCTATATTCGCGGGAACGTCAGAAGCCGGATTTAACCGGCGCCGGAAAGAATTATCCGGATTGATGAATTCTTTGCTTCGGTCAGGCGATGCTCTCCCCGGTCAGCATCCGGTAGGCCTGGCGGTATTTTTCGATGGTCTTTTCCACCACGTCCGGGGGCAGGGTCCAGTTGTGCCCCTCGTGGCTCTTCAGCCAGTCCCGGGCATACTGCTTGTCGAAGGAGGGCTGGGGACGCCCGGGCTCATAGCCCTCCAGAGGCCAGAAGCGGGAGGAATCCGGGGTCAGCATTTCATCGGCAAGAACGATGTTACCGTCCCCGTCCAGGCCGAATTCAAACTTGGTGTCAGCAATGATGATGCCGCGCTCCAGGGCGTAATCGGCGCATTTGCGGTAGAGGGCCAGGGTGCAGTCCCGAAGCTTTTCGGCGTATTCCCGTCCCTTGCCGGGAAAATGCTTTTCCAGGTGAGCGACGCTCTCCTCATAGGAAATGTTCTGGTCATGCTCGCCGATTTCCGCCTTTGTGGAGGGGGTGTAGATGGCCTCGGGAAGCTTCTGGCTTTCCTTCAGTCCCTCGGGCAGGGAAATGCCGCACACCTTGCCGGTCTTCAGGTAGCTGGCCCAGCCGGAGCCGGTGATATAGCCGCGGACGATGCATTCCAGCGGGAGCATCTCCAACTTGCGGCACAGCATGCTGCGGCCCGCAAAATCCCCGGTACGGAAAAACTCCGGCATGTCGTTCACATCGGCGGAGAGCATATGGTTGGGCAGAATATCCTCCGTCATATTGAACCAGAAACGGGACATGCCCGTCAGCACCCGGCCCTTGCCGGTGACGGTGTTGTTCAGGATTACATCAAAACAGCTGATCCTGTCGGTGGCCACCATAATGAGGCTGTCTCCGTTGTCGTAGATCTCCCGGACTTTTCCTTCCTTAAAAGGCTTCATATTTTTTGATCTCCTTGCTGCGAAGAATGGGGCCGCGTTCGTCGCGGCCCCATGAGTTTATCACAGTAAAAATGGCATGGTCAAGCACTGAAGCAAAATATCATTCCTCGCTGTCGGAATTGCCCGCCCGACCCTTTTTTCTCCAGTAGCCGAGGATGGACAGCATCTGCAGACTGTCCCCCAGGCATGCGGAGGCGATCAGAACGCCCCGATAATCCCAATCCTTCATCAGTATGAACAGCGCTGCCGGAACCAGGCCCACCGTAAGGACGTTCATAATCGCCAGGTTCCTCGAGACGTGCACATCCCCGGAAAGGAGGGCGGCCGTAACGGCAATCACGGCAAAGAGCTGCAGCACAAGACACAATCCGGCAGCCGGGCCGACAGATACGACAATCCCGGTGACCGCCTTCATGGCCGACGCGCTGTTCACACCCCCCATGGTCCTGATCATCAGCGGAGGAAAGCAGAAAAGCAGGAAATGCAAAAGCACGCCGGCGCTTCTTGCGCCTATACCGAAAAGGTACATTCCGCGCCGGATATGATGGCAATGAACCCTGACAATCCTGTAGCCGGACCACAGCCCGCAGAGCAGCAGCAAATGACCCGCCGTCCCGAGGACCGCCGACAGCGCGACGCGCCATTCCGGCAGACGTCCCCAGGCGGCAAGGCCCGCGGCGGTAAGAGAAAAACCCCTGAAGCACAGGGACAGGCACACCGCCAGGGCGAGCGTCAGCCCTCCCAGAAAGCCGAGAAATGCCAGGTTCCGGTTGTTCCTCGTTTTTTCCAAATCCAATAATCCCCCTCTGATGACGCTGCTCCCGCCGGCCGCGCCCGCGGGATTTCTTTCCACGATCGTATCTGTTCAGTCCTGCGGACAGAACAGATACCGCGGGGGGTACCCGTACCCCCCGCGACCCCCCCGGGCGAGAGTCCGGGGAAGGGAAACCCCTTCCCCGAGTCCCCAACCCGCCGGCGGCGCCGGTTTCCTGCGTCCAAGCGGTACCGCCGGCCGGGTACGAACCCCTCACCGATCCTGCGGGAACGGTTCGGGGTGTCGTTCCGCTTCACCGTACACGCCGCTGAAGCGGATTATAATTGGAGGGAGCTCCCTCCGATACCTCCCCACTGCTGCCATACGTTCGTTCTCCTTCACACACGACTGAACAGTTACCCACGATCTTATCTTTTCACCGAACATGATAAAAAATAACATATTCCGGAAAAGAAAGCAACTGGTAAAAAAAGTATCCCCCGCGGAGGGGGGACGCTGATCAATACAGACATAAGCCGCTTCCGGCAGGAATCAGAATTCCATCAGCAAAAGGCTCCCGTCCTCACCGGAGAAATCCATCAGATAGCGGTGATACGCTCCGTCGCTGTCATAGAAGGAAAGACCGTTCATCGGGATGATTCCGTCAAACACCAGAAGCGCGCCTACCGTTTCATCCATATCCAGGCGGGCCAGGGTCATCATATCGTGCGTCCTGGCCTGCAGCGCTCCGGAGGAATCGATTTCCGAACCTTCGGTGGAAAGGATGGTAAAACCGCTGAGGCCCCCGGGTGCCACGCAGGTAATGACGATAAACGTGCTGTCGCCTTCCGATTCCGTGGCATAGGTGTAATCCACCGTCTCTTCTTCGGAATCCCAGCTCTCCCGAAGGGTCAGGTACTGCTGCCATCCGCCTTTTGCGGCCGGGTTCCCGCTGCGGTCGAAGGAAAGCACCTGTCCCCCCTCGCCGCCGCCTTCGTAGGTCACGTCGATGCCGGCGGAGGTGATTTTGATGTCGGTGGGCCAATAGATGTCGGGATCTTCGTTTTCGGCACGCCACAGCGGAACGCCGTTATGGGAAACGCATACCGGCGCGGCGTTGTAATAACCGCAAAGGTAAAGGGTCCCGTCGGTGTCCGCGGCAAAGCATGCGCTGCCGCCGACAGACCACCAGGTGCCGCGCATATCCAGGGTCCATCTCATGGACATGCCCCCATGGGCCTTATCGACGGCGTAGCTGGAAAGGGATTCCCTCGTCAGCCAGATCAGCCTGGGATCGCTGTCCGTGCCGCCCCTGAAGGCCTGCAGACCGGTCAGCTCGCCGACTGCCGGATTTACCGCGTCCAGACGGCCCTGATTATTCCCGTAAGCGTCAAAGAACATGGCGCACATGTACTCCGCGTCCCCCGCCGAGGCGTTCCTCACCTCCACCGTCATCCCGCCGGAGACGGTGAATTCGAGGGTCTGAAAGCCGATGGCGTCAAACTCCGCCCGGCTCGGTGACCCGGAAAGCCGGTCAAACGGATTGCCGGCCGCGTTCTCCCCCTGCAGGTACTGGATGTCGATATAACCCCATATATTTTTGTAGCTGCAGTATACAAAACGGTCGTCCACCTGCACGCAGTTCTCCACCTTGTCTCCCAGCGGGACACGGGCCAGCCTGGCGGAACCCGCGGAAGCCTTTTCTCTCAGGGACACCCACTCGGCGCAGTTGACCACCGTCATGGGACCGTTGATGGGGGGATACTTGCCGTCGGCCTTGGTCACAACCTTCGTATCCATCGTCGATGCGGTGTAGTTGGCTTTTTTGAGGTAGGACGCCAGGATATAGCCCCGAATCCCCTGATATTCGCAGGAAACGTACTGCGGGTCCTCCCGGACGCATGCCACCACAATCGCGCCCAGAGGAACGGTCCTGAGCCTGGAGGCGCTTTCATACGGGCCGCTCCTCAGGGATACCCAGTCGGTGCAGTTGACAACCATCTGGTTCGGAAGAACCTCGGCGTAAGCGGGGAAATCCGTCATGGAAAGGTATTCATAAAGGATATACCCGGATTTGCCGTTGTAATTGCAGTAGATAAACCCGTCGTAGGAAGCGCTGCAATCCGTGACCAGCTCACCCAGGTACACCTTTGCCAGCCTTTCGGAATTTGTGGAGGGAAGCGCCCTGAGCGACACCCATTCGCTGCATTTCACCACCCTCATCACCGGCGTTACCCCGGCGGCGCGGGACGGAGCAAAGGACAAGAGCAGAAAAGCGCAAAGACACAGGCAGAAAAGCTTTTTCATTACGCATCCCTCCTGATTCGGGTAAAGCCGGACTTCTGAACCGGGCCTTACGAATATTCGTTTTTCTGGAACGGGAAACAATCGGGACAGCCCGCCCGCCTTTTCTGTCCGCAATCGCGGCCGGCAGGACCCTTTATTATAAGAAATACTATTTACATATAAAAGGATACCTTTTTCCGCAGCCGATGTCAATACCCCATTTGTAGCATATCCCGAAGGACGCCGCAGACAAAATCGGCGAAGCATCCGTTCCCGGACATGACTTTCCTTTGAGGATTGCGCACAAAGCCGGCGAGACTTTCCGGCATCACCGCAAGATCCGCCGTCTCCAGCATGGACACGTCCGGGAAACCGTCCCCGGCCGCAACGGAAAAACAGGACCCCGTCCGGGCGGCAAGGCGGCGGATCCCTTCGCCCTTGCTAACCATGGGAGGCAGACAGTAAACCTTTCGGCCGTCGGCAAATACCGTAAGATGCGATCCCTCAACGGCCCGGGATACGCCGCCCTCCAGGGTTTGAACGTCCTCCGCGGCGGCATATACCATGATGCCCTCAACGCTGTGCACCTTATCCTTAGGGCAGAAGGAACAAAAAAAATTTTCCGCCTCCCGAAGGGCGTGAAAATGCCCTTTTGCGGCCTCGCGTGTTTCATCTGTCCAGGCCTTGTCCTCCCGGCCGTCAAGGAACAGGACGCCTCCCCCGCACAGCAGCGCCAGGCGGCACCCGAAGCTTTCAATGACCTCCGAAAGTCTCAAGTACTGCGCCGGCGTCCTCAAAGTAACGGGAACGGTCCTCACGGCGCGGCTTGTCAGAAAGTCGTGGGACTTTTTCGTCATATAACCCTGAGCCCGTCCGTCAATGGTCTCCGCCAGGATTACCTCGCCCGGAGGCATACGGCGATGCGAATAAACCAAAGTATTATCCAAATCTGTAAAAAAGACCATCGTCTGTTTCCTTCCGCGGGCGTTACAGCACCACCGGGACCTCGACATGGGTCACGCTTTTCTCCGTCCGGTCGCATTTCCATTCCATATCGATCCCCAGAAGCTTCGCAACGGCGATTCCGGGAATATTGACCCCCGCGGCCGCGCAGGACATCTGGACCCCGCCCGACATCCGGGTGTTCACCTCCAGCATGTAAGGAATCCCGTCAAGGTATTTAAGCTGGATGTTGCAGGGCATCTCAAGCGGGAACGCCTCATAAAACCGCGCGCAGGTATCCATGATCTCGTCGTCATAGCGTATCTTTTCGATCCGGGTGGCGTCCTTGACCCTGGGAATGGCGATCAGTCCGCTGCCTGTCATCAGGCAGTCCACGCTGACCTCGTCTCCGGAAAGGCAGGGCATCACCATCACCGGGGGGAAAGGCTCTTTTTCCCTCAGCGCTCCGATGGCCTCGTCCAGGCTGATCCGGGTGGTCTGTTTTTTGAAAAGGGACGCGTACCCCCTCTTCCTGTTGTCGATCAGGCGATAGCTTTTCCCGCCCTCGTCCCGGACAAATTTGAAGCATACGTTCTCGTACCGCCCGGAAAGAGTTTCGTACGCTTCAAGGAATTCTTTCGTATTCGTCACCATATAGAATTCCGGAACGCGGCCGATCCCTTTTTCCCGGAAAGCGGCATAGGCCATGTCCTTGCGGCCGAAAAGATCCACATACTGATATTTTTCGGCCATCACACGGACCCCCAGGTCCTTAAACCGGTCCATTTCCCTGCTGACCGCCGCCATTTCCCGCCGCGGCATGAACACGTCCACGCCATGCTCCCGGCAGAAATCCAGGCAATAATCGGCGTACTCCCGTCCCTTCAGCTTCGGTTCCAGATACCATTCGTCGCAGACGGCCCTGATCGGGGATTCCTCGTTTTCGTTGGTGCCGATAATCGTGTATCCCGGGTCGGATTCACGGATCAGCCGAATGATGTTATAGGCGGTGCTGAACCAGTGGTTTAGCCATATGCGTTTCATGTCGGGCCCTCCTTTGTCGTTCGGATCCGGCGGGACATCAGCTGTCCGCCAGATCCCGTATAATGCCGCAGGCGCGGTAGCAGGCGAGAGGATAAACCTCCAGGGGCACATTTTTCTCCTCGGCCAGCCGGTAAAGGTGATCCAGGTGTTCGCCGTCGTTCAGGCTGCGCACCAGCACCTTCCACGGCAGCCGGCGCAGGAGCACCCTGGTCGCCTCGCCGATTCCCGGCTTGACCAGGTTCACGTCCCGGATGCCATAATCCCGGCGGATCCTTTCCACCTCTTCAAGTCCGGAAGCCCCGTCTGTTTCTTCCGTCTCCGCGTTTTCCGTTTCCGAAAAGCAGCCCGCGACGGCGTCGATGAACGCGTAAGTCAGGTCCCGGTCCCGAAGCTCCCGGTAGAACGCCGCCCCGTGGAACTCCCCCGGGCCGATGATGTCCTTCCGGTAAAAGGTTCGGGAAAGAAGTCCGGATACGGTGGAATTCAGGCAGGAGGAGGCGATCAGGAAATCGTCCCTCGTCCCGGCCTTCCCGGCGATCCCCGCCGGGTCCGACAGGACGGCCAGTCCCGGGTCCGCGCCGGGATAATCCGCCATGGCCGCCTTCAGTTCTCTCTGGATGGCGCCTTTGCCGGTCCAGCCGTCCACAAACTGAAGCTTTTCGGCGGGATGAAGAGACAGGATATAATTCATCGCGTTCCTGTCGATTCCGCGTCCCCGGATGATGGACACCGTGTAATGGGGAACGTCCGCCCCGAGCTTTTCCTTCAGCCATCGCCTGATCAGGATGCCGATGGGCGTCCCGGCGCGGGCCAGGGATACCAGGACGGCTCCCTCGCCCTTGTCCCGCAGGATCTTCCGCGCCACATTTCCGACGGCCCGGGCGGTAATCCCGGAATAAAGCTCCACCGCGCGGAAAAACAGCTTCAGGTACTCCTCGGACGGGGAATACTCGACCGGAAGCATCTCCGAATAATGGACGCCGGACTGGATGCGTTTTTCCCTTTCCGCGGTGTCCAGGGGTTCCACCAGCCCGGTAATGTCCTTAAGAAGGATCGTGACGTCCTCCGGCCTATAGGTGCTGAACATCGCGGCCTCCTTCGATAAAGACAACCCTGCGGCAGCCCGCCGCCTCAAGGGCCCGCCTGAGGTCCGCGCGGCCCGCGGCGTTCCCCCGGGGAGCGTCGGTTACCACCGCCGCGAGAGCATACGGAGCCAGGTCGTAGATATAGGCGGTTCTGCGGTTGTCGTACATGCTGCGCAGCCGGTACCCGGAAGCAATCGGATATCCCGGGGCCGTGCACACCCCGATGGGGCTCCGGGTGGTGGCGTGGCATTTGACCGCGGCGCCGCTTTTTTCCAGTTCAAGCCCCAATACGATGGCAGGAAGCATACATTCCTCGGTGCCGAGCACCAGAATCTCTCCCCCGGGATCCGCGTTTCGCAGCAGCCCGCGGGCAAGGAATGCCGCTTCTTCCCTCAGGAAGCGCAGATAATCTTCTACGTCCACTCCCAGCCTCGGGTCCGGGAATGGTTCGCGTGCGGTGACGGTCTCCGCCGAAGGGAAAGACCCGTTCTCCGGGCAATCCGCGGGATCGGATATCTCAAACCGTTCGGCGGCCCCTGTCAGATCCTCCCAGGGCATCTTCACAAGACTGACGCTTTCGATTCCGGCCTCAAGGAGACGCTCCTCATCCCTGGAAGAAAGGCGGCTGATGAGCGAGGCGGCGACGGTCTGTTTCTCCCTGAGGACAGGAAACCGTTCCCTGAGACGCGTCACCGCGTTAATCAGCGTTTTGCCCGTGGAGATTTCGTCGTCCACGAAAACCGCCGCGGAAGCCCCGTCGACCCTCCGCCCGATAAACCCGCAGTGCAGTTCATGTTCAGCGGCATGGCTGTGCTCCTCCAGAAAGCCGATTCTGTCCCCGCCGTCGGACAGGAATTCCCGTGTGGTATGGATATATCCGCACCCCGCCCCAAGCCGCTCCGCGGCGAGAGCGGCGACAGCGGTCGCCGTTTCCGCAAAGCCGATCACAAGAGGTGCGCCGGGGACTTTTTCGGCAATCCTGTCCCCCAGGCAGGACATCATCTCGACGGCAGCCGAGGGACGCACGGGAATATGCTTCGCCTGCAGGGGATTGACCAGGAGATAGGATCGTTTGGTATTATGGCGGCGTCTGGCCAAAGCAAAAACATCGTTTTCGGTATACATTTCATTCACTCCCGGATCTCCGGATGCCGTCCGGCGATCCGGCCTTTTCACAGGGAATATCAGGAATCTCTCTCCGCCGGGTTTTCGGCAAACAAAAACCCGGTCCGGGGTTTTTCACTCCGGACCAGGGGTTTTAAAGCCATCCGACCGGAGGAACGGTCACACGTTCACGCCGAAGTTCTCGCACAGGGCCTTCAGACCGCCCTGGAAGCCGCTTCCGATGGCGTTGAACTTCCACTCGGCGCCGTTGCGGTACAGTTCGCCCACCACCACGGCGGTCTCGATGGAAAAATCCTCACCCAGATCATACCGGATAAGCTCGGTATTGGTGGACTCGTCAACGACGCGGATAAAGGCGTTGTCGACCTGTCCGAAATTCTGGCGGCGCGTTCCGGCGTCATAGATGGTGACGGTAAAGTCGATCTTCGACACCGAGGCGGGAACGGCGGAAAGGTCCACCATGATCTGCTCGTCGTCGCCCTCGCCGTCGCCGGTCAGGTTGTCGCCCATATGCGTAACGCCGCCGCTGGGATGGGAAAGATTGCCGTAAAAAACGAAATCGCTGTCTGAGGTAACCCGGCCGTCGGGGCCCAGGAGGAACGCCGCGGCGTCCAGATCGAAATCAGACCCGCCGTCGTATTTGTTGGTATCCCATCCCAGGCCGACGATCAGCTTTTTCAGTCCGGGATTGCCCTTGGTCAGATCCACTTTTTGTCCTTTTGTCAGAATGACTGCCATAATCGAACCCTCCATATCGTTTTTTATTCCGCGCGCCGCAGGGTAACACATCAAAACGGTCCGTCTCCCGACGGCGCCGGATAAGTCCATCGCATCCGACGTTATTTTATTCCATATCGGTCAATTAGTCAAGTGTCCCCCGCCCGCGGAAGCGAAACGGAATACCCGAATGAAATCATCCGGACGCCTGGGCGGAAAGGCCCGATGAAAGGCGGTTCCCGGAGCGGAAACGTTGTTATTTTCCGGTTTTGCCACTTGAAAGTACGGTCCCGTGATTGTACAATATTGCGTATGACGATACCTGTTTGTTTTCCGCGCCCCTTCCCGGACGCGGCCCGGCTGAAACCGGACGGGGACCTTACGGAAACGCTCGCCCTCTCCTATCGTCGGGCGGGCTTGCCCGGGCATGTGCTCGCCGCCCTTTCCGGCGGCGCGGATTCCGCCGCCCTTGTGTGCATGCTGTCCTCTTTGCGGGAGGAATGGGGCTTTTCCCTGGAGGCGGTTCATGTCAACCACGGCCTGAGGCCGGAAGCCGGACAGGACGAAGACTTCTGCCGCCAGCTGTGCGCTCTCCTTTCCGTTCCCCTGACTGTCCGGCGCATTTTCCTTTCAGGAAAAAGCGAGGACGAAGCCCGCCGCCTGCGCTACGCCGCGCTGCGGGAGGAAGCCGAAAAGCGCGGGGCCGGCGTCGCCGCCGCCCACCACCTGCGGGACCAGGGCGAAACGATCCTGATGAACCTGATGCGCGGCAGCGTCCGGGGGCTTGGCGGCATGCGTGAAATCTGCCGTCTCGGGGAGAAAACCGTACTGTGGCGTCCCCTGCTGTCCGTTTCTCCGAACATCCTGCGGTCATACCTCGCCGAAAGGGGCATCCCCTGGACCGAAGACGCCACCAACAGCGACACCCGGTACCTTCGCAACGCCGTCCGCCACGATATCCTCCCCCTGATGGAAAAAGCCCGTCCCGGAGCCCTGCGTCATATCGTCGGGACCGGGATTGTCCTGAGAGAGGAATCGGATTGGCTGGACGGTGAAGCCGCGGCCGTAATCCGCGGCCGATGCGCCGTCGATCCCTTTCCCTTCATTTCCGCACCCGCACTGTACGCCTCCCCTCCGGTGCTGAGAAGACGGTGTCTCCGCCTTTTCCTTGAGGCGCTCGGGGCGGGCGATCAGGCGGACGCAAGGCTTATCGGCGCCCTGGCCGGCCTGGACGAAGGCGCGTCCTTCGCCGTCCGGGGCGGCTATACTGCGGTCCGGGGGAAGGAATACCTTTATTTTGTCCCTTCCGTCCCCGCCGCGGCGCTCCGGCCCGCGGAATCGCCCTTCACCGGGGATGTCGGGGACGGCAGGCGCACCCAGAGCCTGAGCGCCGCCCTCTACCGGTCCTGCGTCACCCGATACCCACTGCCCGGGGACGTGATTCTTCCCTTCGGCCACCGTTCGCGGCGCACGCTGATGGAATACTTCGGCAAAATGAAGACCGACAGGTATTTCCGTCTGCGCATCCCGGTAGTGGCGTCGGGAAACGAAGTCATCTGGGCCGTGGGCGTGGGCGCCTCCGAACTGGCGCGCCGTACTTCCCCCGGGGAGGAACGCCTCCTGCTTTCCTGGCCCCACCCGCTGCCCGGCGACGCGGACGGCAGTCTTTTCACAACACAACAACCGACCATGGGAGGAGCAAAGCCATGAGCATCAGAACCTATGCCGACAGGGACATCCAGAGCACCCTGATCTCTCAGGAACGCCTTCAGGCGCGCGTCAGGGAAATGGGGGCGGAAATCACGCGTAAATTCCGCGACGAGCCTCCCATCATGGTCTGCATTCTGAAAGGCGCCTTTGTGTTTTTTGCGGACCTGATCCGCTGTGTGGACCTTCCGGTTCGCATCGACTTCATGGCTGCCTCCAGTTACGGCGGCGGCACAGAATCCTCGGGAGAGGTCCATGTAGTCAAGGATCTGCCCATGGACATCACCGGCCGGAACATCATGCTGGTGGAGGACATTATCGACAGCGGACGGACCCTGGCCTATCTCAAGCGTCTGCTGGAATCCCGCAACGCGAAGAAGGTATACATCACCACTCTGCTCGACAAGCCTTCCCGCCGGGTAGTGGACCTGAAGCCGGACTTCTGCGGCTTTACCATTCCCGATTCCTTCGTCATCGGCTACGGCCTGGATTACGCAGAAAAATACCGCAATCTGCCTGAAATCGGCATCCTTTCGCCCGACAGCATCTGACGTTTTTCCCCTGATAAGAGAGTCGAGTTTTAAAAAGGC
>CADANQ010000010.1 GCA_902789365.1 uncultured Eubacteriales bacterium
CATGCCGCTGAAACGGATCATAATCGGAGGGAGATCCCTCCGATACCTCCCCTCTGCTGCCATACGTTCGTTCTCCTTCACACACGACTGAACAGTTACTCCTCCGCTTTCCGGTATCCGTTTCCGACGGTTCCCGCAGGGGTTCCCCGTTCACTTTTGCGGCCCGGTCATAAGCAACATCGCAAGCGCAGACAACAAACAGCAACCGGGAACGATGCAATCCTCATGTACAAAAGCTATAATTTAATCACCAAATCGGAAGGGTGGTCGATCATAATGAAGCGCGGAGCCGGAATCCCGGGCGGCGCCAAGAAAACTTTCTGGCTCACCACCATGATGCTGCCGGCAACAATCTGGCTTCTGCTCATCCGTTACCTGCCGATGTTCGGCATCATGATGTCCTTCCTGGAATACAAGCTGCCTAACCGCAAGATGCCCTTTCCCGTCAACCTTCTGCACAGTCCGTGGGTCGGTCTGGATAATTTCAGCTTCCTCTTTACAGGCGAAAGCCTGAACATGATCCGCAACACCCTGGGCTACAACGCCCTTTGGATCGTCCTGGGGCTGGTGATCTCGGTCACCTTTGCCATCATGATGAGCGAGATCACCCGCAAGTTCATGGCGAAAACCTACCAGACCCTGATGTTCTTCCCTTACTTCCTCTCCTGGGTGGTGGTCGCGTACTTCCTTTTCGCTTTCCTGGACCCCACCAACGGCATGATTGTCCGGGCGCAGAAATCCGCCGGCGGCGCCGTCATCGACTGGTACAACACCCCCGTTTACTGGCCCTTTATCCTGACCATATGCTCCATATGGAAAAACACCGGCTACTCCACCGTATTGTACCTGTCCGCCATCACCGGTATCGACCGCAGCCAGTATGAGGCCGCGGCGGTGGACGGGGCCGCCAAATGGCAGCAGACCCTTCATGTGACGCTGCCCCACCTGAAGCCCATGATCATCATCCTTCTGATCATGAACGTCGGCAAAATCTTCAACGCGGATTTCGGCCTGTTCTGGTCGGTGCCGATGAACTCCGCCCCGCTGTTCCCGGTGACCCAGGTGGTGGATACCTACGTATACCGGGCCTACAAATCCACCGGCAACGTGGGCATGAGCACAGCCGCGGGCTTTCTGCAGAACCTTGTGGGCTTTGTATGCATCATGGCCGCAAACGCCATCGTCCGCAGGCTGGACCCGGACAGCAGTCTGTTCTGAGAAGGGAGGAAGAATAATGACCGCCGTATCCAAACGCATGGCTCATTCCTTCCGGCTCAACCAGGTCAGCCGGAAAGCGGAGGCCGCCTTCCACCTGGTGCTGGGGCTGTTTTCCCTGGCCTGCATCGTGCCGTTCCTCTTCGTCATCATCATTTCCTTCTCCGCCGAGGACAGCATCCGCCGTATCGGCTATTCCTTCGTGCCGGCGGCCTGGTCCACGGACGCCTACCGCCAGGTGCTGTCCCTGGGCGACGCCCTGTGGCACAGCTACTTCAATTCCTTCTTCATCACAATCGTCGGCACCCTGGTCAGCGTGACGATGTGCGTCATGTACGCTTACCCGCTCTTCCGCAGGGATTACCGCTTCCGCTCCTTCTTCAGTTTCCTTTCCTTCTTCACCATGATCTTCGGCGGCGGCCTGATCCCCACCTACATCGTGTGCAAGAACCTCCTGCACATGAGCAACAACTACTACGCCCTGATTGTGCCCATGCTGGTGAGCCCCTTCAACATCATTATCATGCGCACCTTCTTCCAGACCTCCGTTCCCTTCGACCTGATCGAGGCCGCCACCATCGACGGCAGCGGCGAATACTCCACCCTGATCCGCATCATCCTGCCCATCGTCAAGCCGGGCATCGCCACCGTCTCTCTGCTCACCGCCCTGGCCTACTGGAACGAATGGTTCCTGTGCCTGCTGTATGTGACCCAACGCGAACTGTACCCCCTTCAGTACCTGCTGATGGAGATGCAGCGCAACGCCGAATTCCTGGCCCGCAACTCCAGCATGATCGGCGCGGCCGGCGCGGACGCCATCCGCACCCTGCCCAGCCAGACCATGCGCATGGCGGTGGTGGTGTTCATCGTCCTGCCCATCGCCTGCGCCTATCCCTTCTTCCAGCGTTACGTGGTAGCCGGCCTGACCATCGGCTCGGTGAAGGGCTGAACCCAAGGTAAGAACAGCGGCAGAGGAGTCCGCTGCTTACAATAAAATATTTGGAGGAATCACCATGAAAAAGATGCTTGCCCTGCTTATGGCCGCGATGCTGGCGTTCTCGGCGCTGCCCGTTCTTGCGGACAGCCCGGTGGAAATCAGCATCCTGTTCGAAGGCTGCAACGTCACCGACGACGCGGCCGTCCTGGAGAAGCTCAATCCCTACCTGGCCGAGAAGATCGGCGTCACCATCAAGCCCGTCTGGGGCACCTGGGGCAATTTCGACGACCTGGCCTTCAACGCCGTGACCACCGGCAGCGATGAATACGACATCCTGTTCACCTGCTCCTGGACCAAGAACGAATATGCCCCCTACGCCAGGAAGGGCGCCTACGTCCGCCTGGACGATCCCGATGACAACCTGCTGGCCGAATACGGCAAGGAGCTCACCGAAGTGCTGCCCGCCCTGCTGTTTGAAGGCGCCATGACCGAAGGTCCCGACGGCCAGAAAGGCATCTACGCCGTTCCCGGCTTCAAGGATTTCGCCACCATGAACACCTGGGACGTGAACGTGACCCTGCTTGAAAAGTACGGCTACACCCTGGACGACGTGGTCAGCGCCGGGTTCTACGGCTGGGGCGATATCTTCGCCGCCGTCAAGGCCGGCGAGGAAGCCGACGGCCGCGTGTTCTATCCCTTCATCTTTGAAGGCGCGGTTGCCGAGCGCAACGTGATCGGCACCCCCATCGTCACCGGCGACGCCAACAGCCTGCTGAGCTATTACATGAACGTGGAGGACGTCTCCGTCCCCGGCGTGTACGGCAACACCTTCGTGAACAAGTACGCCACCCCCGAATTTGAGAAGTTCGTCCGCCAGATGAGGGCCTACTACGAGGCCGGATACATCGATCCCGCTGTCGCCATCGGCGAAACCGCCACCGATGCCTGGCGCAACGCCCAGAACACCGCCAATTACCTGATCTCCTCCGAGGTCTCCCTCTACGGCTACGAGTTCACCACCTCCGAACAGCGCGGCATCCAGGTGGCCTATGTGATGACCACCGACGCCCCCTACATCGACAACACCTCCGTCCAGGGCGCCATGATGGCCATCTCCGCCAACTCCGCCCATCCCGAGGAAGCCATGAAGTTCCTGAACCTGCTCAACACCGATCCTTACGTCATGACCCTGCTCAACTACGGCGTCGAAGGCATCCACTACAACCTGAACGAAAAAGGCGAAGTGGAATTCGTGGCCGACGCCCGCAGCACCTACTCCCCCTGGACCAACGGCGTAGGCAACGTCACCCTGCTTCCTCCCCAGAAGGGCCAGGGCGCTGACTTCCAGGAGAAATTCGCCGAATTCTACAGCGGCTCCAAGAAGCTGCCCATCTATGGCTTCACCTTCGATACCAAGCCTGTCGAGAACGAGATCGCCGCGGTCGCCAACGTGAAGGAAGCCTATGCGCTGAGCCTGTTCACCGGCGCCGTGGATCCCGAGACCGCCCTGCCCGAGCTGCTCGCCAAGCTGGACGCCGCCGGCATGCAGAAGATCGTCGACGAAGCCAACGCCCAGCTGAACGCCTTCTTCGGCAACTGATCAAATCAAAGCCCGTCTCCTGACCGGGTTCCGCCCGTAAAGCGATCCCGGCGGGAACAACTGAAAAAACGCTGCCGCGGAAGCAAAATCCCGCGGCAGCGGCTTTTTTCAATCATTGCGAGTGCTCCGGATCCATCCTGAACTCATAGACCCGCTTCAGCCATTCCGGTCCCTCCGCGATGGTATCCGCCATCGCCCGCAGCGTTCTTTTTCCCGCCCGTCTGTCCAGAATCGCGAACATCCTTACGATCGGGTCGTCGGATAACAGGCCGGTCCTGATATCGCTGTTTCTGTATTTTTCAAGCGCGCGGGCGAATTCCCCGTCCGTATATTCGCTTCGGGCGTTCATCGGATATTTTTCCAGCAGATCCCGAAATTCCGCCCAGTACTCCGCGATCGACATGGGGCTTGTTTTTCTGGCCCGGCCTTCCCTGACAAACAGGGAATTCACCGTTTCCAGGGAAAACTGCCTGAACAGCTTTCCGCAGAAAAAAACCTCGAATATCCTGCATCCGTCCATGCCGACGTAAGCCGTGCAGTTATACCTTACCTTTCCCCGCAGCGGCTCATACAGCATCTCCTCCTCAAGATATTTCCTCATCGCGCTCCATGAGCCAAGGATTTTCGCCATGCCGCTCCCTTCCCCGGATCACGCGTCAATCCCCGTCGGGCTTTTGTCCGTCATGGGCCTTCCACGCGCATTCCGTCACACGCATGTCCGTAAATACCGCCGTAAAGCTTGAATCCTCCGGGCTGCACGCATACACGCCGAAGGCGATCTTCCCCCCGCCTTCCCACATATGGCACACCCGCATCTGGGAAAACTCCTTTCCGTCATACGAGCATTCGACGCAGTAGTCGTCCTCCCTGCGGCTGAACCGGTACCACATTTCCTTTACGTCCGTCGGAACGGCCGTGGTGGCCCAGTCGGAATAGCCGTGGTTGGTCACGACGGAGCCGAGATGCCGGAACCTTTCGTTTTCATATTCCACCGACGCCTTCAGCCAGTTTTCGCTGTCCAGGTACATCACGATCCCGCACTGGTCAAACCGGTGACGGCTGCCCGAAAAATCGGTTTTCACGATAAAGGAAAAATACTTTTCTTCGGTCTCCGCCTGAAGGACGGGCGCGTTGTCGTTGCGGAAGTGATAATACGTCCTTTGCCACAGGTCGGTGTGCGGCTCGGTGGTGATGGTGATCCGCCCGTCCGCAACGCTGTATTCCCGGGGCTCCCTTGTCCATTGAAGCTCCATTGATTATTTCCCCTTCTCCTTCTTCGCTTTTTTCTGTCCGCCTTCCTCCGGCAGCTCCTTCAAAAGCTCCTCCCTGTAATGGGCAAAGGTTTCCAGCCTGTCTGCGGTCACCTCCGGGAAGCGCGGGTCCATATCCTTCAGTGTCGCCAGGATGATCTCGGAAACCACATAGCGCATATACCATTTGTGATCGGCCGGGACCACATACCAGGGGCAGTGCTTCGTGGCGGTGGCGTTGATCGCTTTTTCGAAGGCATCCTGATAGGCGTCCCAGTAGGCGCGCTCCTCATAGTCGCCGCCGCTGAACTTCCAGTTTTTCTCCGGCTCCTCGATGCGGGACAGGAAGCGCCTGGCCTGCTCGTCCTTTGACACGTTCAGGAAGATCTTGACGGTGCGCACATTGTTCCTGTACAGGTATTCCTCAAAATGCCGGATGTCCTCGTACCGGTGTTCGATCACCTTGTCCATATCGATCCGGCGGGCGTTGGCCTGGGAGCGGTACAGTTCCTTGACCCTGCCGATCAGCACGTCCTCGTACTGGGAGCGGTTGAAGATGGCGATCTCGCCCTTGGCGGGCACCTTCGCGGCGATGCGCCAGAGGAAGTCATGGGCCAGTTCGTCGGAGCTGGGAGCCTTGAAGGCGGCCTCATGCACGCCGTGCGGGGACAGGCAGGAAAGCACCGCGCGGATCGTGCCGTCCTTGCCGGCCGCATCCATGGCCTGGAACAGGAAGATCACGCCCTCCTTCTTTTCGGCGTACAGCTTTTCCTGCAGTTCGTCGATGCGGGCGTTGTTTTCCGCCATCTTCTTTTCCGCTTCCTTACGGTCGTCGCAGAGGCCGGTCTCGTCCGTGGAGCATTTGGAAATTTCGAATTCGTGAGTTCCGTCCCAGCGGTATTTTTCGAATGACATGTTATTCCCTCCGTTTCCGTAATAAAACCTTTTGTATTTGTCACATATCTGCGTATTGCTTCATTCCCCAGACGCCGATCCGTATATTGGACGGCCAAATTCTCCTTGTTCTCTGTCTGTGACGTTCATGAATTCTTTCACTTTTTCCTGTTCCCCGCGTCCGGGATCGCATCGTTTATTCCGCTTCCCGGGCGAGCCATTTCGTCCAGGTCGCCACGTCCGCCGGGTCCCTGTGCAGGTATTCATACACCTGCAGGATGCGCTTTGCCCTCAGGGCGTAGACGTCGGCGATTTCGCTTTTCGGATCGGCATAAGGAAAATAGCTGCTCCCGGTCATGGCGTGGCGCAGCATGATGTCCTCAAAGGGCACGTCCGGATTCCTCACCATGTCATAAATCGCCATAAAGATCCCCGTGCGGCTCTTCCCTGCGTGGCAATGGAAATGGAGCCACACATTGTCCAGCCCCACCGTTTCATCCAGTTCCCTGATGAAATCAAGGAATGTTTCCACCGCCTCCTCCTCCGGCCAGCTGTGGTCGTTGCCGGGCAGGCGCAGGTAACGGAAGCCCTCGCTCTCTACCAGCTCCCGTTCCGTCATCCAGCGGTCCACCGTAATTTCCACCGGGTTTTCGGGCACGTTGTTCTCAGCCGTATACACCGTAACCGTCGTTCCGGGCAGCGCGCCGAAGCGCGCGGCCTCGTCTGCTTCCGCTTCCTCCAGGGTCAGCCCCTTGTTCGCCCAGTTCTGGTCGGCATACCAGGACATCGCGATGCCGTTGACCATCGCGTGGCTCTCCAGGCGGCAGTCAACAATCCATATCTGCTTGTCCCCGGCCATCTCCCTCAAATCCTCCGCCAGCGCATGGAACTGGTCCTCTGAAAACTCCGCGCTCCCGGAGATATTCAGCGTATCCAGCCCCTCGGCGGAGGGGACCGTGTCCGGGCTGATCCCGTACTGTTCGCATTTGGCCGGATCGATGGGCGTAAAGCTCCAGTTGCCTTCCGTCAGGAAGCGGACGCCGGAAAGGGGTTCACTCCAGGCGTCCGGGCTGTTCAGGTCAAACCGCAGGAACGGTTGGGGGATCTCCTCCCCCACGGCATTCGCCGCCGGAACCAGCAAAAGTGCGATGAAAATCAGGGAAAGAAGGCGGATCTTCATAGCTGTGACCTCCGATATTATTCTCTCTGTCGGCAGAAGAGCCTGCCGTTTCATTATAATCCCATTCCCGCCCGGACGCAATCACAACCCCGCGCGGGATTGTACCAACGCCCCTGTTTATGGTATGATCCGATATGGAACGAGCGACGCACGGATCCATACAAAAACCGGAAAGGACGTCCTCATATGAATGAAAGGCTGAAAAAGTTCACTGAAAAAATCAGACAGGGCAAACCAGCGATAGGGGTTTTCGTTCTCTTCGCCGATTCGTCCGTCAGCGAAATCGCAGGATATTCCGGCTGCGATTTCGTCTGGATCGATTCGGAGCACGGCATGATGGACCGGCGGGAGATCTATCACCACGTCCTGGCCGCGCAATCCGCCGGCGCCTGCGCTTTCGTGCGGGTTCCGGGCGTGGAATACTACCAGATCAAAAACATCCTGGACATGGGCCCGGACGGCGTCATCTTCCCCTTTGTGAACACGCCGGAGATCGCCCACCGGGCGGTGGAAGCCTGCACCTATCCCGCCGACGGCGGCAAGCGCGGCATCGGGCCCCTTCGCGCCATCAGGTACGGCCTGGACAGCGAGCCGGAATACCTGAAAACGGCAAAAGACGAGGTATGGAAAATCTTCCAGATCGAAAGCATGGAAGCGGTCGCCCACCTGGAGGAAATCGCCAAAGTCCCCGGCTTCCATTCCCTGTTTGTCGGGCCCGCGGACCTGGGAATGTCCATGACGGAGGTTGCTGCCGGGGACAAGCCCGCCCTGATCGCCGACGTCCAGCGCCGGGCGGCCCGGGCCGCGGCCGAAAACGGCAAATTCTGCGGCTCCTGCGCAGGACCCACCAGGGCCTCCTGCCTGGAATTGATGGACCGGGGCATCGGGTGGATGACCATCGCCCAGGACGCCCGCATCATCAGCGCCTATCTTGCAAACGCGGTGCGGGACATCAACGGATGATCATTCGTCGATCCTGACGATCTGTTCGTACAGGAGATAATGGTTCCCGTACAGCATACAGTTGCCGTGCAGATGCCCGTAGAACCATTTCCCGTATTTCATTTCCCCGCGGAGCGATTCCAGATAATCGCTCATCTCGTCCGTGCCGTCGATTCCCAGCGCCTGCTTGTCGGACGCCGGCGCGTCATGCGTAACGACAAAATCCAGCCGTTCATGGCTTTCCATAAAAGCCCGGATATTATCCCTGCCGCGATCCATTTCATCCCGCGAAGGCATTTCCTCCTCCCACCAGGAAATGCCCTTCACCCGGATCATTCCTTCCCTGCGGACGGCGTAATCCCTTTTGAAGCTGCGCTCGTCCGGATAATCCGCCGGGTCGATGATGCCGTCGCCGATGTCGTGGCTCCTGGCGCCGCCGAAGGCAAAACAGCTTTTCCCGCCGATATCGAATATCTCGCCTCGCTCCAGCATCAAAACGGAAGGCCGCAGCTCGCGAACCCGTCCGCCGTGCCACAGTTTTCCGGGATACCCCGCCCGAAGCTTTTCCTTTTCCTCCGGCGGCATTTTTTCATACAGCCAGCAGCCCAACAGCCTTTCGTCCCGGCAGCCGGTCAGCCGGTCATAATTTTCGTGATTGCCCGGAACAAAAAGCGTCGTAAACGGCTTGTCCTCCAGCCAGTCCAGGGAATACTTCTCCGAAGCCGGTTCCCGCACGCGTTTTCTGTCGGTTTCCCAGACACCGCCGAAATCCCCGCAGACAATCACATAATCGTCCTTGCTCAAATCCTTCTGCTCAGGGAAGGCTTCGGTACCGAACCTGTGCATAAAGCCGTCAACGGAAAACCTGCCGTACCGCTGGCTTCCGTGGGTATCCCCCGTTACATAGATCGCCAAAGTATCCTTCACCTCATCCGATGACATACTGCGCCTCAAGAGCTCCCAATTCCGCGCTGACCGCTGCTTTTCTTCATCTGACTTTTCCGCACAGGTTGTTCCCCTCATGCCTGATCGACCGTCATGACCATTTCGATCTCCTCGCCGTCCTCATTCCCCGACGCGGAAAAGCCCTTGCTTTCGTAAAGCTTCATTGCCCCGGTATTGTCCTTGTTGCAGGTCAGCACGACCCTGTCCGAATCGCCGAAGGGCTTCGTCCTGATGAATTCGATGACACGGTCAAAAGCTTCACTTCCGTAACCCTTTCCCTGTTCTTTTTCATCGATCATCATCCCCGACTTTTTCGGCGCAGGCGTCGCAGTACATCACCTCCGGCCATTCCGCGGCATTGATCCATGCCGCCTTTTTCCCGCAGCGTTCGCAATTGAACTGATACGGGTGATTCCGGGCCAGGACTCTGACCGCGGTTTTCTGTTTTTCGCGGTATATGTTTCCCACAAAAGTAACGATCAGTGTGGTGGTCGATCCAAAGTCGTATTCTTTCTGTTCCTGGAATAAAGGGACGTCGAAAGAGCACGGCAGGCGTCAGCGATCCGGCAGCGCCCTTTTTTCCTCCCACTCCCTCTTCAGTATGGCGTATTGTACCGTGTTCTCATACGCCGGCTTGCCGTCCGGACCGCTTGTGAAGCTGACGTGCTCCAGGAACAGCCCTTCCTGCCGCATGCCCAGCCTTTCGCACAGGCACCGGCCGCGCAGGTTGGTATCCGCCGTATAGGCGTAAACGCGCCGGATTCCCTTTTCACGGAAGAGCCGGTCAATATAGGCGCTGACGGCCTCAAAGGCGTACCCCTTGCCGCCGTGCGCCGGGTCCAGCATCCAGCAGGGGCTGAAGGTATCCGCCGTCTGATCCCCGGGAAACATTCCCTCCGGATGTCCGAAAATCTCCCCGATGACCCTGCCGGTCTCTTTCAGCACAATGGCAAGGCAATACTCCTTTTCGGCCTGCCTTCTTTCCGTCTCGGCCCGCGCTTCCTCCGGCGAGGACAGCCTCATATCCGCAAAGCAGTCCGCCCCCGGGTCCCTGAGATATCCGTAAACGTCCTCCGCGTCGTCCGGGAAAAACGGACGCAGAATCAGGCGCTTCGTTTCGATCATCCGTGGCATGGCGGCGCCAAGCGCCGTCTTCAGTTTTTCATAGCGCCGCTTTTTTTCTTCCTTTGAGAAATGAACGCCGCGTTCCTGTTCCGGACAGTTGTCATAGCTGAGAACCGTGCTCCCGAACTGCTCGCTGGTCAGGTCGAATACGCAGCCGCCGACGTCGTTGAAGCAATGGAAATTCCCGTCCCCCAGCGGCACGCCGTAAACCTTTCCGCCGTAAATGTCCTGCAAAAGGAAAGCCGTAACGGAGCACTGCCCCAGGGTCCTGTTTTCCTCCGTCCAGTCCCCCCTCATCCTCGGCGCGCAGGTGTCCGCGCACCAGAGTGAGGAAAGCAGGTCGTAATATCCGCGGGGGGTGATGCCGTACCGGTCCCGCACGTCGGCCGTCCGCCAGCCGTAAAAACCATAGTTCCCGCCGTTTCCGAATCCGTTTTCCATCGCTTTACCGTTCCTCTGTCTCCCTGTCGTACTCCCCGTATTCACAGCCGATGTGGGTCGCTTCAATCTCGTCCACCGGGATAAGACGCCCGTCCTTTTTTTCATACAGGCGCACCGTGCCCCAGCCGTTGCCCCCGTTCCACAGGCGGTTATGACGCTTGCTGCCGTCCGGGGCTTCATAGTTCACCAGCAGCATATCCTCCTTCCGGCAGAAAACCTCCGTTTCCATCACGGCGCGGATATTCTCCTGACGCACCTGCCAGCGCACGGTCTCCTCCTGTTCCTCAAAGGAGAACTGTGTCTTTACCATCAGGTGGAGCTTGGAAAAATTAAAATCATACTCCCTGCCCTCGTAGCAGAAAGCGCCCAGCAGACGCCTGTCCAGCGGCACGAAATAAATCTTCGGCCTGCCGCCGCCGATATCGAAGGCGCTGTTTTTCAGCGTCTGCCCGGTTTTCCTGCTCATGAGGCAGTTTGACGACAGCCATACCCATGGAGAGGTAAAATCCCTGCCCCAGTTTTTGTCCGCGTAACCCCAGCTCTTTTCCGGGGTGACGGTATAGCACCTTCCGTTATAGATGATCTCCCCGCTGTAAGCGCTTTTCATGCCCTCGGCGTGCCAGTACATGGCAAAGGCTTCGGCCTCCCGCAGCGGCTTGCTTGCCCCGTAGCCCACGTTGAAGGCAATCTGCTTATCGACGGTCAGCTTCCAGCTGATACTGCCCGCGCCGCACATCCATTCCGGATGCGCCGCCGCGTCCTCCGCCGTGACTGAAACGCTGCCCTCCAGGAACGTTTCGCCCGCAAGGCAGTCCGCCGCCTCGATTCTGTACGGCGCGTCCCCGTGCAGCTTTACGTCCTTCCAGGCAAAAAAACGGTGCAGCTGGCAATGGTCTTTTCCCCAGGCGCCCGCTTTGACCATCAGATAGGACGGACGCTTCCCCGCTTCCCTGTTGGCAGGCAGCTGACCCAGGACGGGCACATCCTCTTTCAGCGCCGGATTGCAGACAAAAAACTCAATGAAAAACGCCTTGTCCTCCCCTGTTTCGGCGTCCTGCGCCGTAAAGGAGTGCCACCACCAGTCATAGCCGCAATGCGCCAGCGGCCCGTGAAGCATAAAAGCGTCACGGGCGATGTCATGATGATTAAACATGGAATGATTTCTCCGGTTTTATTTTTCAATCGTATAACGCCAGCCGTTCCGGGGCCGGCGTCTCCCTGGAATCGGTAATTCTGAGGGTGATCATATCCGTGCGGCAGTCCCCCAGCGGGACAATCTTTTTGTTTCCCACCGTGGTGCCGCGGTACAGCATCCGGGCGTCTTCCCCGCGGCCGGCCCATATTTCGAACCGTTCGATCCTCTGGCTCAGGGGCAGATGCTCCCGGATGACGGCGTACCTCACGTTTCGGGACGTTTTCCATTGCGCGCTGATATCGATCGGCAGACCGCTTCCCGACGGAAAATAGAACCGTGCGTCATCCGCCGCAAGGCAGGCGGCCTCATGCCCTTTTTCCCCTTCCGGCGCGATGATCCTCTCCGCCTCGGGCATCAGGTCATGCCGAAAACACCGCCGCAAAAAATCGCCCAATTCCCGCAGCCGGGCCATGTCGTTTTCGTGGAACAAGCCCCTCTTGTCCGGCGGGACGTTCAAAAGGAACGTGGCGTTCCCGCCCACGCTGTTCATATAGATATCAATCAGTTTGTCCAGCGGCTTCACCAGGCCGTTTTCCGACTCATGCCAGAACCAGCCGGGGCGGATGGAGGTGTTCACTTCCGCGGGATACCATATCAGGTCCGTTTCGTCCCTCAGGATCTCCCGGCTGCCCAGGTCCACATCCTGCGCGCGGATCGGCCGCAGGCGGAACCTCGCGTCGTCACGGCGCTGGCTGAGAGACGCGATCTTTTCCGTATCCGCCGTCCTGCGGGGAACAACGCTCCATTCCGAGGGGCGGGTCTCGCCGGCCTCGTTCCCGCACCAGCGGATATCCGGGCCGCAGACATGTATGCAGGCCCCCGGCTGCAAGGCGCGGACCGTACGGTAATACCTGTCCCAGTCATAGAACTGTTTTTTGCCGTTGGGCCCTTCCCCGCAGGCCCCGTCGAACCACACGCTGAAGATATCCCCGTAACCGGTCAAAAGCTCCGTCAGCTGATTCGTAAAGTAATCGTCATAGGGCTTTCCGGTCCCGTACAGGGGGTGGTTCCGGTCCCAGGGGGACAGATAAACGCCAAACCGGATTCCCCCGCGGCGGCAGGCGTCCGCCGCCGCCCGCACCACGTCCGTACCGCGGGGGCTGTGCCTTACGGAATGCTCCGTATACCTGCCGGGCCACAGGCAGAAGCCGTCATGATGCTTGCAGGTCAGAATCATTCCCTTCATCCCGGCCGCCCTGATCCCTTCCACCCACTGGTCGGGGTCAAGAGCCGTGGGATTGAAAACGGCGGGATCCTCCGTTCCGTCCCCCCATTCCCGGCCGGTAAAGGTGTTCACGCCAAAGTGCACGAAGGCATAGAACTCCATCCTCTGCAGGTTAAGCTGCCTTGCGGAAGGGACGATCTTCACCAGATCGCGGTCTTTCATAAAAACTCCCTCATGCCTTGTTCCCGCCGGAGATGATATCCCTGCTGAATATCCCCACAAGCTCCGGAATGTAGTATTCGATCAGCCTGCACAGCCAAATGCTGACAGTCAGGGCCAGCACCGTCGCCGCCAGCCGCACCAGGATATCCGGTCCGCCGCCAAGCAAATTCTTAAGAAATGGAAGGAAGATGTTCTGCAGCAGGGGCTTATGCAGAAGGAATACGCCCATGGTGTGCTGCCCCAGGTAGATCAGTGACTTCAGTTCCAGCCTGGGAAGCCATTCGTCCGCCAGGCGTTTGGCAAGCATGGCCAGGAGGCCCACCGCGAACCCGCCCAGCAGCGTATAGCCCAGGGAAAAGAGCGGCTGGCCGTACGCGCCTTTGCACATCATCATCACGCCAAACCCGTCCCCCTGCAGGACGGCCAGCAGGATATACAGTCCCGCGCATGCTCCCAGGCAGGCGAACAGTACCCATCCCTTTTGTACGGAAACGCCGATCATGACGTGTTTCAAAGCGATGCCCAGCAGGATGAATCCCGCGGCGACGAACGCAACATTCACGCACCAGGGATAGCCGATATCGATATCGGGGAAAAGCGCACCGGCGGCAAGGCACACCGCCATGGGGATCAGGTAATCCCCGCGCCTGCTTTTCCGGCCTTTCCATGACACGGCCTGAATGACTCCCTGCACCAGGAACCTTGCGACGAACAGGCACGAAAGATACCACAGGGAGGTGACCGTCCCGGTTTTGCCCAGCGCGCTCCAGGAGCCGTACAGGATCCATCCCAGGTTTTCAAAATTGAAGGAGCAGTAAATCAGCGCCCACAGGAGGTATGGAATGGCGATGGTCAGCACGTTTTTGCGCAGAAAGAATCTCCACTCTTTCCAGCCCTTCAGCGGCTTCAGGGATATCGACATCCCGGACAGGAAAAAGAACAGCGGCATGTGAATGGAATACAGCACCTTAATCAGCACGGGCGGATTTCCCAGCAGCTCGTCATTGGTGGCGGTATGCCCCAGGATTACCATAAAGATGGCGAAGCATTTTGCCACGTCGACGATCTCTATCCTTCTTTTTGCCTTTTTCTTTTCCGTCATATATTCTCTCTCCTCCCGTTTTCCGCCCCGGTTTTTTCGCCAACGCCATCATAGCACAAAGCGCGCCTCTCCACAATATCGCAAACGTCCGCGAACCAAAAGCGTCCGCATCGGTTCAGGATGCGGACGCGTTCCGGATGAAAACGCTTTGGCCGGGCCGCGGCTTCATTCCCAGAGCCGCGGGGGGTAAACGCCCTCCCGGCGCATGCCGGCGATGGCGTCCTTTACTCCCCGGAGATCTTCCCGGTAAGTGACGCCGTACCATTTTTCTTCGGTGGGCAGCACCCTGACGCAGCCCTCGCCCCGGGCGATCATCAGATGGGGCACATAGGGCAGGTAATATTCGCACTTTTCGGGATTCTTCGGAAGGTTTTCCTTCAGCCAGGGCCCGAAATTATCCTGAATGCGGTCCATAAAGGAGGGATGAAATCCCCACAGGTTCATGGATACCATCGTATCCCCGGGAAGGAAGACGTACGTCTTTCCCCCGTCCTCGGTGTACCTGCCGCCGCCCTCCCACGCGGAAATGGCGGTGCGCTCGTTGATGTCCCTGAGGAATCCGTTTTCATCCACGTCGCAGACGCCCCTGGCCACCGTGCCGAATTCCGTCAATGTGTTCCGGATCCGGTAGCCGATCATACCCATCCTGTCCGGCGCCGCCTCCTCAAGAAGAAAACGGTGAATGGCCTCAAAGGCTCCGCGGCCCAGATAATCATCGGCGTTGATCACGGTGAAGGGACCGTCAATCTCATCCCTGGCGCACAGCGCCGCGTGGGCGGTGCCCCAGGGCTTTGTCCGTCCTTCGGGAAAATCACAGTCCGCGGGGAAGAAGCGGTCCAGGGTCTGGTACGCGTAGCGGACCTCCATATGTCCCTCCACCCTCGCGCCGATGGCCTGATGGAAGGATTCCTTCATTTCGGGGCGGATCACGAAGACCGCCCGGTCAAAGCCCGCCCGTTTGGCGTCGTACAGGGAATAATCGATAATCAGCTGGCCTTCTTCGTCCACCGGCGTCACCTGTTTGCCGCCGCCGAAGCGGGTGGCCATGCCCGCGGCCATGATTACAAGCGTCGTTCGCATATTCATATCCTCCGGTTATTACACGTTGTTGCCGTACACCGCACGGCTGCCGCCCACGTAGGGCAGACGGCACCAGGCCATCACCAGATGCGCTTCGCCGATTTTTTTAACCCTTTCGCACCTGAGGGGCACGGCCACCGGCCTTAAGTGCATCCCGATCAGCGTATCGCCGATATCCATCCCGGCGTCGCAGGCATCCGACAGGACCAGCACCGGGTCCTCCAGCTGCTTCCACGCCGCGGCGGGAACGCTCCCCCCCGCCTTGGGCTGGGGTACGGCGTTCACCCGGACGGCCCGGTCCTCTTTTGCGGCGCTTCTGTCCATGACAAGGCACCGGTTCAGGTGCTCGCAGCACTGGAACACCGGGACAAGGCCGGTCTCGCCGCAGACGGTAATGATCTCGTCCGCGATGACCTCGCCCAGCTCCGGCACGGAATTTTTGCCGATGGTTCCCCCCGCCACCTCGGAGGTGGAGCAGCCGATGACCACCCGGGCGCCGGGCTGCAGGTTTCCTTTTTCCTTCAGGTACAGAAGGGCTTCCCGCAGTTCGCTGCGGATGCTTTCCTCGGTGTTCATTTTTTTCACTCCTTTGCCGGCTCTCAGGTCACGCCTGCGCCGTCTGTCAGCCCTGTCCCACGCCGGAGAAGGCGTACATGCCCACGGCCGCCGCGATGCTCAGGTTAAAGGAATCCACGTCCGCGGTCTGGGGAATGCGCACCGCCGTCCCAAGCCTCGCGAACTGAGGCGGCAGGCCGGCCCCTTCATTGCCGAAGACCAGCCCGAAACGCTTTCCCGCTTCCCTGACCCCCTCGTTCAGGGGACGGGAGGTGTCCAGCATAAACAGGAACAGGGGCCGCGCCTCGTTTTCCTTCATGTACGCCTCCATATCGGCGTACTCCCTTACCCTCAGGGAATAGGCCGCCCCCATGGACGCGCGGATCACATGGGGATCCCACGGGTCCGCCGCGGGACGGATTACCGCAATGTCCCGGTAGCCCATGCCCAAAGCGGTCCGGAGGATGGTACCCAGGTTCCCGTTGTCCGAGATATGGTGGAGCACGATATGCCTGTCCCCGGAAAGCGGCGCGTCCCATTTGCGTGTCACCGCCGCGGCGAAGCAGTTGTCCTTGTGGGAAACGGAGCGCAGCACCCGGTCCGCGTATTCCACCCGCACGCCTTTTTCAGCGCACAGCGCGGTCAGCTTTTCCGTGCCTTCCCCCGCCGCCTTTTCGGAAAGCAGCACCCGCACAACGCATTCGGGCCGCTTCGTAAGGGCTTCCATCGCCGGGAAAATGCCCGGCGCGTAGGTATAATCCAGGTCCCTGCGGTATTTTTCAAGGCTCGGCATTTTTTTCACCCCCGCCGCGCACCAGCATCCGACGAATAATCTCCGCAGCGGTCTTTTTGCCCCGCGGGCCGACGATGGCCTCCGGGCCGACGCAGGACGGGCATCCCCTCCCGCATCCGCAGGAGGACACGTTGTCCAGGCACTGCCCCAGGATCATGTCCCGCATGCGGAACGCCTTGTCCGCAAGTCCTATGCCCCCCGGACAGTTGTCGTAAAGGATCAGGGTTGGCTTGTCGGTGAAGGGACACTTCACCTGATAGAGCACCTGCAGGTCGTTCGGCCCGCACATCAGGTCGAAGGGGGCGGCGATGCGCATCAGATTGGCGATGCCCAGCATGCCGCCCTGCAGGTCGTCCCGGCTGTAGCCGGAGGCGATTTCCTCGTCCAGGGTCATCCAGAAGGCGGTGGTGTGCATATCCGTTTCCGGAAGCATGACTTCCCCGTAGCCGACGTTTTCGTTGGTTTCAAAACGCATTTTCTTGAAAACCTTGACCAGGGCGGTCACCTTCACCTCGCCCAGGGCGGCGCAGCCTTCTTCCTTCTCCACATCCAGCAGGCTTAAGCTGACGTTCAGGTCGGCGTCGGTATAATAATCGCTGTCCACCTTGCGGATATACGCCTTATGCCCGTCCCAGTCCAGCTTTTCCACCTGATAGGTCTGTCCCTCGTGCAGGTAGATGGCGTTCTCGTGCAAAAGCATCGGCACGGTGAAGCGGTCCATTTCGCCCACCAGCCGGGGATGCCCCGTGTCGGTGATGTCCATGATGACATAGTTTTCGGTCATGGCCGTGCGCAGGGATATCTCGCTGGCGGGGAAATCCTCGTTGGCCCAGTGCCAGGTATCTCCCACATGCCTTACGATGCCGCTGTCCTGGAGGTATTCCAGCATCTCCTCGCTGCCCTCGGCGTTGCCGAATTCCTCCCCGTCCCGGAAGGGAAGCTCATAGGCCGAACACTTGAAATGGCTCAGGAGGATGTACAGATTGTCCGGGTTCAGGAGGGCGCTTTCGGCGTTCTGGCTGAAAAAATATTGTGGATGGCTCACGATGAACTGGTCCAGCGGCGCCGACGAAGCCACAAAGAAGGTGGCCGACACCCCGCTGCGCCTGCCGGCACGCCCGCTCTGTTGCCAGGTGGAGGCCACGGTGCCGGGATAGCCGCACAGGACACAGGCCTCCAGTGAGCCGATATCGATGCCAAGCTCCAGGGCGTTGGTGGAAACCACGGCCCTGATGCGTCCCGAACGCAGGCCCTGCTCAATCTCCCTGCGCTCCGTGGGCAGGTAGCCGCTTCGATACCCGCGCACCGTTCCGCTGCGGCCCAGGGGGTCCTCCGCCAGTTCCTTCAATTGGCGGGTGAGCACCTCAACCTGCAGGCGGCTGCGCCCGAAAACGATGGTGGAAATGCCGCTTTTCACCAGCATGGAAGCAATCTTCCTCGTTTCCCCCAGAACGCCCTTGCGGATGCCCAGCTGGCTGTTGACCACCGGCGGGTTATAGAAGATCATGTGCCGTTTTCCGCAGGGCGCGCCGTTTTCGTCGATCAGCTCCACGTCCCGCCCTGTCAGCGTTTCCGCCAGCTCCTTCGGGTTGCGGATGGTGGCGCTGCACAGGATAAACGTGGGCTTGGAGCCGTAGAACGCGCACAGCCGCAGGAGCCTTCTTAAAACGTTGCTCAGGTTGCTTCCGAAGATGCCGCGGTATGCGTGAATCTCGTCGATGACGATGTATTTGAGGTTTTCAAACAGCTTGACCCATTTGGTGTGATGCGGCAGGATGCCGCTGTGGAGCATGTCCGGGTTGGTGACCACCACATGGCCCGCCTCCCGCACCGCCTTGCGGGCGCTGCCGGGGGTGTCCCCGTCGTAGGTAAAGGTCTTGATGTCGACGCCCAGCAGGGTGATCAGCTCGTAAAGCTCGCTCACCTGGTCGGCGCTCAGGGCCTTGGTGGGGAAAATATAGAGGGCCCGTGCGTCGTTATCCTTCAGGATGGCCGACAGGACGGGCAGGTTATAGCACAGTGTCTTCCCTGAAGCCGTGGGGGTCACCACCACAAAATCCTTGCCCCGCGCCGCGCAGGAAAACGCCCTGGCCTGGTGAGTATACAGGGCATGGACGCCGTGCTTTTCCAGCGCCGGGGGAATCCTTTCGTCCAGTTCCTCCGGCCAGGGCGCCCAGGCGGCCTCACGGGCGGGAATCTCCTGCCAGGAGGTCACCTGCTTCATAAAAGAAGCGTCGTTTTTCAGTTTTTCAAGCAGCTGCTCCAGGTTCATCAGGCTTCCATCCCCTCGTAGCGTCTGCACATGGTGTATTTCGAAACCGCCGTCTGCACGGCCTCCGGACATGAAAAGGAGATGATGTCGGCGATATACTGCGGCAGCATCCGGTTGTACTTGACCTCCAGCACCATCAGGTCGCTGTCGAACACCGGGACGGTGGGAATGCCGGGGTTAAAGATGTCGGTGGAAAGCATTCCCGAGCGCAGGTTTTTGTCAAAGGTGATACGCACCTCCTCAGCCGGATGCACGAAGGGCTCCCTGTCGTAATCCACGATGACCACAGGACGCAGGAGGTTGATGCGCATCTCCCGGAAAACGTCCCTCAGCAATCCGTTGGATGTGAACTCCAGTCCGTCCGCGTCCGCGGCAATGAGCCGGTCGGCCAGGGAACGGGGAATCTTCACCGAACGCTTGGAAATGTAATTGCCCACCTTGGTCTTGCATTCCATGAAGATATCCTTCCCGGAATGGTTATAGATGCGCATGCGGTACTTGTCCCTGTCCTTGACGCCGTTGAGCTTGTCATAATAGGCGCTGTTAAAAACCGTATCGAAATACAGGGAGCGTATGGCGTATTCGCCCCCCTGCCGCGCGGCATGCTCATCCAGCCGAAGAACGCCCTTCAGGGCGCTTTTCAGCACCAGATACTGCCGCTGTCCGATCAGGTATTTCAGTTCATGGCGCAGCGGAAGGGCCATTATGAACCCGCCTCCGTCTGACACGCCACCAGGGTGGCGTCATGCACGCCGTCGATATCCAGCATCCCGCCCACCAGGTCGCCCCGGCGGTCCATGCGCACCTCCACGGTCATTTCCGCGCCGTTGCGGCTTTCGGTCTTGGAGCGCAGGCGGTAGAAGCGCACCATGTTCTTCAGTTCGTCCATGATGGCGCCTTCGGCGTCCGGATCATAGTGCAAAACCAGAAGATAGCTGTTGGGGTTGCGGAAGCGGACATACGACAAAACCAGCAGGATCAGCGAAATGCCGATCACCACCACCAGCGCAATCAGGTACTGGCCAGCACCGAGCAGAATGCCCATGGTGATGGCCCAGAACATATAGCAGGTGTCCAGCGGGTCCTTCACCGCGGTGCGGAAACGCACGATGGACAGCGCGCCGACCATGCCCATGGACAGCGCCACGTTGGACCCGATGCACATGGTCACCGGCGCGGTCACCAGGGTCAGCATAATCAGGGTCATGGAAAAATTGGGGCTGTAGAGCACGCCGTGGTAGGTTTTTTTGTACACCAGCGAGATCAGGATGCCGATGACCAGGCCCGACAGGAGGACCGCCGCCACATTCAGCGGCGTGAAGCTGGCCATCTGGCCCGCGAGCCAGTTGCTCCATGAATTCGACAATACGCCGGAGGTGTCGATCGTGGTGGATGTCAGAAGCGCGATACTGTTCATATGTCTTTATCCCTTCCTTAAAAAATCGTCATCGGGCTTTCCGCGTCAGAATTCGGGCTTCGGCGGGCATTTCTCGCCGAAATAGTAAAGCATGTCCTGGTCGGTCAGGCCGAAGGTCTCCTGGGTGTAGGTGTAAATGTAATAGGGCCTTGCGACCATGGTCTGGTCCCGCATACGGGCAACGCGCGTTTTCCAGTACCTCATGGCGCCGTCGGGGCTCAGAGGCGAATCGGAGTTGATCTTCTTGTCGTTGAATTCGGCCCAGCGCTCAAAGTGGATGCTCATCTCCGGCTGGATGAGAGCGACGCATTCGTCCAGTTCCGCCTGCATCCTTTCGGTGCTCAGGGACTGATAGATGCCGCCCAGCTTGCGAAGGAACAGGTCCCGGTACTCGTCCACCTCCAGGATTTTGCGGAAGATGACGTTGTTGATCTTCTGTTCGCCCATGCCCGCCTCCTTCATATAGGAGTAGGGCGAATTGAAGTTGGAGCGGAAAAGGCCGTAGTCCAGGTCGAAGATCAGGCATTTCCATTTTCCGCCGGGGAGCCGGTAGAACATGATGTTGCCGGGGTCGGAATCCCCGAAGAACATCTTGATGGCGAACCAGTCCAGATAGCTGTTGACGTCGATGTTCTCGTCCAGGTAATTCCGGTCCGCGTCGTTGGTATTCGGCGAAGAGGCAGAGATCCTTTCGCGCATGGCAAGGTAATCCTTGTTGGACCCCTGGACCACCGAGGAATTGGCCCGGATGATGTTGATCTCCCCGGCCCTGTCCAGGCTGAAGCCCTCGTGCTGGGCGATGCAGTATTCGTCCTTGCGCTCCCGCATGTTGTAATGGCCCCAGTACGTCCCGTTGATATACACGATCACCGGCTTCCACGCCAGGGTGATGATGTCCGAGCCGATGTATTTGTCGATCAGACGGGTCTGCACGCCGTCGGACACCCTGGTCCACACGCAGTCGTTGCCTGAATTGCGCAGGGTAAAGGATTTGTAGAAGGTGAAGGGCCTGTCCTCAAACAGCGGGTATTCAAAATATTTTTTGCCGCCGGAGGCGTTTGCCCGGATCTTCATGCTTTTCTGGGGCATATCCAGGCTGTAATCGCCCATCAGCTCCATTTTGATCCCCTGGCTGATCACCGCCTCGCCGGTGGACTGGAGCATATAATCCACATAGGCCGGCCGGGCTACCTTGCCCCAGGTGCGGTACACGGTGTTCCTGTAGGGGATGCCCTTTGACTTATCCACGTTTTCGCCGACGGTCAGAAGACCCGTTTCGCTGTTCCACAGTTCGTCGGGGTCGATGATCAGCGACACCACGTCCGAGCTGTAATAGGTGTTCATGATATAGCTTGCGCTTACGGTGGCCGAGGGCTGCAATCCCGCGGTAAAATTCCTGGCCCGGATGACGGTGGTCATCTTTACGGTGATGGGGCCCTCGTAGATCAGGGAATTGTCCGCCGTGGGCACCGAGCCGTCCAGGGTGTAGCGCAGGGTGCCTTTCCCGCCGTTTTCGATCCCGACGGTGATCGTGCCCTCATACAGCCCCGAAGCGACGGTAAAGGAAGGCGCGGCGGCAAAGCCCCGGAATCCTCCGGCGTTCTGGCTGCCCGGGGTCACGGCGTCATAATAAAAAAAGCCGGCCGAGCCCCATGTCCGGCCGTAGGAATAATCCGTGGGGATCTCGGGAAGATACAGCCGGTCCAGGATTATCCCCGACGCGTCGGACAGGACCATCATCTCCCCTCCCGCCCGGGTCAGGGAAAAGTTGGCGTGAAGGCGGGAGCTGTCCGACCCCGCCGAGGCGGATTTGTCCAGCAGGATCACCTTGTATTCGCCCGGATAAATGACCGTCCCCATGGGAAAGGTCCATTTTCTCGGCCAGTTGACGCTGTCGCTCAGGCCCCATCCGGAAATCTCCACGTTCTGCTCCGTAGAGTTATAAATCTCGACCCAGTCGCAGCTTTCGCCGTCCTTGATGGGGATTGTGGCGTCCGCCGAAGCCATGACCTCGCTGATATACACGCCCCGGTGATTGATTGCCCGCAGGTACTCGTCCGCCAGCCGCATGCCCTCTTCGTTGTTGACAACGCCGGGGGTCCCCAGGGTGAACACCTTCCATTCCAGCGTCACCGGGTCGCGGCCGTAGCTCATGTCCTTGCCAAGGCCTTCCACCGTCACCCGGTCAACCAGCTGCCCGGTGACCGTGGAAAGCACGATGACCTCCCTTTCGGCGCTGATGGAAAAATTGGTGTGGGGATACATGGTGGCGCTTTCCAGCTTGTTCTTGCCGGAGCAGAACACCAGATAGCAGCTGTGGGGGGCGATGACCGCCCCGGCGGGGAAGGTCCACTTGACCGGGCGGGTATCGTCGTCGCTCAGGGCAAAACCGCTCAGATCGATGGCCCTGTCGGAGGCGTTGTACAGTTCCACCCAGTCGCTCAGGTCGCCGTCCTCGTCCCGGATACCGGTCCGGGGAGCCGCCATGACTTCGTTGATCATCAGCACGCCGGGGGTCACCGAGAAATTGGCGATGAAGGCGTCATGGCCCTCCACGGTATTCTCGTAGCCGGGAGAATACTTGACGCTGCGCTCCCATACGCCGTCCTCGTTAATAAGGTAGCTTTCGTCGGTATTGAGGGTCGGGACCAGCACCTGGTCGATGGCCACGCCGCCGGCGTCGAACAGAAACACGCTGTCCCCGTAGCTGGACAGCTTCATTTTGGCGTGGAGCGTCTTAAGCGGGTCATCGGCGTTGGTGCCGTCGCAAAACACCAGGATGCGTTCTCCCGGGGCCAGGGTCATGTCCGGGAAAAGGAATTTGATCCGGTCACTCCTGTCGCTCAGTCCCACGTCCCTGATATTCATGCTCCTGCCGGTGGTATTGGTGATTTCGACCCAGTCGCCGAAAGCGCCGTTTTCATCGGGCAGGGTGGATTTGTTGTCCGACATCACCTCGGTGATCCTCAGCCCGATATGGGACGACGCGGAAGGGTCTCCGGAGCCGTTGACGGCCACCGCCACCGGCTGCTTGGGCATCACCGCAATCAGAAACAGCAGCGCCGCCCCCAGAATAATCGCCATGGGCAGGCGGATGTCTTTTTTATTGAAACGGGGATTTCCCCGCGGGCTTGAACGCATGTTTGCTCCTTTCGCCCCTGACGGGGCAGGAAAGATTATACCATATCCCGGCGCGGGTGAAAAGTAAAACTTATCATTTTCCGCCGACGCAAATTTGTCACATTGAGGCCATCTTTTTTGCTGTACTTTTGCCGTCCCGTTTGGTATCATAAAAAGGACAAAAAGGGTTTTTATTTTCCGGCCGCCGGGACGCGGCCGCGGGGTGCTGCGCGCCCGATATCACAAACCCCGGAGGGACCTATGTATACCGAAGAAGACTTTGCCCGCATCGCCCGGCTGAAAAAGCGCCGTATGCTCTGCCTGTGGATTCCCTTTTCCCTGCTTGCCGCGCTGATTATCGTCCTTGCCGTCATCCGCGTGCCGGAGATTTACGTCACCGCGCTGACCATCCTCACCGGCGCCGCGGCGATTTTCACGCACGGGATGTTCATCTCCCCCGTCATCGCCTATTACCGGCACCTGGACAGTGTGATGCACGGCCGGACCCGCACCGTATCCGGCGCGTTCAAGGAAATAGGCGCGGATTCCGTGGACAAGGACGGCGTCGCCTTTTATCCGATGATGATCAGCGTCGGAAACATGACGGACGAGGAAGACGACCGGCTTTTGTACTACGACGCTTCCCTTCCCCGCCCCGACTTTGAAAAAGGCCGGATGATGACCTTCACCGTCCATGACAAGGCGATCGGAAACTACGAGTTTAAATAACAAATTGCGGCGTCCGGGAATGGGCGCGGCCTTTGGTTTTCCCGTCCGAAAGCCAAAGGCGGAAAAGGAGCGGTTATGAGCGGAATCCCTGATTGTTTCGACGGAGATATCACGCGCGTCCACGGAATCCGCGTAGGCCACGCGCAGAATGTCCAGGCCCGCACCGGCTGCACGGTGGTGCTGTGCCGCAAGGAAGGCGCCGTCGGCGGCGTGTCGGTCCGCGGAGCGGCTCCGGGGACAAGGGAGACAGACCTTCTCCGCCCCGGCAATCTGGTGGAGCAGGTCCACGCCGTGGTCCTCTCCGGCGGCAGCGCTTTCGGTCTTGAAGCCGCGTCCGGCGTCATGCGGCAGCTTGAAATGTCCGGCATCGGGCTGGATATGGGCAGCGTCCGGGTACCCATCGTGCCTTCCGCCGTGCTTTACGACTTGGGCGTGGGCGACCCCGCGGTACGCCCCGACGCCCTGATGGGCCGCACCGCCCTCCTTAACGCCGGCAAGGGAATGCTCCAGGGCGCGGTCGGCGCCGGAGCCGGATGCACCGTGGGCAAGTTGGTCCCCGGCTCCACCCCCTGCCGCAGCGGCATCGGCTCCGCTTCCCTGACGTTGCCGGAGGGCGTCACCGTGGGCGCCGTATGCGCCGTCAACGCCGTAGGGGACGTCTACCACCCCCATACGGGCCAGCTTCTCGCGTCCGCGGCCATGCCCGACGGTACGCCGGTCACGGCCGACGGCATGCTGTACGGCCACGCGCCGGTTTCCCGTCAGGCGCGCATTCCCGCGGGAAGCAACACCACCATCGGCGTGGTGGCCGTCGACTGCAAACTGACCAAGGAACAATGCTGCCGCCTGGCGGACGTATCCCACGACGGCCTGGCCCGCACCATCCGGCCGGTCCATACCCAGATGGACGGCGACACCATGTTCTCCCTGGCCACCGCCCGTACCGGCAGCGAGGTCAATTTTGTCAAGATCTGCGCCGCCGCCGCGGAGGTTACCGCCCGTGCCATCGCCAACGCGATTCTCTTTACCCGCGGATGATCACGGGCATCGGGTGCGATCTTTCCGAAATCAGCCGCTGGGAAGACGACGACGCCCGCGACAGGCTGACAAGGCGCTGGTTCTGCCCGGAGGAACGTGAATATATCCGTGCCCGGGGAAAGGCGGCCCCCCAGAGCGCGGCCGGGATTTTCTGCGCAAAGGAAGCCCTGGTCAAGGCGCTGGGGTCCGGCTTTTCCGCGGTGTCCCCGCTGGATGTCTGCGTGCTTCACACCTCCGAGGGCGCTCCCTATTACCGCCTTTCCGGCACGGCCAAAGCCCGGGCGGAGCGCGTCGGCGCCGAACGCTTTCATCTGTCCGTATCCCACGACGGCGGCGTGGCCGCCGCGTTCTGCGTCGCGGAGACCGCCCTGACAAAGGAGGACCCATGCCCGTAACCCTGATTACAGGCGCCGAGATGCGCCGGCTGGAAAAAGAGGCTTTTCTTGCGGGCGCGGACCCGCTGATTGCCATGGAGCATGCCGCCGAAGGGGTTGTAAACCATCTTTTTCAGATGGACGCCTCCCCTTCGGCGCTTTTTGTCTGCGGCAGGGGGAACAACGGCGCCGACGGCCTGGCCGCGGCGCGGCTTGCGCGCCTGCGCGGCGCGAAATGCGCCGTTTCGCTTCTCGGCGACATGAAAACAGACGAGGGAAAGCGCAACCTTGACTATCTGAAATACCTGGGCGTTCCCGTGTCCGATGTTTTTCCGGATCATCCCGCGTCCCTCGGATTCACCTGCGTCGTGGACGCCCTGTGGGGCACGGGCTTTTCCGGCGCGCCGGAAGGCAGGGGCGGAGAATGGATCGAAAAGATCAACCTCTGCGGCCTGCCCGTGCTGTCTGTGGATATCCCCTCGGGCATGGACGCCGACACCGGCGCGGTTATGGGCGAATGTGTCCGAGCGGACAGGACCGTGACCTTCCACGCCCCGAAAACCGGGCTTTATCTCAGCCCCCGCGCCGATCTGTGCGGCGAGCGCTTCGTGTGGGATATCGGCTTCCTTCACACCGAAAACGGCCTGGAGGCCCTGACGGAGGAGGATCTCCCCCGTCTCCTTCCGCCGCCTCCCTCCACGCTGCACAAGGGCCGGGCGGGGCGGGTGCTGGTCCTCGCCGGCTCCAACGGAAAAGCCGGCGCCGCGGCGATGTGCGCTTTGGGCGCGCTTCGCGCCGGCGCCGGACTTGTGACCGTCGCCTGTCCCGACGGGATCATCCCCATCCTGCAGGCCCTCGTCCCCAACGCCATGTGCGTATCCGTCGGGGACGCCCTGTCGTCGATGCCCGCCTTCGACGTGCTTGCGGCGGGCTGCGGCATGGGACTCGGGCAGGATAAGCGGGACATCCTTCTCTCTTTTCTTGCCCGCGCGGACAGGGCGGTGCTGGACGCGGACGCCCTGACATTGCTGGCCGGGTCGCCCTTTCCCCTGCCGCCAAAGTGCATCCTGACCCCGCACATCGGGGAAGGCGCGCGCCTTCTGGGCACGGACAGCGCCGCGGTGCTCGCCGATCCTGTGGGAAGCGCCGACGCCATCGCAAAAAAATACCGCGCGGCGGTGCTCCTTAAAAGCGCGGTTTCCGTCATCACCGACGGGAATAAAGCATACCTAAATATCGCCGGCTCCCCGGCCCTGGCCAAGGGGGGAACCGGCGACGCCCTCTGCGGCGTCGCCGCCGCCTGCCTGAGCGGGGCGGAGGACGCCGCGGACGCCGCGAGGCTCGCGGCCCTGCGCGTCGGAATCGCCGGGGAAAAAGGCGCCCGCCGGTATGGAACGCGTTCCATGCTGACGGGTGAAATGCTTTCTCTCCTCAGGTGACCTCCCGGAGGGTCTCATCCTCCTCAAAGTCATCCTCCGGCGGCGGCAGGCGGTCGGTAACCATCAGGTACGCGTCCTCGCCGTTGTCCTCATAATATTTTTTTCTCACCGATACCCGGATAAAGCCCAGGGACTTATACAGCGCCTGGGCTTTTTCGTTGCCCGCGCGCACCTCCAGGGTCATATAGGAAACCCCCAGGTTGGAGGCGTACTGCATCAGCGCCGTCATCAGCCTTCTGCCCGTCCCCCGCCCCCGGCATTCCGGAAGAACGGCAATATTGGTCATGTGGCTTTCGTCCAGGATCATCCATGCCCCGGCAAAGCCCACGATCCTGCCGTCCTCCTCCGCCACCAGATACCTGGCGCAGCGGTTGACGGTCATCTCCTTTTCAAAATCCCGAAGGGACCAGGGGGTCGGGAAAACCTTTTCCTCGATCCCGTGAACCCGGGGACAGTCCTCAAGGCGCATCCTTCGGATGATCAGGTCACTCATGGCCTTTTTCCTTTAAGTTTTTCTGTCTTTCCGCCTGGGGCGGACGCAGGTAAAGGGGTTCCAGGTCCCGCCAGTCCAGCGCGGTCTCCATATGCGCAGCCGCGCAGGCCGCAACGCACGCAGGGCGCAGATAGATGCCCGCCGGGCCCGCGCAGGTCACGCGGGAGGCAAGCTTTTCATACGAAAGGATCGCGCCGCGGTGCGCGGCCGCCCCGTCGCCTGTCACAAGCACCTTCCCGCCGTCCGCGGCCGCCATGTCCAGGGCCTCCTCAAGGGGGACGGCCATATCGTCTGTCCGGCGCCCGAGCGTCGCGCCTTCGAACAGCGCGGCGTAAACCTGCTTTGCGCGGGCGTCCTGCATCGGCAGAATCAGCCCGTCAAAGCCCCGGTGCCCTTCGGCGAAGGCCTCCAGGGCATCCACGGGAACCACGGGCCGGGAAAGGGCGTGGCCCAGGGCCTTGGCGGCCTCCACCCCCAGCCGGACCCCCGTAAAAGAGCCGGGCCCGACCGTGCACGCGAACATATCCGCCTTTTCGACGGGAATCCCGCTCCTGACGCAGGCCTCCTCCACCATGGGCATCAGGTTCCGGGAATGGGTAAAATTGTTTTTGACCACCGCCTCATAGCGGATCTCGCCGTCCTCCGTTATGGCGATCCCGCATACGGGGCCCGAGGTATCCATAGCCAGAAGAATCATCGTCTTTATTTCATTCCTCGCTTATTCCCGCGGTTTCGTAAACTCGTTTCCTTCCCCGCCGGCATCACCGTCCGCGGGGCAGGGCAGGATATCCGGCAGGCGGACGTCCCCGTGCGTTTCCATAAAGATCCGCCGCCCGTCGTTTTCATCGGGGATCAGGGTTACGACGATGCGGTCCTCCGGCAGGATGTCCGGAGCCCTTTCGCTCCATTCGATGACGCAGACGCCCCTGCCGCCGATATATTCGTCCAGTCCGCTTTCATACAGCTCCCCGCTGTCCGAAACGCGGTACCAGTCGAAATGATGCAGGGCCAGTCTTCCTCCCTCGTATTCGTTGAGGATGGTAAAGGACGGGCTCGGAATGGGGCCGTCGTAGCCCAGTCCCCGGGCGATTCCCCGGGCGAATTCGCTTTTCCCGGCGCCGAGATCCCCCTTCAGTACGACGGTATCCCCGTCCCTGAGGCCCTCGCTCAGCCGGCGCGCGATCTCCCGGGTCGCTTCCGGGGTCGGCGCGTACAAGGTCACAGGACTTTTATCCATCACATCTCCGGGCTTTCCAGCGCCACGGTCCCGCCCTCGGGCCGTACGTCCAGGATAAAGCAGGCGCCGTCGCCGAACACTTCGTTCATCCTCCGGGTGAACTCCTCCGTCATGTCCCGGGGCACCACGTTCAGGGTGGTGCCGGCAAAGCCGCCGCCGTGCACACGCCAGGCGCCTTTGCCTTTGAGCATGCTCTCGGCGAGGGTCAGCGCAAGGGTCATCGGCTGGCTCCTGCCCACCACGTATACGTTCTGCAAAAGCTTCTGGCTGGAATCGCCGGAGGCGATCATTCCTTCCAGCACCCGCTCCGCGTCGCCAATCTTCACGTCTTCGACCAGCTTGCCGACCCGCTCGTTTTCATTGAAGTAATGGATTGCCCTCAGCACCGGACGCTCGCCCAGGCGCTCCCTGAGGGCCTTCAGGTTCCGCCATACGTCCCCGGCGTCCACCTGACGCAGGACGGACTTGCCGAAAAAGGCGGCCACCTCGTTCATCTCAAGGCGGATGGACGCGTATTCGTCCGTCAGGTTGTCATGGCTGGAACCGGTATTGACCACCACGATGTCGTATCCGCTGTTCGAAAAACGGAACGGGAGGCCCTCCACCCTGGGCTCGTCCTTAAAATCGATGGTCACCATGCCGCCGACGGAAGACGCCATCTGGTCCATCAGGCCGGAAGGCTTTCCGAAGTGCACGTTCTCCGCGTATTGGGCGATTCTGGCCCGGAGGATGGGATCCAGCGTACAGCCGTTATACAGGGCGTCCAGGATCTGGGCGATCATCACCTCGTAGGCGGCGGAGGAGGAAAGCCCGCTTCCCGTCACCACGTCGCTGGTCACGACGGCGTCGAAGCCGCCGATCTTCATCCCGTTTTGCTTCATTCCGTCGGCGACGCCGCGGATCAGCGAAGCGCTTGTCCCTTTGTCTTCCTCGCGGACCGCAGTGTCCGTCAGGTCCGTTTCCACAGGGGAAAAGCCCTCGGAATGCACCCTGACCTTCATGTCCCGCCGGGGGGTGACCGCCGCCAGGCAGTCCAGGCTGACCGCTGCCGCCAGCACCCTGCCGTTGTTGTGGTCTGTATGGTTGCCCGCAATCTCGATCCTTCCGGGAGCGCTGACCATCAGGACGCGGCCGGAGGAACGGAAAAGCGCCTCGTGTTTTTTCACAAGCCCGGCGTAACGGGCGGCCTGCCGCTTCAGTTCCGCCTCGCGGCTTCCGTAAAGCGCTTTCAGCCTTTCCAGCGCTTCATCGGTCGAAAGAAAAGAAAGCATCGAAGTGTAGTTATCCATATTATCTGCCCTCCTGCGCGTCATAAATACCCTGCCACAGGGCCAGGAATTCGTCCAGTCCGGCTTCCTTCAGGGCGGATACGAAGTTTTTCCCGCTTTCCGCGGTGATCTCCTCCTCGCCCAGAACCCACCTTGCGATCTGCATGTCCACAATGTAGCCCAGATTCCCCTGCAGCGCCGCAATCCTTGTGTTTTCCTCCCGCGTAAGATACAGGTACGGGAAGGGAAGGACGCACTTTTCGTTGAACGCGTGCAGCGCCTCAAGCATCGTCTTCAGGCCAGGATCATTGAACTTTGCGTGGAATTCCTCGGCGGAAAACCCCGGAATCTCGGCCCCGGAGGTAATGGTATGCGAAACGGTGTAATAGGAATCCCCCTTGGCCGATTCCGTCAGCCGCCAGGACCCGTCCCCGTCGATTACATAATCCGTATTTTTTTTGCCCACGGACGCCAGGACACTGCCCTCATCGGCGTACATCAGGTCCGCCCAGGACAATACCTCGCCGACGTTCCGGCAGTGCGTGGTCACGGCGAAGGTGCCGCGGACGACATGCAGTCCCACATCCCTGTAGCGGGCCTCGCCCTCCCACCTGAGAGGCATCAGGCATACGTAGTCCTCCAGCCACTCCGACGGGAACAGCGTCGTGATCATCGGGGCAAAGATAACGCCGCAGCGCTGTGGCTTGTTGGCGTCGGTGACGCGGCGCAGCACGTCCGATGACGTAAACCCGGCGGGATCAAGCAGCCCCTCCCGGTACCATTCCCTCAGCCCGGTCATCAGCTGCATGAAGCGCTCCTCGGCGGGCATATAGCGAACTTCGCCGCTATCCGTAACAAACAGGTTGTAGTCGTTGCAGATCAGGCCGAAGGCATGCCCCAGGTATTTGAGGTCGTAGGGCCCGAGGAATCCCATCGGAATCTCGTCGTTCGGATCCCCGTTGCCGTTGGCGTCCGTATCCCGGAAGGCTCTGAGGACGTCCGTCAATTCATCCCAGGTGGTCGGGGCGTCCTTCCCCGTCCGTGCCAGGAATTTTTTGTTGATCCACATGACGTTCTGGGTCGGGGTCTCGCTGATATAGGGCAGCGCCGCGATCCGTCCGTCGGGCAGGGTGATGGCGGACAGGATGGCATCGTCCTCCCGGATCATGGCCCACAGATGGGGGCAGCAAGTCTCAAGATACGGCTTCAGGTCCACCAGAACGCCCTTATCCAGCATTTCCGCGCATTCGTACCCGGTCAGCTGGGCCTTGAACAGCACGTCGGGCATGTCTGCCCCGGCGGTGAACGAGGCCTTCGCCTCCTCCCAGGAGGAAAGCGAGGTATACTGCTTCAGTTCGAAATGCACGCCGGTCATCTCTTCCATGGAAGCGAAAAACGCGTTTTCCGACCAGACGCGGTACTGGGTGGGATCATACCCCGCCAGCACATAGCTTTCCCCCTCCGCCCCCGCGGGCAGAAGGCCCGCGGACGCCAGGCAGGCCAGGATCAGGATCCACAAAGTCAGTCGCTTCATGCCGATTCCTCCTGTTTTACGTTTCGGTTTCCCGATTCCCGTTTTTCCTTTTCCTCATCCCGGCTCTGTCTCCCGCCGGCAAAAACGCTCAAAGGTCAATGACCTCGGCTTCCCTGACCGCCTCTTCGATCAGTTCCTCCTGAGCAAGAAGCTGTTCTCCCGCCAGGATCTTTTCCATCTTCGGCCTTGTCGCGGGATGCCGGGGAGTGAACACGGTGCAGCAGTCCTCATAGGGCAGGCACGAGGTCTCGTAGGTGCCGATCTCCTCCGCCGTGTGAATGATGTCGATTTTGTCAAACCCGATCACCGGACGGAAGACCGGCATCTCCACCACCTGGTCCGTGGCGTTCAGGGCCTCCATGGTCTGGCTGGCCACCTGGCCGATGCTTTCCCCGGTGACCAGGGCCATGGCTCCTTCCCTGCGGGCGATAATTTCGGCGATGCGCATCATATACCTGCGCATGATCAAAGTGGTGTAGTCGTCGGGGCATTTGGCGTGGATCTCCATCTGGATGCGGGTAAAGGGAACCACATACACCCGCATTCCGCAGGTGAAGCCCGACAGGATGCGCGCCAGGTCCAGCACCTTCTGCCTCGCCTGGGGCCCGGTGTACGGGAAGGAATAATAATGCACCGCCACCAGCTCCACGCCCCGCTTGGCAATCATGTATCCCGCCACGGGGCTGTCGATGCCGCCGGAAAGAAGCAGCGCGGCGCGTCCTCCGGTACCGACCGGCATGCCGCCCACCGCCGGAATCACCCGGGAATAAAGGTACGCCTTGTCCCGGATCTCCACACTCAAAACATGCTCCGGCTTTTTGACGTCCACCTTCAGCCTTCCGCCGCTGTTTTCTAGGACATATTCGCCGACCTTTGCGTTAATCGCCGGCGAATCCAGGAAATAATGCTTGTCCGACCGGCGCGCCTCCACCTTGAAGGTGCCCTCCAGCCCCTCCATCATCTCCGCGGCCGTGCGGAGCAGCAGGTCAAAATCGTCCTTCTCCAGCGCAAGCGCGGGACATACCGAATGCACGCCGAACACCCGGCGCACCCGGCGGACGCACTCGTCCATATCCTCCGTGCCGCTGACAAATATCCTGGCGTCGTGCAGCCACACATTCCCGCCGATCTCACGGACCGCCTCGCGGACCCTGTAAACCAGGGTCTTCAGAAAATAGGGCCGGTTCTGGCCCTTTAAATAAATCTCGCCGTAACGGACAAGCAGCAGTTTTTGCATATGATCGTCGTCCTTTTTATCTTCTGGTATATGGGGACAGAAAATCGTACTGCTCCCTGACGCGCCGCGCCGTTTCCGCCATTTCCTCCGGACGGTTGTCCGGGCCCAGGCTGAACCGCAGCGCCGATTCCGCCCTGGGACGGCTGATTCCCATGGCCCTGAGGCCTTCGGAAATCCGCTGCTTGTTGGACGCGCAGGCAGAGCCGATGCCGATCAGGATCCCGCAGCCCTCCAAAGCATGGAGCATGGTCTCGCTCCTCACCGGCTCAAGGGAAACGTTCAGAATATGAGGCGCCGAATCGGCGCACAGCGGATCGGGTCCGTTGACCTCCAGCGACGGCACCGCCTCCTTCAGGCCCCGGAAGAGCGCTTCCTTCATTTCGCGCAGTCCCTCGGCGCCGGGCCAGGCGTCGATGGCGGCGCCCATACCCAGGATCCCGGGGGTATTCTCTGTGCCGGAGCGGAGCGTCCCCTCCTGCCCTCCGCCCAGCATCCGCGGCGCAAGGCGCGCCCCGGGGGACACGACCAGCGCGCCGCAGCCCTTGGGGCCGCGGATCTTATGGGCCGACAGAGCGTAGCTGTCGGCGCGCCAGGCCTTCATGTCCGCGGGGACCCTTAAAAAGCCCTGAACGCCGTCCACATGAAAAAAAGCCCCGGGACAAAGCCGTTCCTTTAATTCGCCGATCTCCCGAAGCGGCTGGACGGCCCCGCTTTCGTTGTTGACCTGCATCACCGCAATCAGCCGGACGTCGTCGTCCAGCATTTTTTCCAGGCGCTCAAGGTCAACCATCCCCCGGCTGTCGTAGGGAATTTCCTCGGCCGAAAGGCCCCTGGCGGCTCTGCAGGCTTCCTTCACCGCCGGGTGCTCCCCGGCCGAATACAGGATCCTTCCGTCCCGGAAGGAGGCCGTCAGGCCCAGCACCGCCAGGTTGTCGGCCTCGGTCCCCCCGGACACAAAAATCGTCCTGCCGCCGCCGCAGCGCACGAGGCCTGCGATCTTTTCGCGGATCGCGCGCATCTCCTCTTTTACCTCAAGGGACGGGCCGTACAGCGCGGAGGGATTGAAATAATCCTCGCACATGCACCTGTCCATCCGTTCGACGGCTTCGGGGCACACCCTGGTGGTGGCGCTGTTGTCAAGATAGATCATTTCTCCGCCTCAATTCGTCTGGTATACACCGGGCACAACCACGCGGCGGATCATTTCGACCAGTTCTTCGGACGGCTCGATGATAATGATCCGCTTTTCGCCGTTCTTTGTGTAATACAGGTAAAAAAGGTCCGCGTCCCGGTTCAGGAACCAGTTGCTCCGCTTAATCTGAGGCATGGTGATATACCGGTGGAAGCTGCCGGAGGAAACCTTCCCGCAGGCCTCGATGTTTTTCAGGTTCATCGTGCCCAGCGCCTTGCGCTTTTTGTTGTTGAACACCTTGGCGAAATCCAGGGAAGCGTTGGTGATGGTATATTCGTATTCCGTGCGGATCTCGTCCTTTTTCAGGAAAAGAAGGACCGCCAGGCCGCCGCCCGCAAGGAACATAACCAGGGGTAAGACGATAGCGGGCGCGGCGGCCTGCCCGCCGATCATCGCCGAGACCACCCTCATCAGGGCCTGCAGCCCGAAAAACCCAATGATGGCCATGATGATCATCATCAGGTTAGCGAGCAGAAGTGTCACCGACTGGAAGCCCTGCCGTTTCTGCGTTACCACTTCTTCATGGAACTGATCGTTCATTTTGTGAAACCTCCCTTATAAAAGCATAAACAGGAGCGAAATGCCGATCCCGACGATAACGCCCCCCAGAACCTCCAAAGGCGTATGCCCCACCAGCGTCTTCATGTTTTCCTCGGAAATGGGCTTGCCGTCCAGAAGGAATTCCCGGATGATCCGGTTGATGACCTCCCCCTGCCTTCCCGTTTCCCTCCTGACGCCCAGCGCGTCATAAATGACCACCATGGAAAAGACCGCGCAGATTGCGAACATGCTGCTGACAAATCCTTCCCGGATGCCCACCGAAAGCGTCAGGGCGATTACCGTGGCGGTATGCGACGACGGCATGCCCCCGCTGCCGAAGATGCGTTCCTTGTCAAAACGCTTGTACAGGATCCGGTAAATCAGCGTTTTTATCATCTGCGCCGTCATCCACGCCGCGAAAGCGGTGATAAGAACGCGGTTGTTCCACAGTGATTCCATTTTTCGTGACCTCTTTCAGTTGACCCGTTTGAGCATCATTTCGGCCGTCCGCCGCAGGAAATCCGCTTCGGGGCCCAGTCCCGAAAGCGCTTCCAGGGCAAGGGCGGTCTCCCGGCGCGCCGCGTCCGCGGCCCCGTCCAGGCCGAAAAGCGTAACCGCGGTAAGCTTGTTTTCGTCCCTGTCCTTCCCCAGACTCTTTCCCATGTTCTTTTCGTCTCCGGTCACGTCAAGGATATCGTCCACCGCCTGGAAGGCCGCGCCGAGATGCGCGCCGTATTCCCTTCCCCGGCGAATCATATCCCCGTCGGCTCCGGCGCAGATCATGCCCATTTCCACGGCCGCCCTGATCAGGCAGCCCGTCTTTCGCCTTTCCATTTCCCGAAGCCATTCGGCCCCGGCGCCGGAGGGTTTTTCCATGTCCATCACCTGTCCGCCCACCATCCCGGCGCTTCCGGCGGCTTCAGCCAGGCAGCGCACGCACGCCGAGGCCGTCACCGGATCGGGAATGGAGGACAGGCACACGAACGCCTCGGTCAGAAGGCCGTCCCCCGCGAGGATCGCCTGCGCCTCGCCGAACACCACATGGCTTGTCGGTTTACCCCTGCGGAGCGTGTCGTTGTCCATGGCAGGCAGGTCGTCATGGATCAGCGAATATGCGTGGATCATTTCCGCGGCGCAGGCGGCAGGCAGGGCGTCTTCGGCCCTTCCCCCGGCGCTGACGCACCCTCCCAGGGCAAGGACGCCCCTCAGGCGCTTCCCCCCGGCAAGCAGGCTGTACCTCATCGCTTTGGATGAAGTTTCCGGCGCGCCTTCGAAAGGATAGGCCTCCAGCGCTTTTTCGCACATGGCTTTATAGAAGCCGTAATCATCGACCGTCGTCATGGCGCGTCCTCCATGGGCGTGATCACGCCGCCCGCAAGCTCCTGCATGTGTTTTTCGGCCTGGGACAGTTCCTCGTTCAGCGCCCTGGTCAGCTTCATGCCTTCTTCATACGCCGCCAGGCTTTCCTGAAGGGTCATTTCCCCGGCTTCCATCCGGGCCACAATCCCGTCAAGGGCCTTCAAACGCTCCTCGAAGGTCATCTGAGCAGCCATATCAGTCAAAGGGGTCCCCCTCCTTTACGCTTTCGACGTTAACCGAGGCGCGGCCGTCCGCCATCAGAATCTCGGCCCTGTCCTTCAGGCCGCGTACGCTTGTCACGGCCTTCCCCCCGGAAAGAATCACCGCGTATCCGCGGGCAAGCTCCTGGCGGGGGCCCAGGGCCGTCAGCTTGCCGTCCAGCTCCGACGTCCTGCGCTTCCGTTTTTCAAGGCCGCTCTTCATGGCGTTTTCAAGGCGAAGCGCCAAAAGAGCGTTGGTATGGGCGGCCGCCCTGATCTTCTGCCTGGGATGCAGCGCCGTCAGGCGCTTTTCGGCGTTCGCAAGCCTTCCGGCGCATTCGTTAAGCTTCCCGCTCAGTCCGCTGTCCAGCCGCATTTCATAGGAGGACACGGTCCTTTTAAGCTCGTTCCGGTCCGGAACGGCTATCTCCGCGGCCGCGGAGGGCGTGGCGGCGCGCACGTCCGCCGCCAGGTCGCACAGCGTCACGTCCACCTCGTGCCCCACCGCCGAAATGAGGGGGATCGGGCATTCCCGGACGGCCCGGACCACTTCCTCCTCGTTGAAAGCCCACAGGTCCTCAAGGGAACCTCCGCCGCGCCCGACGATAATGACGTCGGCCCCCGAATAAGCCGCACATTCCCTTATGCCCCGGGCGATGTCCGCCGCCGCGCCTTCCCCCTGGACCAGGGAGTTGCGCAAAATCAACTGCACCGATGGATCGCGCCTTCCGGCCACCCGGGCGATATCATGAATCACCGCCCCGGTTTTGCTTGTCACCACCGCGATGACCCTCGGCCTGTAGGGCAGCGGCTTTTTCCGCGCCTCGTCAAAGAGCCCCTCGGCCAGAAGACGCCTTTTAAGCTCCTCAAAGCGCAGATAAAGATCGCCCTGTCCGCCCCGTTTCATTTCCGTCACGGTAAACTGGTACGTGCCGAAGGGGACGTACAGCCCCACGCTGCCCGTCAGTTCCACCCGGTCCCCCTCCGCGGGGGTAAAGCCCACGGAAAGCGCCGCCGTGCGGAACATGACGCAGTTCAGCCGGCTTCCCTCGTCCTTGACGGTAAAATACCAGTGCCCGTTGAACTGCCTCTTAAAGCCGCTGATTTCCCCGGTCAGGCGGACCTCCCGCAGCATGGGATCGCCGGCGAAGGTCCTGCGGACGTATTCGTTGAGCTGCGTGACCGTCAGAGTCCAACTCATGCCTCCGTCAGACCCGTCCTTCTTTCCGCCAGCTCGATCACGTTTTCCATCAGCATGGCCACGGTAAGCTTGCCGACGCCGCCCGGAACGGGAGTGATAAAGGCCGCCTTATCGCCCACCGACACCGCGTCCACGTCGCCCCTGAGCCCTTCCGGCGTCCGGTTGATGCCCACGTCCACAATTACGCATCCGTCCTTCACCATGTCCCCTGTAACAAATCCGGCTTTCCCAACGGCCGCGACAAGGATGTCCGCCCTGCGCGTATGCTCTTTCAGGTCCGCGGTCTTTGAATGGCACACGGTCACGGTGCAGTTTTCGCCAAGCAGCATCAGGGCGGCGGGCTTGCCGACAATGGCGCTCCGGCCAATCACCACCGCGTGTTTGCCCTCAAGGGCCACCCCGTAATGCTTCAGCATATACAAAATGCCCCTGGGGGTGCAGGGCAGCGTTCCCTCCCCACCGCAGATCAGCGTTCCGCAGTTTTCGCTCCTGAAGCCGTCAGCGTCCTTGGCCGCGGGGATATGGGTGAGCGCCGCCTTGTCGTCCAGCCCCCGCGGCAGGGGCAATTGAAGCAGGATTCCGTCCACGTCCGGGTCCGCGCCCAGCTTGTCCAGGCATTCCTCGACCTCCGCCTGGGATACGCTGCCGGGAAGGTGGATCTCACGGGATTCGATTCCCAGGCGCTGGCAGGCGTTTTTTTTGTTGCGCACATACACCTCGCTGGCCGGGTCGTCCCCCACGCGGACCACCGCAAGGCAGACGCCGCGGCCCCGAGCCCGCAGGGCTTCCACGCGTTCCTTCTGTTCCGCCGAAAGCTTTTCGACGCAGGGTGCGCCGTACATGATTACCTGATCCATTTTCCTTTCAGAACCTCCTCGTCGTGGGTATGCCGCGGTACGGTCACGCCCTGCCGCCGCATGAATGCATTTCCTCGCCCAGGAGCGCCACTCCCGCGGCATTGTCGGAAGAATACTTTGGCTCTCCGAAATAAATCTCCAGCCCAAGGCCGCGCTTTTTGTTCCTTTCGGCGATCATCTCCCTGAGAAGCAGGGATGAAGCCACGCCGCCCGCGATCAGGCAGCGGCGGACCCCGGTTTTCTCCTTCGCCGCGCTCAGCATCCTCAAAACCGTGCGGCAAAGGACGCTGTAGACTTCCATGGCGGCTTCCTCGCCGGAAAGGCCTTTGTCCATCAGGGAAATCAGGGCGGTCTCACAGCCGGACAAATGGCAGCTGCCGCCCTCCATGGACACTTTTAGCAGCGCTTTGGGAGGCGCCGGGCACCTCCGGGCCGTTTCCTCCAGGTACCTTCCCGCCGGAAAGGGCAGCCCCATGCGCACGCCGATCCTGTCCACCAGCTGTCCGGCGTGCAGATCCAAACTGGTCCCCAGGGTCTCCGCCGACCCGTCCGGTCGCCTGAGGAGCACATCCGTGGTGCCCCCGCTGAGATGAATCGCCAGGAAAGGCGCCTCCCCGTCAATTCCCGTGCCGATCATCGCGGCGCGGATATGCCCCCGCTGGTGCGTGGTGCAATACACGGGAATGCCCGCAGCCGCGGCGGCCGATCTTGCAAAAGCCAGGCCCGCGAGGAACACCGGCATATAGGAATCCCCGCCATCCCTCGGGGAGGAGGAAACGCACACACAGGCGGGAATCGTCCCCGCCTCCGCGATCGCCGCTTCCAGGATTTCCGGCAGCTGTTTTATATGCGCAAACACGGCCTCGCTTTGACGGAGGCCGCGTTCACCCGCCGGAACCGGAAGGAGCTTCCTTTGAAAGGCGGCTATCTCCCCCCGGACAGCCACTGCTGCGGAGGTGGTGTAACAGCTGGTATCGATCCCCAGGCAGCCCGCGCGTTTTGTCATTGCGCTCCTTCCGGCGCCATTTCCTTCAGGACGCTCGACAGGACGCCGTTGACAAACCTGCCTTCTGAATCCTCGTCGAACCGCTGGGTCAGCTGCACCGCCTCCCGGATGATGACCCCGGGCGGGACATCCTTCTGCCATTTCATTTCATAGATGGCGACCTTCATCGCCGCGTGAGACACGTTGGATATGCGGTCCAGGGTCCAGTTTTTCAGATGTCCGGCGATGATGCCGTCGATTTCTTCCCCATGCTCCCTGACGCCGTCCACAACGCTCTTTACGTATTCCATATCCCCCTCGGCGGGTTCAAAGGAAATGAGCCCCGTCAGGGTGTCGTCTCCGCCTTCGCCGCCGAACAGGCTTTCAAAAACCATCTGCACGGCGGCCTGGCGCGCTGTTTTTCGGGACATATCCTCCCTACCATCCTTATCAAGTGATCACACCGCTAAGCAGCGTCCTGCCCCTTCACGAAAGGAGAGAACCGCTCCGCGGAAGCGATTTGCGCCTCAGGCCTCTTTCCCGGCCTTTTTGTCCCCGTTTTCGTCCTCTTCTTCGTCATCTTCGTCGTCTTCGTCGTCCTCGGTCTCTTCCTCCCCGGGGTCTTCTTCCTCTTCTTCTTCGAGGTCTTCTTCCTCGTCTTCGTCCTCGTCGGTCTTCTCCCCGGATTTCTCCGCCTGAGGATCGCGTTTCTTCTCCCTGGCCTGGTAAATCTTGACCTCCCTGCGGGGAAGGATCGCCTCAGTCACGCTGCGGACGCATTCCCCCTTGTCGGCGACGCCGCCCAGGAAAAGGCCGGCAAAAACAAACAGGGCGATGAACAGCGTCTTCCAGAAGCCGATGGTCAGGAACAGCACGGCGACGACCGCGCCGAGAAAAGCGCATGCCAGGGCGCACTGAGGCGTGCCCGCGGTAAGAATCGCGGGCTTTTTCCCCTTGTTGTTTTCAGGCATTGTTGTCTCCTTCTTCCCCAAAGACCTTCTGGACCCCTTCGGCGGCGGCCTGTGCCGCGTCGTTCAGTCCTTCGGCGGCGACCTGCGCCTTTTCGGTCAGCGTGTCGGCGGCGTTTTCGATCCCGTCGGCGGCTTCGCCGACAGCGTCGTTTACCGCTTCAGCGGCTCTTTCAGCCGCGCCGCTCAGGGTATCGGCGGCTTCCGCAATCTGTTCCTCCGCTTTTTCAACGGCTTCCCCGGCGAATTCCGGGGCGGGAACCACGGTCTGCTCCTCCTCCTTGTCGAAAAGGCGCAGGTGCGGCAGTTTCTTTTCTTCCTTGGGCGCTTCAGCTTCCGCTTCCTCCTGAGGCGCGGCGCTTTCCTCGCTGTTGACAACAAAAGGAGAAGCGGGTTCGCTCGTCTTGCCGGCCAAGCCCATCACAGCTACGTTCACGCTGTTGACCTGGACGCCCGAAGAAGCGGTGACATACTGCTTGATCTGCCCCGCCAGGCTGTCCTGCACCAGGGGCATGGAAATGTTGCTGGCCATAATCACCCGCAGCCGGACGGCAATCCCTTCCTTGCCGGGCAGGATACGCAGACTCTTGGTCTCAATCTCCTTGTGCATGTCCACGCACTCGCGGACCAGGCTCTCAAGGGTTTTGACGCTGAAGAGCAGATCGCCCTTCTCGCCCTTCTGCACGATAAAGTCCTTCCTGTTATAGCGGAGCTTGCCGGGGAACAGCATGGTATAACCGCCGAAAAGCACAAGGAACACGCCGGCGACAATGACCGCGATCCTCCGCCAGGAATAAAAGCCTTCGCCTTCCGCCTGCGGAACCAGGGTAAAGCTCTGCAGCAGGCCGCATGCCATTACGATCATAGCCAGACCGATCAAAAGCGTGACCAGGGCTCCGACCACAAGGATCAGCCGATGATACAGTTTCATCTTCATCGTTTTTTCCTCCTTTTAATTTTCCAACAGCGTATCCATCATTTTTTTGTTTTCTTTTTTCCGCCGGGGGCGGCAGGTGCGTTCGCGGCGGCTTCGCTGAAGCCTCCGGCGACAGGACCGGCTTCCCACTCGACCGTTTCCCCGTCGTCCGCGGATGGCTCGGGATCGGAAACCTCGGCGCTTTCGCCGGAGGCTTCGGACACCTCCGCTGCTGACGCCTTTTCTTCCGCGGGAACGGGTTCCTTTCCGCCCTCCGCCTGTTCGTGAGCATGCTCCGCGGGGGCCTTGGCGTCGGGAACGGCATCGGTCTCATCCGGGGCCTCCGCCCTCGCCTGAGGCGCGTCCTCCGCTTCTTTTTCCGGCTTGGGAGCTTCCGCCGGTTTCGTTTTCTTCGCGGCGACGGCCTTTTTCCTGGCCTTCTTAACGTTTTTCGTGTTTTTCTGGCTGTAAGCGTCCCCGCTTCCGGCAGTCAGCGCCGGGCTCTTGGCCGCTTCGATATTGATCTCCGTCTGCTGCTTTTCCTTTTCAAAGCTGACGCCCTGAACATGGACGTCCACCCGCACCACATGCAGACCCGTCATGCTTTCGATGGCTTTCCGAACATTTTCCTGCACGTCGTGGCAGACCTTCTGGATCGGCTGTCCGTATTCCACGATAACATAAAGATCAAAGGAAGCTTCTTCGCTTCCGATCTCCACCTTGACCCCCCTGGTGGCGTTGCGGTTGCGCCCGATGAAGTCGCTCAGGCCTCCGCTGATGCACATCCCGGCGATCCCTTCGATTTCGTTGGCGGCGACACCCGCGATGGTGGAGATTACCTCGGAGGCATAAGTTATGGTACCGCCATTCTGCAGATCCACATCCACATTGGCGGGCAGGTCGTCTTTTTTCTGTGCCATTCGGCTGCACCTCCTGTATAAGGTTCCTTATGTCAGTATATCAGTTTTTTGCTGCTTTGGCAATAACAGAACGCTCCCGACTTTTCATGTCACTGAAAAATCGAAGGTTTTTCCGCCTTTGCCGGCTTCCGGCCGCCGGGAAAACCCGCGTTTTTGATCATACCCGGCCCTCCGTTTAATCAAAAAACCCGTTTTCCCGCCGTCATGGGCCGGGAAAACGGGGTGCTGCCTTAACAGCCGGACACGCCGTCCGGATGAGAAAGCATCTCAGTTGTCTTTTCTGGCCGCCCTGCGAAGGAACGCGGGAACGCCAAGGTCGTCCTTCTCCGTCTGGCGGTTCCCCATGTTCTGGGGCTGCGCCTGCTGAGCGGGGGGAGCGAACGACATCTGCGCGTCGGGGGTATACGCGTTCTGTGCGGGCGCCGCCTGGGGGGCGAAGGTCTGCGGAACGCTGCCGGGCGCCGTGGGAGGCATGTACTGCTGGGGCGCCTGCTGGGGATAATATCCCGTGGTTCCCGCGGGCTGGTAGGGCCTGGGGGGCACGATGGGCCTCGCGCCGCCGTAATAGCCCTGGTCGCCTCCGTACATGGAGGGATCGGGAGCTTCAAACGTTTCCTCCGGCGTTTCCTGGGGCTTCATCCTGCCTTCGTAGGGATTGTAGGAACCGTTTCCGGGATACGCGGGGCTCTGCGCGGCCGGGGCGGCAGGCTGGGCGGTTTTGGCCTGTTTCCTGGGCCGGGTGGGGAAAGCGTTCTTTTCAAAGCCCGTCGCGATGACCGTGATGCGAACCTCGTCCTTCATGGTTTCGTCGATGCCGGCGCCGAAGATGATATTGGCCTCGTTGTCGGCGTTCTGCATAATCAGGCTGGCGGCTTCGTTTACATCCATGATGCTCATGTCGGGTCCGCCGGTGATGTTGATCAGAACGGCCCTCGCGCCGTCGATCTTGGTCTCAAGCAGCGGGCTGGCAATGGCGTTCTTCGCGGCGTCCACCGTCTTGGTCTCTCCCTTGCCGGTGCCGATGCCCATATGCGCCATTCCGCCGGACTCCATGACGGTCTTCACGTCGGCGAAGTCCAGGTTGATCAGAGCGGGCTGGCTGATGAGGTCCGAAATGCCCTGGATGCCCTGGCGAAGCACGTCGTCGGCAATGCGGAAGGCTTCCAGCATGCTGGTCCCCTTGCTGACCACCTGGAGCAGCCTGTCGTTGGGAATGACCACCAGGGTATCCACCGTCTGCTTCAGTTCATTGATGCCCATGTCGGCGTTTTTCATGCGCTGCTTGCCTTCAAAGGCAAAGGGCTTGGTGACAACGGCGATGGTCAGGCAGTTGTTCTCCCTCGCCACCTCAGCCACGATGGGCGCCGCGCCGGTGCCGGTGCCGCCGCCCATGCCGGCGGTCACGAACACCAGGTCGGCGCCTTTGAGCGCCTGGGCGATCTCCTCCCGGCTCTCTTCGGCGGCTCTGCGGCCGATGTCGGGCTGTGCCCCGGCGCCAAGGCCCTTGGTGAGCTTTTCACCGATCTGGATCTTGTTATCCGCCTTGGCGAGCGTCAGCGCCTGACGGTCGGTGTTCACGGCGATGAATTCCACCCCGCGAAGGCCGGCGTCCACCATCCGGTTAACCGCGTTGGTACCGCCGCCGCCGCAGCCCACCACCTTGATGGACGCGAATGAACTTTGTTCTACCTGAATTTCAAAAGGCATGTTTCCATCCTCCCGATCTGATGTGATATCCGTTGTAAGACCCCCCGCGGGCCTCAGTTGCCGCCGAAGAGATTCCTGAAGAATCCTCCGATGCCTCCGGCGCTTTCGCTGCTCTTAACCGTGGAAATGACCAGATCCACCAGTCCCAGGGCGCTGGAATAGGCCGGGGACGACATTTTGACGGTTTTCCTCGGAAGCTCCCTGACCGTCCTGTTGATCTTGGCCGACAGATATTCCCTTCCGCCCCGGTTGATCGCCATTCCGCCGCCGGTAAAATATACCGCGGACCAGTTGCCCAGCTTGATCCCGCTGGAGTCGATGGCGTCCCTGACGCTTTCGCAGATTTCCTCCGCCCGGGGCTCAAGCACTTTTTCGACTTCCTCCCTCTTGAAGGTGACCGTGCTGCCCTGGACGTCGGTTGTCACGAATTCTTCCTGTCCCGCGGTGATGCCGTAAACGTAATTGCGCTTAATCTCCTCCGCGGAGGTCAGCGGGATCTTGAGGCCGATGGCCAGGTCCGCCGCGATGTGGCCGCCTCCCAGAGGAATGGCTTTCATAAAGGTGATCGCGTCGCCCTCGATGATCATCACCTCGGTCACAAGGTATCCCATATCCACCAGGACGGTTTTCCTGTCGCGTTCGTCCTCGCTGATATACAGCATGGCCTGCCCTGCCGGCGTGGAGAAAAATCCGTCCACGCTGATATCCAGAGCCCTGAGCCGTTCGGTCACGTCCCGGATAAAAAAGTCCTCGGCGGTCACAAACGAGACCAGTCCCTTCAGCTCGTACCCGCGCATGCCGGTGGGCTCGATGGTCTTTTTGCCGTCGTCTACCACAAACCACGCCGGGGAGCGATGGATGACCGTCCCGCGGATGTCCCCCAGCTGACCGGCGGCCTTGCTGAAAAGATCGGCGACGTCCTTCGGACTGACCTTCGGGTCCGCCCCCTGAATGGCCACCTTCGGCTCCACCGTGTACACCCTTGAAAACGCCGCGGGAACACCCACATAAATTTCCCTGATCCTGCAGCCCGCCTGATTTTCGGCTTCCTGGACGGATTTATTGATCGCATCCACAAGGGCGTCCGGATTGATCCAGTTGTTGTCAAGATAGCCGTCGTACATGGCAATGCCGGTACCGGCGATATCACAGCGCTGGCCGCCGTTGAGCTCGGCCACCACCGTAATAATCTTGTTCGTCCCGAAATCAAGCGCCGCAATGGTCTTGTTCATCGTACATCAACTCCCGATCCAGGTTTGCGTTTCGCACAAATGCAAAACCTTGCCCAATCTTTCACTTTATTGTAACCTTTTCGTAGCAATTTGACAAGACTCCGGAACAAAAAAATGTTTTTTTTGTAAGAATGAATTCATATATGATTTCGAAAATACCAAAGTTCAATTTATAGCTGAGCGAATCGGCCCGATGCCGGCCAAAAAAAGCGTCAACGCCCGAAATAATCAGTCGGGCGTATAGGTGATGCTGCCGGGGACCGAAGCGTCAAGGCTTCCGGGAGCCATTTCGTATATCCGCATATATTCAAGAACGCCCCTGATCGTAAGGAGCTTGGCCCGAATGTCTTTTGCGTCGCCCAGGAAAACAGGATATCCTTCCCTGCTGGTCAGGAACAGGCGGTTTGGATCGGAACAGTTGATTTCCGTAAACATCCCCATTGAGTCCTGAATCAGCATCTCGTCAAGGATCAGGGTACACGCTTTCAGCTGGTCGGGATTCATGCTGCCCACGACGCTCCCGACCCGTATTTCCCTGACGGAAAGTCCGGTAACGCTGATCCATCCTTCGGCGTCGGCTTCCCCGATCTTTTCAAGGATCATGCCTTCCCGGTCCATCAGGTAAAGACCGTTCGTGCTTTTCAGCACGCAGCACGGCGTTTTCTCGGTGACGAAAAGCGTCAGCCGGTTCGGAAAAGTCTTTTCAAGCTTTCTGTACGCAAGATACCTGTTGGAATTGATGCCCTCGGCAATGCGTTCCTCATTAATAAAAAAATAAGAAGCGCCTCCGTCGAGCCCGGCCAGGGTCACAATGTCCCCCGAGGGAATTTTTGAATTGCCTTCGACCCGGACAGAATGGATCCTGAAGACGGTTTCGTTCAGAATCACAAGGACAGCGATTAACAGGACCAGCAGCAGGATCGTCCTCCTGACGGCGCCCCGGTTATTCATCCTTCGTCCTCCCTCCGGCTTCATGCCTTACAGTCTGTTTACGATTTCCTTGAATACCCGTCCCCGCTCTTCAAAATCCCTGAACATGTCAAAGGAAGCGCACGCCGGGGACAGAAGGACATTCCATCCCGTCCGGCAGAGGTCCCGGGAAACCCTGACGGCTTCCTCCATGTCCCCTGCCCTTGTGATATCGGTAAACCCGGCGGATTTCAGACTCTGTTCTATTTTGTCCGCCGTATTGCCGATGAGCACGCATTTTCTTATCATGGCGGTGTCCCTGATCAGGCGGGAAAGCCCGTCAAAGGAAACGTGCTTGTCGTATCCCCCGAGAATCAGGACCGTCGGCCTGTCCATGGCCAGGACGGCTTTTTCCGTGGAATCGCAGTTGGTCCCCTTGGAATCATTGATGTACCTGACGCCGTCCTTCTCCCGGACAAATTCGATCCTGTGCTCCACGCCCCTGAAGGTCTTCAGCGTCCGGGCCACGCTTTCCCGCCCCACGCCCATGGACAGCGCCAGGGCGGAAGCGGCCATGGCGTTCTCCAGGTTATGCCTGCCGGGGATATAGATTTCATCCGCCGGGATGATTGCGGTCTCCCTGCCGTCGATTCTGGAGACAACGACGCCGTTTTTTAAAAACAGACCTTCTTTTGTTTCGTTCAGGGAAGAAAACATCAGGATCCTGGGACGAATATCCGTCATTCCCCGGGTCAGGGCGTCTTCCATGTTCAACACCGCCGTGTCGTTTTCATCCATCGCGTCAAAGATATGGCGCTTCAGCCCGGTATACACTTCCATGGTGCCGTGACGGTTCAGATGATCTTCCGTCACGTTCAGCACCGCCGCGGCCCGGGGATGAAAACGGACCGTCGTCTCCAGCTGGAAGCTGGAAACCTCCGCGACCAGTTTATCCTCTTTCCGGCATTCAGTCAAGGACTGGGAAAAGGGATATCCGATATTCCCGCAGGCATGCTTTCCCTTTCCGTCGGTGGCAAACATTTCCGAAAGCAGGGTTACGGTGGTCGTCTTTCCGTTGGTGCCGGTTACCGCGGCGTATTCGCACGGGCACAGGACGGACGCGAATTCCAATTCCCCCGTTACCGGAATCCCGAGGCGCTCCGCTTCCCGGACCACTGGCGCGTTCAGTGGCACGCCCGGCGAAATCATCACAAGGTCGCTGTCCTTCACTCTCGCTGTTCCGTCCTCGCCCGGCGCTTCGCATATTCCTGTCCCTGCCAGCGGGGAAAGAACATCGCCCAGTTCCTCACGCTTTTTCGTGTCCGTTATCGTAACAACGGCGCCGATTTCGTTTGCCAGCGCCGCGGCCGCCACGCCGCTCCTCGCCATTCCGACAATCAGCACCCTCCTGTTCCTGAATTCCTTTCCTTTTTTCAGCACGATGTCCCGTTCGATGATATTCATTCTTTTCACCTCGAATGTCTTACGGTCAGTAAAAAAGGCCCGGTCGGTTCCCGGGCCTTTGGCAAGTTTTATTGGTCCTGATGCCCGGCCGCGATCTCCTTAAGCAATCTTTGGACCACTGTTTTTTCGTTGAACGGACGTTTTACGCCCCTGATCTCCTGATAGGTTTCATGGCCCTTGCCCGCCAGGATAATCATGTCCCCGTCCGCGGCGTGCTCCATGGCGTATCTGATGGCGTCCTTACGGTTTTCGATTATTTTATATTCTCCGTCGGTACGCCGGACGCCTTCCTCGATGGCCCCCAGAATCTCGTAGGGATCCTCGCTTCTGGGGTTGTCGCTGGTCAGGATGCTCAAATCCGCCAGCCTTCCGGAAATCTCTCCCATCAAAGGCCTTTTCAGCTTGTCCCGGTCTCCGCCGCAGCCGAAGACGCAAATCACCCTGCCCCTTGCAAATTCCCTTACCGTTTTCAGGATGTTCTCCAGCGCGTCCGGAGAGTGGGAATAATCCAGAATCACCTTATACGGCGTACCCGTTTCAAGCATTTCCGCCCGTCCGGGCACAGCCCTGACGCTTTCGAGAGCCTCGGTGATGATTTCCGGCCTGACCCCCATAATCATGCCCACACTGGCCGCCGCGAGGGCATTGTACACGTTGAAGGTACCGGTAAGCTGAAGCCGCACCGGGTATTCCCACATCCGGGAGAAACCCATGGTGAATCCCACGCCGTATTCGGTAATCTCAATGTCCCTGGCATACAGGTCGGCGTTCTGGGCAATGCCGTAGGTCATCCGGGGGACGTTGAGGCCGCGGATAATCTCCGCGCCTTTTTCATCATCGGCGTTGACCGACGCGGCACTGATCCATTTGGCGTCAAAGAAGGTTTTTTTGCACTGAAAATAGTTTTCCATCGTGCCGAAAAGGTCCAGATGATCCTGCGACAGGTTGGTATAGCACCCCGCCTCAAAATGCAGGCCTTCCAGACGCCCCATATTCAGCGCGTGGGCGGACACCTCCATGCTCACGCAGGTCACGCCCTCGTCGGCCATTTGCCGCAGCGTCCTGTGCAGATCGATGGGTTCGGGGGTTGTAAATTCGCTTTTCAGATACCTTGTGCCGATCATGTTGCCGGTCGTGCCGATCAGGCCGCATTTATATCCCGCTTTTTCCATGATGGCTTTCATCAGGTAGCTGGTGGTGGTCTTTCCCTTGGTACCGGTAACCCCCAGGATCTTCATCCCGCGGGCAGGGTAACCGAAAAAGGCCTGGGACATCGCTGTCATGGCCTTCCGTCCGTTGGTGACCAGGATCTGGGGGACCGGAACGGCGTCCAGCCATTTTTCCACTGCCAGACAGACGGCCCCGTTCTTTACCGCCTGGTCCGCAAAGCGATGAGAATCATACCTGGCGCCGGAAATGCAGAAAAACAGCGCCTTACGCATGGGTTTGCGCGTATCCATGGCCAGGTCGTCAATTTCGCAGTCTCCCCGGACGTCCACCACCTCTGATGAACACATCCGGGCCAATTCTGACAATAACATCTTCAAGCCTTTCCTGATGGACTGCCCATCATATATCCTCGCACCCGGGGATTAACGGCCCGCTCTGCCGCTTTCCATCACGCTGGGCGCCGTACCGTCGTAGACGAATGCTTCCTCAGCCGCGTCCCTTTCGACCGATCCCGCAAAGTTCTCCACCTGGAGCACCTTGATCTCCACGGTATTGCTTTCGTCCGAAGCCACCATTTTAAGGCGCGTCACCGCAATCATGCCGATCCTTGAAAGATCCCTGACCTCAGCCACCTGCCGCTGAAGGACAATGTTGTCCCTCCTGGTCTCATCCATCCTGGCCATGATCTCGTTAACCTTGCCCTCCATGGATTTGACCGCCGTGAATCTGGAGACAGTCACGCAGCCGCAGATAAAAAGAACGATCGCCAAAGTTACCGCCGCGGTTTTAAGCGAGACGGTCCTTGCTTCCTGCCTGTGCCTGCGCTGAACGTTCGTGTCGGCGAGGAAGCAGCCGGCAAGATCGGTCCCGGCTTCGGAATCGGGCAGATACGCCGCGTCCCCGACGTCAAAGCGGACACCGCTGCCCGCCGCGGCCACGCCGGTATTCTGATATCTTCCTGTCCTGATATTCATCAGTTATCCTTCTTCCTGAAAGGTCACTGCAGTTTCTGCGCCCTGGCGACAGCGGCGTACACATCGGGGAAATCCTCCCCGAAGCTTACGTCGTCCGCCTGAGATTTCGCGGCTTCCTGAACGATGATATGGTCATAGGAGCCGCTGATGTCAACGTCCCTGGTATCGCCGAGAAGCTTTGCGCGAAGGGCGGCGGGGAGCAGGAGCCTGCCCTGACCGTCCATCTCGCTGTCGACAAAGGAGTACTTGGTAAACATGTCCAGTATCCGCCTGATCTCCGCGTCCTTGCGGCACAGGGCCAGGTATTCGTTCCTGCGCTCCACCCATGCCTTGAGGGGGTATACCGCGATTTTTCTGAAATCCGGCGACGGACAGACGGCGAATCGGGTCCCGAGGGATTCCCGGAACGCCACGGGAATGATTACTCTTCCCTTTGCGTCCAGGCCGTGGGTATAATTCCCGGTAAAGCCCAGATCCCAGGACGTGTCGGCGGATGACAGGGAAGCAGCCGCGTCCGGCGCGCCGCCGGTCGTGACATCACGATCCTCCTCCATCTTTTCCACCACACAATCCCCACAATTCGCCACAAAGTGGCCTGTAATTGCATTTTACCCCACCGCGTATTGAAAAGCAAGGATTATTTTTTATAAGAAATACTCACTTTAGGAATATTTCTGTAATAATAACGTAACATTTTTCATCTTTTATCCCATTCATGCACAATATATAGGGGATTTGATTGCCATACTCCCCATTAACTGAAATCGCCGTCATTCCAATTGTTAAAATATTTTAAGAAATCGCGATTTTGTTAATTAAATATGTCTCAATTTCGTATATTTTTTTCATAATCTTCCGAAACGCTCTTTCGTCGCAGGCGCGGACAGGGAGCGCCGGCGGACGAAAATCCCGTGTCCGCCTGTCCGAAAACGCGGACGGAAAAAAAGCGAACGTAACTGTTCAGTCGTGTGTGAAGGAGAACAAACGTATGGCAGCAGCGGGGAGGTATCGGAGGGATCTCCCTCCGATTATGATCCGTTTCAGCGGC
>CADANQ010000011.1:0-46454 GCA_902789365.1 uncultured Eubacteriales bacterium
ATGTCGAGGATTTTTTACCTCGTTGTATAGAGGCTATTTATCCTCGACAGAATTTGGCTTTCTCTCTATTCTTCTTTCTTTTCGTGAAACAACCCTGGGAGAAAGTCCGCGGCTCGCGCATACGGGAGCGCTTCATGCTTTGTTTAAGAAGGCGCCGGCACCGCCGGGGCCCGGTCCGCACACCGCGGGGCGGGAACCGGATGCCGGCGCCGAAAACAAAAGCCGGGATCGGTTTCCTTTTTTCCATCCGATCAACAGCCCGAAGAGCCGGGATACGGGAAATATGCAGGTACAGATTATTTTCGCTTTTCTTCCTCTGACCCCTTATACAGCCTTACGCCTTTTCTCAAACTCGACTCTCTTATTAGGATGTTTCCTGAAGATGGGCCATAAATGCTTCGTCTCAGCTGCATCGGTCCTGACTTTTCGCACCATTAAGAACTTCACCGAACTGAAACGATCAGGAAGATTAAGGGTTTCATGGCTCCTGACCGGCCGAAAATTCAGTACGGAAGTACGAAAAAAGCAGTCGGACATACGTTGGTGAGAATTGAGAAAAAGCAGGGTAAGGGAATCACTCTGTTCTGTAATAACACGTATTCTTTCCATTGCCTTCGCGCCGGAGTTCTCCCGATTCCACGAGTTTCCGCAGCGCGCCTTCGACTGAGCTGAGACTCAGGGATGGACAGAGTTCGCGGATATCCTGCTTGGTAAAGCGACCGATCTTATTATGCGCTGCACGTCTCACGGTCTCGATCGCCGGGAGTTTCGTTTCTACAAGCGAAAAACGATCTTCAAAATCCCTGTAAGCGGCAAGGATCGTTCCGAGCAAATACTTGATGAAGGGAACCGGATCGTCCTTTCCTTCATGCCAGCCTTCCTGTGAGGCGGAAAGAGCATCGTAATACAGATCTTTGTTCTTCGCTATCTTCGCTTCAAGGGAGATATACTTCCCAACATAGAAACCGCTTCGATACAGCAGGAGCGTCGTGAGCAGGCGGCTCATACGCCCGTTTCCGTCATTGAACGGGTGGATACAGAGAAAGTCGTGGATGAAAATCGGAATCGCGATCAGCGGTTCAAGCTCCATGTTGCCGATCACCCGGTTGTATCCCCCACATATCCGATCAAGCGCATCCGGCGTTTCATAGGGAGCAAGCGGAGTGAACAATATCTCCGTATGCCCGTCCGGATAAGTCGCACTGATATAGTTCTGCACATTCTTCGTGCGGCCGGCAATCGGATTGTTTGTCTGGCTGTAAAGAATCTTATGGAGCTGCAGGATATAGTTTTGCGTGATCGGAATCGCGTCAAAGCTCTCGTGGATGATATTCAACACATCCCTATAACCGGCTATCTCCTGTTCACTGCGATTCCTGGGCGTTGTCTTTTCCGCCACAAGCTGTCTGATCCGGGTATTCGTAGTCCGTATGCCTTCAATGGCGTTGGATGCCTCGGTACTCTGGACTTTTGCGATCTCAACCAGCTTTTCAAGATCTTCCGGTCTCTGTTTCAGGTACAGCTCCTGCTTGCCTGCCTCTTTGTAAATGGCGGCAATTAGGCCGAGAAGCTCCGAATCCCATTTCCATTCATTTATCATAGTGTAGTTGAAGTTTCTCATTTCCCTTACCCCCTGCTTATTCCCTTAGATTATGCTTCAATTTAAGGGAAAAATCAAGTGGAAAAGGGGAAATCCCCTTAAACCAACTATCGAATTAAGGGGAACACTTCGACTCAGATTACACAGAAACGTGTCTGCATATTTCAGTTCATACAAATTACATGCGCGTCATATGGAACTCCCCGGGTTATCCACACCTCCCTAAAACCCGAAAACCCGCCTGAAACCTACGTTTCAGGCGGGTCGGATGGCGGAGAGGGTGGGATTCGAACCCACGTGCCCTTGCAGGCAAACTGATTTCGAGATTTGCGGTTTATGTGGAACTTCACGGAAAACGGCGGATTCCGGCGGAAGCTGGCGGAACCCGAAAAGCACGTAATTTCGGGGGTTCCGGCGGTTTTCAGGGTGCCAAAAACCCGGAAACCCAGGCGGCACCGCGGGTTCCGGGTTTTGACCGAAAAAACGGGTTTTGGCGGGAAAATTTGCACGTTGGAGAGAAAAAGGAGAGAAAAAAAGCCCGTTATTTACAGTATATGGAAATCCCGCCGCCAATGTCCACTCCCCGGGCATGTCACAAAATCATGCGGAGCATCCGGAACTCCCGGTTCAAACATCGTTTTTTCGGAAACCGGGCGGTCCGTTTTCCGGGCAGGCAGCTCCGGACGCGTCCGGCCCGGAAACCTTCGCGGAAACGCGGGCATCTCCCCTGCTGGCTGGCCAATACGCAAACAGGGGTGACTGTCATGACAGACGCAGAAATCGTTCAGATCCTGAGAACCTATCCCCCGGTGATCAGCAAGGATGTTTTCCGAAAGCTTTGCCGGATCAGCCCGTACCACGCCAGGTACCTCCTGGAATCACAGATCATACCGAGCATCATAAAGCCCAAGTCGACGCACAAGTATGAGATACCGCTCACGGCGGTGCTCAAATACCTTGAAGACCGGGAGATCAACCCGGAACGTTACCTGATCCCCGTCGAATACAGGAAAAAGTGCTCGAAGAAGAAACTGAAAAGGCCCACCGCGCGCCAGCTTGCCGGTATGACCGACGCCAGCCTGATGGGCATGTACCGGGTTGAGGCGCTTGAATACCCCGACCTGATGACCGTCGCCCAGATATCCGAGTTCACGGGATATTCCGCGAAAACCGTATTCCGCTGGTGCCACCGGGGCCTGGTCCGCACACTGTGGAGCAGGAACCGGATGCTGGTGCCGAAATACTCGCTGCTGGAGTTTATGATCAGCCAGGAATTCCGGCAGATCTCACGCAAATCAGAACGGCACTGGGAAATGCTGTCCAGGATCACCGAGTGATTCCCGGGAAATTCGCGTACTGATTTTCCCTGCCCGACGAATCTGCAAAAATAAAAACCCGGGTTCAGCCCGAGAGAACGACCGGCATCCGTACCGGCCGTTCTTTCTTTTTCCGGCAGGATGGCAATACGCGCAGATACCCGTTCCGCTCCTGAAGCAATACCCGGTTTTGCTCACCTCACGCGTGATCCAGGCCTTCCCAGAGAATTCGGAGAGAAAAACAGGAGAGAAGAAAGACGATTCGTTTTATATCGACATATCCGAAAGCGTTGGAAATGAAGGATCCCAGGGAGGAAGTTCCACAGGATACAACTAAGATTTGATCTGTTATCACGGGATGGTTATCTCTTCCCTGTGTTTTTTCGAACTCCAAGTTCTATAATAAAAAGCATATTTGCGTTTCCGACAAAGAACATTTGAGTAGGGAATAATTTTGAGAAATTGGAGCAAAAAAGTTCCCCAATCCAGTTATCTCAGCCCATCAATTGTCAACTTTTCGGCTGATAACACAACAAAAGTAGGAAAAGCGTGATGTTCATCAAGTTGCCCCCCTATTCGCCGGATATGAATCCGATTGAGCAGGTTTGGCGAATCACGCGGCGAGAGAATACTCATAATGTATTCTTCGCTTCATTGTCCTCGTTGGAATCAACAGTGGATTCAGCATTTGATATATGGTCAATTCCCAATGACCAGCTGAGGACGCTTTGCAGCTTTAAGTAAAAAGATTAATGTCGTTTACTATAGTTCGCCGGTTTGCCAAGTATGGCAGATCGTTACAGGCTCCGGGATACCCCGCCGTGTTCCGGGCATGTGAAGGCGGAGAACGGATGAAGAGCCGCTCAGCCCGTGGGTTATCAATGATGTATGGAGCTCTCGGGTGATCCCGGACCATGATACCGGCAGCGGCACTGCGACAACTCCCTTTGTCCGCAGGAGCGGCGGAGGCAGCCCCGTTTTCAGGGTCGAAGGCGCCATATGTTCATATCCGCTACGGTCAAGAACGATATTCTCCGGATCCGTGTATCCCTGCCGGATGAACCGTTGTTTTTGTCCGCCGCGGCCGAACAGCCCGCTCCGTTTTATCCCCGTGCTCGGGGAGTACCTCAGCGCCGGTAAAGTTCCACGTCGCAAACCTTCAAACTGTCTCTGCACACCATGACCTGAATGATCCATTTATCCGTCAGCGCGGTGACAACGGTGCAGTCCGCAGCCAGATACGGTACATTTTCACCGGTAATGCTCCAATTCAGGTCGTCATGCTCCGGGATCAGCATTTTATCGGCAGCCCATATCCGCGCGCGATCCACATATGATTCGGACGCGTTGACATCGCTTTTTCCGTCAGCCCATTCAACGAGAAAAGAATAATCCGCAAGCCAGCGGATTCTCTCGGGAATCAAATCGCCGTCCTGAACATAACCCATTACCTGAATCTGTCCGAACAGATCCGCGTCGATCCAGTCGAAACCGATCAGGCAGCCGTCCGCGTTTTCCGATTCGGAAATCTGCTGAACATTTCCGTTGCCGTCAAGCGTATAGGACACGGAAAAGGTCAGCGGAGACACGAACCTGATATTCATGCCCAAAGGCATTTTTATCGCTTGGCTGATTATTCTCCTTGCGCAGCGTTCGGTATCGTCAAAACTCATCTTCCCGTTGTCGAATGCCTGCGCGCCTTCGGAAAAACAGATCGCGGCGATTTCCAAATCCGTGAGCTGGCGATAAGGGCGGAAGGTAAACAAATCCAGTCCGCAATGATATAAAGGATCCAGCGCGGGCACGAAAGGAATGCCGACATTTTCGGCCTGTTCCCCGGTTATCATTCCGCGTGAAATCAGCAAACGGATCTCGGTGCTCCTTTCTCTCTCTTCGTCCGTGAGGAGCCGGCTGGCTTCGATCCCACCGCCGCGCATGCAGTTGCGGTAATTCAACGCAGCAGGATCGAAAGGCTGTCCTGCCTGGTGAAAAGCATCAATAATTGCCAGCAGCATATCGTCACTCAGGCAGCACACGGGCAAAAGCACAAACATGGTTTCGCCGTCATAGTCATCAGGGTTCAATGCGTACACACCGACGATCACATCTGTCATCTTGTTCAATACAGATTCGCCAGTGTAGGCAATCTCGCCCTTCTCGTATTGTTCCTGCAAGTGGACAGCACGCCGCTGTTCTCCGGCAGTCAGCCAAGGCTCCCGCATCAGATCACCGGTAGTGAACCATTCACCATCATTGGGCAGTTCCACATATTCATCGGAATTCGCCCATTCCGGCTGATAATCGCCGTAGTCAGCATAGTAGCTGGCATCGGGCAGATACGAAACGGTTGCGGCAGCTGTGTCGATTGTGTCCAGTGTGACATCAGGCACATCAATGACCGTATCCTCGGTCACAGCCAACGCAGAAACGGGAAGCATTGCCACTGCCAAAAGGAGTGCAGCAGCTTTCTTGATAAGGTGATTCATCTTCATGGAATCGCCTCCTTTCGAATACAAGGATACGGATTTCATGTTTCAGAGTCTTCAACGGGTTGTAACTGAGTTGTAAATTGCAATCTCACGGTCGTACCACGATCAGGTTTGCTGTCAATCAAAAGATCGGCCTGATGCAGTTCAGCAATCTTTGCACACAAAGACAACCCAAGCCCAGCGCCGCCATGTTTTCTCGTGCGTGCTTTGTCGGCTTTCCAGAATGGTTCCAAAGCATGGGCTATTTGGTCTTCTGTCATACCGCGTCCATTGTCTGTCACAGAAAAACCATCCGGATGAAGTATGACCTGAACCAGCTGCTTCGTATCACTGCGGATAGCGTTATTGATCAGGTTTCGCAGCAGTTGGATCAGGAGATCTCTGTCTCCGACAAATTCACCGTCATCACCGGAGATAAGTACATCATCATACACGGTTGCGGCTTCCTTAGCCATTTCTTTGGATGAGAAACATGTATATACGGGCTGTTCATGATTCATCTGTGTCAAACGCATCAGATCATTATCCATCGTGGACAGACGCATGGCTTCTCGGACAATCATGTCAGACATCTTGCCGGTATGTTCAGGATTCTTCTGTATCAGCCTGGCTGCTCCCACAATCGAGGTCAGCGGTGTACGCATTTCATGAGCAAGTGCATCGATCAATTCCTGCTTCTTTTCTGTCTGATCGGCCAGTTCTTGCTCGCGCTTGTCAACGGCCTCCGCCATAGCACCAAAGGCAGATGCCAATGCACCAATTTCATCATTTCGTGGTTTGGGAAGATTGATCGTTCCGTTTCCGTCTCGCAATGCATTTGCTGAATACACCAAAGATCGTAGCGGCTTTGTCACTCCTCCGGCAATCAGAGTCGCAATCACCACAGCAAGCAACAACCCAATGCTGCACACGATGGCTGCATAAGTCAGTTGCTGCTCATGGTCCCTGTACAGAGCTGACACATCTGAAGCAATGAACAGCACAACATTCTCGTTCAACCGGTGTGCGATATAAAGCATTTGTGTATTGGATGAAAGATATATGGACCGCGTTTTCGTGTCTGTCAATCCCGAAATGTCAGCTTCTTTCGGAAGGCTTGCTCCAAGCATAGGCTTTTGATTGTACAACAACACCAGCGAGATATCCTGCGATCCATATCGCTGCTGCATCGTCTGCGCAGCAGTCAGTGCCGAGGTATAGGTGTTCTGCCCGTTGCTTTTGATCTCGGTAATCAGCGCACGGGCAATGGCTGCCTCCTCACGCAGAGAAATCTGCTCTGTTCGGCTGACGGTTTGGTCAAAACTTTGAGTGACCATCAGATATAGTGATGTTGGCAAGATCAGAACCACCAACAGCAGCATGGCCAGCGTTATCTTTTTTCTCATGTGTCCTCCCTGAAACGATAGCCATACTTATACACTGTTTCGATCCATTCTGCACCGATTTTTCGGCGGATTCTCTGTACATGGACATCAACTGTCCGCGTCTCGCCGGTGTATTGCCATCCCCACACAGCATTCAACAAGGCTTCTCTGCTGATGGCTGTACTGTGACTCTGGATCAGCTTTGCCAGCAGATCAAACTCCATTGTTGTCAAGATAATCTCCTGATTGTCTTTCCACAAACGCCTTGATTCAAAGTCGATTCTCAGATTCTTCTTTTCCCAGATAGCATCATGAGGGCTATGCCGGTTCAATACATTTTCGATTCGTGCGATTAGTTCCGCTGGTTCAAATGGTTTGAGCACATAGTCCTCCGCTCCCATACGCAGCCCACGGACACGATCCGGCACAGCAGTCTTGGCTGTCAAGAAGATAACCGGAATCTTCTGTTCAATCAGATATTCGCCCAAAGAAAATCCATCTTCACCAGGCATCATGATGTCAAGCAAAACAAGATCAGGTTTGTGTTCACTGATCATTTGACGAGCTACCTGTGCATTCTCCGCCTCAAACACTTCGTGACCCACCAACTGAATATGCATGGATATGATCTGACGAATCGAATCATCATCCTCAACCAACAGGATAAAAGACACAGAGTTCACCTTCTTACTGCTCTATTGTACCATATCACAAAGAAAAATGTTGTAACGGAGTTGTAAACGAATATGACGCCAATCTTTGCTGTAGCACCACATCAAAAATATATTGTAAAAGAAAGCAAAAAACAAGCGATAGTTGCAAAACGCAGCTACCGCTAAGCGTGATGACACAGAGATTATCGGAACAACCTAGCCAGACTGTTATTCTTCTCAAAGCTGCTGATGTTGGGCACAAAGCTGGCTGTCACCAGAACGATGCCATCGCCATTGTTCCAGACACCCATCACCATACCGGTGTCGTTGCCGAGCAAAGCAATATAGATTGCAGTGGGAAGATCCACTGCCAGCGGCTGGCAAACATTCAGCAGTGAGGTAGCTGCGAGCATGTTCACGCCATGCATGGAGGACAGTACCGTAGACAGGTAAGAAGCATTAAACACACGCTGATTCAGATAAGCCTGTGCTCTCTCAGACAGATTGTCCATTTCTTCGCCAAACGTAGCCAGAAGCAGGTCTGTATCTGTAATCTGATTCCAGGATGCGATGCCGTTCCCGGAATCCTCATGGAAAGTAGCCACAATCTGTCTAATTTCTTCACTGGTGGTCATTGCATCAAGAAGAACCTGATCGCCAGACAGTTCGTGCAGCTGCACCGCACACTCATCCAACAGGATCTGGATCATATCATCACTTGATGCAAGGCAATCTGTAACGTGAATCTCAGTAGGGCCATCTGCACCGCCGATAATGTCGGTCGAGGTTGTTTCAAATGCAGCAGGGTCAGTGCTTTCTGCCATAGCACAGGCGATGGTAAATACCATCAAAAACAGGACGGATATGAATTTACGCATAGTCAACATTCCTCCAAAGTAGTATTTCAGCATTGTTGAGTGAAGATATGTTCCATATCCCCACCACCATTATTTACGCTGAGTCGGACTAATCATCACAGTCATGATATTTCCAGTTTAAAGTATGATCAATAAATAACAAGGAACAGATATTAGATGCAACCGGAAAGAATAGTGAAATCCCATACTTTCCGGTTGTTTGTGTTTATTAATAATGGATAATGTATTGTAATTTCCCCTTGACAAAAGAACTTCCAACTGCCAATATCTATGCTCATCTGGACTATCAGTCCAAGATCTCCTCGGCGGAAGCAATGCTTTCCGGACTGGGAATGAAAACGTAATCCGCCTTCCGGGCACATCTTATGCTGTGCCCGATCCGGCGCTTTTCTATCTCCCATTTTCTTCCAAAAACCCGGAAAGCCTTGTCCCACCACGGTTTCAGAGGGATCGGTTTTCTCTCCTGACAGAAAATACAGAGGTAAAAATTTCCTGGAACTTGACAACGGCGCATCTGCTGACAAATGCTGCCAAAAACCCGGAAAGTCTTGTCACACCACGGTTTCAAGGGGGTCGGTTTTCTCTCCGAAAACATGCGCGTCATGTGGAACTTCCCGGGTAATCCACACCTCCCAAAAACCCGAAAACCCGCCTGAAACCTACGTTTCAGGCGGGTCGGATGGCGGAGAGGGTGGGATTCGAACCCACGTGCCCTTTGCAGAGCAAACTGATTTCGAGTCAGCCCCGTTATGACCGCTTCGATACCCCTCCAGGATATTTTCACCCTGAATTGCTCTCTGCACGTTGGAGAGAAAATCAGGAGAGAAAGCAGAAAGTTCGTTACACTCCGATGCCCCGGAACCCTAGTAAAATCAAGGGTTTTCAAAATGGAAGTTCCAAATTGCCCGCACGATTTCGAGTCAGCCCCGTTATGACCGCTTCGATACCCCTCCGTGAGCATGACAAGTATAATCCAACAAGGGTTTTTTGTCAAGGCGGCGGAGAACTGTTCCGAAAGACGAAAGCGTCAATGGAATTCCGGCAAAACGCGTCCTCGGAAATGTTTTGTCCGCCGGGAATATTGCGTTCCCCGCGTTCGTTATGATAATGTGCATACAGCACGGTCCGGCCGCGCGCCGGAGGAAAGGACGACGATTATGAAGAAAACCCTGTTTTTCCTGATACTGGTTTTGACTTTGGCCCTGGCCCTGCCGGCCCCGGCGGAGGAGGGCGGCACCCTGACCGTCCAGGGGTCCGCCACCGTGGCGCTGGACGCCGAATACGCCACGCTCTCGGTGGGCGTGGATACCGAAAGCGTCAATGTTGCCGACGCGCAGCAGGAAAACGCCCGCCTGATGGAGCAGGTGATTGCGGCTCTCCGGGACGCCGGATGCGCTCCCGAGGACATGAAGACCGGCGGCTTCAACGTGTACACCTCCTACGCCTACGCCTACGGCGACGGCGGCGCCGAAAGCCGCACCGTGGTCTATCATGTTTCCAACAGCCTGATCATCACCGTCCGCGATATCTCCCAGATCGGCGCCTACATCGACGCCGCCGGGAACGCCGGGGCCAACCAGATGAACAGCCTCACCTTCCACTCCTCCTCCCAGTCCGAGGCCTATGACCGGGCCCTGACGCTGGCCTGCGCCGACGCGAAGGCCCAGGCTGAGCTGCTGGCGAACGCGCTGGGGGTGAAAATCACCGGCATCGTTTCGGTGACCGTTCCCCGGGACACCGTGGTCTACGCCCGCGCGGCAGGCGCGATGAAAACGAACGCCGCCGCGGACGAAGGCGCATCCACCGCCATCCTGGCGGGAGACCTGAGCGTATCCGCCACGGTTCAGGTGGTATTCGGAATCGAGTGACCGGCGCATGCAACGGCCCGCCCTGTTTTGACGGGGGCGGGCCGTTGTTTATCTCACGGATGCCCGGCGTCCGGACGCCGGCCGGTTTGTTTGCGCTTTCGGGGCTTTCGGTGCGGACGGGTCCTCACGCCTTCCGGCGCTCCGTTTCCTCACCCGCAAGCAGGCTGAAGTCCCCCAGGACGGCGAGAACTTTTTCGATTTCACCTGCCGCAAGCGCCGCGGCGGGCACATGGGAAGCGCCGAAGCGGCCCCTGACGGGACTGTCGATATCAAGGACGCCGACCACCCTGCCCATGGGATCGTGAAGAGGCGCGACAATTTCCGAGGCGGAGGCGCTGTCGCAGGCGATGTGGCCCGGGAACGCGTGCACGTCCTCCACCGCCAGCACCCGGTCCTCCGCCGCGGCAGTGCCGCAGACGCCCTTTCCCATCGGGATACGCACGCATGCCGCTTTGCCCTGGAAGGGCCCAAGGATCAGCTCCCCGCCCCGCCGGAGGTAAAAGCCGGCCCAGTTGACGTCGGGCAGCATTTCCATAAGCAATGCCGAAGCGTTGCTCAGGTAGGAGAGCGCGCCGGGGCAGCCCTCCCCCATGGCGGCCAGCTGGGACATAATCAGGCCGATCATGCCAGCGTCCCCATCGGGTCCCAAGGCGCCAGCCAGATGGGAGGCGCGTCGTACTTCGCGGCGTCGTCGCCCAGGTATTCCCTTTCGACCGCCGCCTGGTAGACATACTGGTCGAACCAGGTGTCGGAGCAGATGTAATAACCCTTTTTGCCTTTTTCGTCGCCCCAGCTGTTTTCGATCTTCCAGCGGACGGGCTTGCCGTCCTTCAGGTCCACGCCGGTCAGCACCATGGCGTGGTTCATGGCCGAGAAACCGGTGTTGAGGGCGTCCTCCTTGGACAGGGAGAGGTCCAGGCCGGTGAGCAGCTCCGCGTCAAAGGCCCGATCGTCCCAGAAACCGTTGTCCCTGTCGCCCCACTTGCCCACGTCGCTGCCGAACCAGACGACCTTGCCGGCCTGCATCTGCCGGATGACCGCGGCCTTGAACGCGTCCATCGGAAGGTTCAGGTGCTTTACGTCCCTGCCGCCCACCACGTTGCCCAGGCACTGCACGGAGAAAGTGCGGCCGAAGGGCTTGTCGGCGGTGGGGGCGTTGATGATGGATACCACGCTGTCAAGATAATCGCCGACGTACTTTTCCGCGAAGGACGCGGGCGTCATGCCGGGAACGATATGGTAGTTCTTGTCCCTGTCGGTGTATTCGAAATCGAATTCCCTGGGCGGGACGCCGTAGCAGGTGCACAGGAAGGACCACACTTTTTCAAGTATCTCCTCCCTGCAGGCGCGAATGGCTTCCTCCCCTTCCCCGCCGTTCTTCATGTCCCGCAGACGGACGGCGCATTTCTTGAGATAGCGGTTGACGTAGTGGTTCATCTGGCGGGAGTGGGAGGACTGCCAGGTCTCGTCAAAGGCGGACTTGGGCACCACGCCGTATTTCCTGACGATGTTGGCGAACATATCCCACTGGCCGCCGTCATGCACGCCGGTCTTCAGGATGAAGGCGACCGTCCGGTCGTCCAGGGGCCTGTCGGCGGTTTCCAGGATGCCTTCGATAAAATAATTGGCCCGCTCGAACTTGTCATAAAACGCCAGGTAGCTCTGGCTGAGCTCGAACTGCTCCAGGTTCAGTTCTTTGGCGATGCGCTCCCTGAGCACGTTGGCCGCGGCGAACAGCCAGCAGCGCCCGCTCTGCATCTGGTTGGTCACGGGCAGGGTCGGGATCTCCACCGAAAAGGTATACCGGAGGGAGGAACCCACCGAGGCGTCATAGGCGGCGTTGTTGATGTCCGCGCGGCTCAGGGCCATGCGGGCCAGCTTTCTTGCGGGATCGTTTTCAAACCGTCCCGTCCACTCATCAAGGGTCTCCCTGCGGATTTCATATTTCATCTTTCAATCCTTTCCGGGCCCCGGAGGGTCCATTGCCAGACTCCTTCAGCATCATAAGCCCCGAAACGGCGCCTTGTCAAGAAGCGGCCCCGCGGAGCGCAATCAGGAACCATTCGCGGCCTCCCCCGCACAAGTCCGTTAAAACCGAAGAAAATAATCACTTGACAGACATTGTACAATATATATGGCGTCACGGCCCCCCCGGGGCCGCGGCGTTCCCAAGTGCAAGGCAAAGGAGTTTTTGTTATGACCAGGATCGATATCATCTCCGGTTTTCTCGGCGCGGGCAAAACCACGCTGATCAAAAAGCTGCTCTCGGAAGCCCTGAAGGGCGAGCAGGTGGTGCTCATCGAAAACGAATTCGGCGAGATCGGAATCGACGGCGGTTTCCTGAAGGAAGCCGGCATCGAAATCAAGGAAATGAATTCCGGCTGCATCTGCTGCAGCCTGGTGGGCGATTTCGGCACGGCGCTGAAAGAAGTGGTGGACAAATACCATCCCGACCGCGTCATCATCGAGCCCTCGGGCGTGGGCAAGCTGAGCGACGTGATTAAAGCCGTGCAGAAGGCCGGCCTGACCGGCGACGTGGCGCTCAATTCCTACACCACCGTGGCCGACGTCAACAAGTGCGCCATGTACCGCAAGGCCTTCGGCGAGTTTTTCGAAAACCAGATCCAGTTTGCCAGGGTGGTCATCCTGTCCAGGACCGACACCGCCAAAGCGACCCCTGAAAAGATCCGCGACACCGTGGAAATGATCAAATCCCTCAACCCCGAATGCGCCGTGATCACCACCCCCATCGACAAACTGGACGGCAAAAAGGTGCTGGAGACCATGGAAGAGGGCAAAAAGGAATTCTCTCTGTCCGTCCCGCTGCCCGAGGACGAGGATGACGACGACGAGTGCGACGACGAGGAATGCGAATGCCACCATCATCATGACCATGACGGCGATGAGGACGAGCACGAACATCATCACCATCACCATGACGACGACGATGACGACGACGATGACGACGACGAGCACGGACATCATCACCATGACGACGACGATGATGACGGGCATGAGCACGGACATCACCACCACCACGGACATCACCATCATCACCACGCCGACGAGGTGTTCACCTCCTGGGGCGCCGAAACCGCCAACAAATACACCCGCGAGGAGATTGAAGGCATCCTGAAGGCCCTCACGGAAGACGCCGGGCTCGGCGCCGTGCTGCGCTGCAAGGGCATGGTGGACGGCGCCGACGGGAACTGGATTTATTTCGATATGGTTCCCGAAGAGTGCGACATTCGCGCCGGCAGCCCCGAAATCACCGGGCGCTTCTGCGTCATCGGCTCCAAACTGGACGAAAAAAAGCTGGCCGAACTCTTCCGTGTCAGCCGCTGATCAATTTCCAAAGGATGTGTGAACAATGCCAGAACGCGGTATCCCGGTATATCTGATCACCGGCTTCATCGAAAGCGGGAAGACCTCCTTCCTCAACTACACCCTACAGCAGAAAAACTTCCGCATCCCCGGAAGAACCCTCCTGATCAAGTGCGAGGAAGGCGAGGAGGATTACAGCGACAGGGATCTGAAAGCCGCCAAGGTCGTCGTGGAGACGCTTGAAAACAAGGAAGACCTGACCCCGGAACGCCTGAACCAGATGGACCGCAAATACCGCCCCGCGAGGGTGCTGGTGGAGTTCAACCCGCTGTGGGGCGTCGGCCTCCTTTATCAGATGGAGCTGCCCCGCAAGTGGGAGCTGGTGCAGCACATCGTCACCGTGGACGCCTCCACCTTTAAGATCTACATGAACAACATGCGCTCCATCTTTACCGACATGATCAACGGGGCCGACATGGTGATTTTCAACCGCTGCAAAAAGGACGACGGCCTGGCCGGCTTCCGCCGCAGCGTGAAGGTGGTCAGCCCCATGAGCGACGTGCTGTTTGAGGGCGAGGACGGCAACATGATCGACGCCTTCGAGGATACCATGCCCTACGACCTGAACGCCGATCCGATGGTCATCGACGACATCGATTACGGCCTGTGGTACATGGACATGCGGGACCATCCCGAGCGCTACAACGGCAGGCGCGTCCAGTTCAAGGGCGTGGTGCTGAAATCAAAGGAAGACGAAAACGAATTCTTCGTCCCCGGCCGCAAGGCCATGACCTGCTGCGCCGACGACATCCGCTTCCTGGGCTTCATGTGCAAAACAAAGGAAGCACCGATGCTTCCGATGGGCGAATGGGTTTTGGTGACCGCCAAAGTAAAGCAGGAATTCAACAAAATGTACGGCGAAGTGGGCCCGGTGCTCTACGCGGAGGATATCCGCGCGGTGGCCCCGCCCAAGGAGGAGCTGGTTTTCTTCTCCTGATTCCGTTTATAAAAACGGTCCGCGTCCCCTTTGGCGGAGACGCGGACCGTTTTTATGTTTTCTTTTCGTTCTTTGTTCCGTTTCGCGGCGGCGATCCTGTTTCGGCGCGGAAACGATCCCGCCGTCAGTTCATCCTCACGGAGAAGGGATCCGTCTCGGGCCGGTGGAGCTCCGCCTTCAGTTCCCGTCCCATCAGCATCTTCACCACGTCGGACGGATCCGCGCCGCGGACGATCTCGCTGACGGCCGATGTAATGGGCATCTCCGCGCGGTATTTTTCCGCCAGGCTCATGGCGGCGGGCAGGGCGTTGAGGCCCTCCACCACCATCCCCACCTGCCGCGCGGCCTCCTCCGCCGGGTATCCCTGGCCGATCAGAAAGCCGCAGCGGTTGTTCCGGCTGTGTCGGCTGGTGGCGGTAACGATCAGATCGCCCATGCCGGCCAGGCCCGAGAAGGTCTGCTCCCGGCAGCCCATGGCCATCCCCAGGCGCCTGATCTCCTCCAGGCCCCGGGTGATCAGCGCCGCCTTGGTGTTGTCCCCGTAGCCCAGGCCCTCGGATATTCCCGCCGCCAGTGCGATGATGTTTTTCAGCGCGCCGCAGATCTCCACGCCAAGGACGTCCGTGTTGGTGTAGGCCCGGATGCAGGTGCCCCTGAACAGGCCCTGAATCATTTCGGCCTTCCCAATATCCCCGCAGGCCGAAACGATGGTGGTCGGCAGATCCCGGGCCACCTCCTCGGCATGGGTCGGCCCGGAAAGCACCACGGGCTCCGACCCGGGAATCTCCTCCGCAATTATGCCGCTCATGGTCTTCAGCGTTCCCGGCTCGATGCCCTTGGCGGCATCGGCCAGAACCTGGCCCGAGGCGATATAAGGCGCCGCTTTCCGCGCGGTCTCCCGCATATAGACCGACGGCACAACGAACAGCACCGCGTCCGCGTTTCCGGCAGCCCGGCCGATGTCCGCGGTAAAGCGGATATCCTTCGGGATCACCATGCCCGGCAGGTTTTTATGCCGCCTCGCCGCGTCCAGCTCCGTGATTTCTTCAGGTATCGCCGACCACACGGTCACCCGGTTCCCCGCCTCGGCCAGGGTCCTCGCCAGCGCAATCCCCCAGGTGCCCGCTCCAAGTATCCCGATATTCATCTCATTCCTCCGCCTCATTTTCAAACACAGGGGACGGTTCTCTGTGTTGTGTATATTTTCTGACAATTCCGACGCTGACCCCCGTCAGTCTGCTTACCTGCCGGATCGATCCTCCGTCCTTCAAAAGACGGCCCAGCGCGGCGGCCCGCTTCGCTTCCGGAAGAAGGGCAAGCTCTGACGCGTCCGAACACCCGAACTCGTCCCGCAGGATCTCCAGCACCTTTTCGTCCGGCAGACGCGTTCTGTCCTTTTCATCCATGTCCATGCAGCGGTCCGGGGCGTTTTCGGCGTGGAACCTGTAAAACGTGTCCCGGTCCATCATTCCCAGGATCATGGAAGGATCCGTCAGTCCGTTCGGATCGAAATAATCGCGGTAGCTGCACCAGGGATATTCCTCCGGCGTATCGCTGAGTCCGGCCTTTACGGGATTCATGTGGATATACCGGATCACCGTGACGAACCCCGCGTCGTCCTCCACCGTTTCGCTCCTGAAGCGGTCCTGAAACAGATGTCCCGTCCGGCCGTGTCTGCGGTTGTACCAGTATACGTATTTCGTCCCGATCAGCCTGAAAATCTGTCCTATGGGCTCTTTTCCCTCCTGCAGAAGCAGATGGACATGATTGGGCATCAGGCACCACGCGAACAGCCGGAACCCGGTTTTTTCCTTTGTATCCGCAAGGATATTCAGGAACAGCCGCCTGTCCTCGTCGTCCTCAAAGATTCTCTGCCGGTTGATTCCCCGGAGCATCGCATGGTACATCCCCCAGTCGCTTTGCTTTCTGGCGCTCCTCGGCACAAAACCACCCCTGTTTCTTCTGATGCTTTTTATTTTATATCCGAACCGCAAAATTGTCAACACATAGAACCATCCCCTGTGTTTATTCAGTTGCCGGTCTTTTTTTTGATCCAGGCCTCCTTGATGGCCTTTTCCATCGCATCGCCGCGGGGCGTGATGTTGTTTTTCCTCAGGAATTCGCGGATGGAGCCCATCACGCCGTCCACCTCCCTGTGGAATTCCCGGGCGGAAACGCGCAGGGCCCGGTTGCCCAGGATGATGGTCTGTTCGGGGCCGTCGGAGGTGGCCACCCGGACGCGGATCGCGCCTTTGGTCAGGAAGGTGGTTCGCTCGATGTAGCTGTCGGCCGTTTCGGCCTCCCGGGTGTAGACCACATAGATGTTGTTGTATTTTTCAACGCTTCCGGGATTGTCCTTCACCCTGTAGGCGTCGAACACCACAATAACCTCGCAGTTCATCACGCCCCGGTAATTGCACAGGATATCCAGAAGCTCCTGTCGGGCGGCGTCGACGGAGTCCGCGGCCTTTTCCTTCAATTCGTCCCAGGCGAAAATGATGTTGTAGCCGTCCACCAGCAAATATTCCTTGTCCGGTACGGAAACAGGCGTCTCCGCCGGCCGGGAAGGCGGGGCGGCGGGGCGGAACAGTTCTCTGGAACGGCTGGGCCCGTAGGTCCTTTCAAAAATGGCCTTCAGTTCCCGGTCCTCCTCCTCCGTTCCCCGGTAGGGGGTCCTTTCCCGGCGCACCGGAGCCGCGGGCGCGGCGGACTCGGGACGGGAAGGCGCTTCCCACATCGGAAGGTGCATATGCTTTTCCGTTTCGTTCCATTTGACTGTGACGCCGGCGCCGTGGGAACAGAACACCGAATCGGGGGAGTTGTCGATGTCCCTTTCGGGATCGTAGCCCTTTTCGGCAATGACCCTGTCCGCTTCGGCGCAGGGGCGGTAACCCGCGGGGGTCAGGACGCAGGTCCCCTCCCCGTGGGTGTAGATTCTGACGGTTTTCGGGTATTCCCGCATCGCGGCGGCAGGCGCCGAGGCATTTATGCGCACCTTTTCGCCGCCGTCGTCCGATGTTTCGAAGGCGCCGCCCATGGCCTCCAGGTCGGTCATCGCCCGGCCCAGGCAATCCCTGGGCAAGGTCAAAAGGACGTCAACCCATGGCTCCAGCAGGATGCTTTTTGCCTTCATCAGCCCCTGGCGGATGGCGCGGTAGGTCGCCTGACGGAAATCCCCGCCCTCCGTATGCTTCAGGTGAGCCCTGCCGGCCACCAGCGTCATCCTGATATCGGTGACCGGCGCGCCGGTCAGCACCCCAAGATGCGGCTTTTCCTTCATGTGCGTCAGGATCAGCCGCTGCCAGTTGAGGGCCAGGTCGTCCAGAGGCACCGCGGTGGCGAACTGCAGCCCGCTGTCCCGCGGAAGGGGCTGCAGCAAAATGTGGACCTCGGCGTAGTGCTTCAGCGGCTCCCAGTGGCCCACGCCTTCCACCGTTTCGGCCACCGTTTCCCGGTACAGGATGCCGCTTTCGCCGAAAGTGACCGGAATGCCGAAGCGGTCCAGCATCAGGCTTTGGAGGACCTGCAGCTGCACGTCCCCCATGGACCGGATATGAATCTGCCTGTCCCGTTCCCTGTAATCCGCCTTCAAAAGGGGCTCCTCCTCCTCCAGGATCTTCAGGCAGGTGAGGACCCGGTTCATATCCTGTCCGGGAGAAGGGATCAGGCGGCAGGTGTACACCGGCTCCAGGAGCCCGGCCTCCCGCGTTTTCCCGGCCTCCTTTCCGAGGCCCATGCCGACCGCGGTCCGCCCAAGGCCCAGGACCGCGCAGATCTCCCCGGCGGGGCAGGATTCTGCGGTACGGAATCTGGCGCCGGAATAAAAACGCAGCTCGGCGGCTTTTTCAGAAAAATCCCCGTCGGTGATCTGGTCCCGCACCCTCAGCGTTCCGCCCGTGACCTTCAGGAAGGTCAGCCTGCCGCCGGAGGGATCCCGGGCAATCTTGTAAACCCTGGCCCCAAAGGCGGCTCCCGCGTCCATGGCCGGGGCCTCATAGGCCTCCAGGGCGTCCAGAAGCGCGTCCACGCCGGTCATGGCCAGGGCGCTGCCGGAATAGACCGGGAACAGCCTGCGTTCCCGGATCATCGCGTTCAGTCGGTAGGGCTGGATGGTCCCCTCCCGAAGATAGCAGTCCAGGGCCACCTCGTCGCACATGGCGGCCTGCTCCATGGCGTCCCCCGCAGTCATGTCCACCGCGTTCGGGGTCAGCTCTTCCCGGATCCTCCGGAGGGCCTCCCCCCTGTCCGCCTCGGGACGGTCGCATTTGTTGATAAAGAAAAACACCGGGCAGCGAAGCTTTTCCAACACCCGCCACAGGGCAAGGGTGTGGCTCTGGGGGCCCTCCGTGCCGCTGATGACCATCACCGCGCAGTCGGCGATTTCCAGGGCGCGCTCCGTCTCCCCGGAGAAATCCGCGTGCCCCGGGGTATCCACCAGGGTGATCGGCCGTTTTTTCCATTCAAGCTCCGCCTGTTTGGAAAAAATGGTGATCCCCCGCTCTTTTTCCAGTTTTTCAGTGTCCAGGAAAGCGCTGCCCCGGTCCACTCTCCCGGCCTGGCGCAGCCGGCCGGACAAAAAGAGCATGGCCTCGGACAGCGTGGTCTTCCCGGCGTCCACATGGGCCGTCAAGGCGCAGATCAGACGCGGTTTAGTCATACAGTCATTCCTATCAGCGGGGTCGGGTTCGCAAACAGCAAACGCTTGTCAAGTGAAATCGCCGGAGGATATCAGGATGATGCCTTTCGGGCACGGTAGGCCCTCACGCCTTTTTCAAGGCGGCCGAGACCGTCCTCAAGCAGCTTTTCCGGGCAGGCCGTGTTCATCCTGAGGAACCCCTCGCCACCTTTGCCGTACACGCTTCCGGGCGTCAGGCACAGGCCGGTTTCCCTGCGGATAAAGGCCGCCAGGCGTTTTTCGTCGGGCGATATGGCGCTGACATCCAGCCACAGAAGATACGTAGCCGGACCGTAGGGGATACGGATGTCCGGAAGCTTTTCCCCGACAAACGCGCGCACCCTCGTCTTGTTGAGGTACAGGCGCTCCCGGGCTTCCTCCAGCCACCTTTCGCCCTTTTCCCAGGCGGCGATCGCGGCTTCCGCGGCAAATACGCCGGGCTCGCCGCACTCGTCGGTGTTCAATTGCCGCCAGATCCTGTGCCTCAGGACCGGATCGGCCGCCGCCGCGAAGGAGGTCTGCAGCCCCGGGATCCCGAAGGATTTGGTGGGAGCCGCGGCCATGATACCCGCTTTGCGGCTCTCATCGCTGACCGAAAGGAAGGGAGTATACTTCACTCCCGGGTCCGTCAGGTCGCAGTGGATCTCGTCCGACAGCACCGTAACCCCGTATTTCAGGCAAAGCTCCGCAATCCTCTGAAGCTCATCCCGCTCCCATACCCTGCCCACGGGATTGTGGGGATTGCAAAGGATCATAAGGGACACCTGCGGATCGGAAAGGCCTTCTTCGGTCCTCGTCCAGTCGATCCCGTATCCGCCGGGGCCGTAGGCCAGGGGACAGGAAAGAGGGACGCGGCCGTTGTTTACGATGGAATTGAAAAAGATATTGTACACCGGGGTCATCACCATCACTTTTTCCCCGGGGGTCGTCAGTTTCCTGACCGCGCAGGAAATCGTCGGCACCACGCCGGTGGAAAAAACAAGCCATTCCTTGTCCATCTTCAGACCGTAGCGCCGGTCCCACCAGGATACGGCGGCCTCCCGCCACCTTTCCGGCACATCCGTATAACCGAAGATGCCCTTGTCAAGGCGTTCTCTCAGCGCGTCCATAATTTCGGGACAGGTCATAAAGTCCATGTCCGCGATGGTCATCGGAAGTTCGCCTTCCGCCACGTCCCATTTGGAAGAGGACGTGCCGCGGCGATCCGAAACGGTGTCAAAATCGTATTTCATATCCGGATGCCCCCTGTCAATGATCGGGTTTGTTCATGTTCGGGAAAAGCAGTCCCGCAAAAGTCAGCCCTTCATGCCGCCTGTCCGCCGGCGGCACAGCAAAACACCGTCACTGCGCGGCGTTCCCGCCCTCGGTCTCCCTGCCCAGCAGGTCCAGGAACTGCCTGGCGCGTTCGGTCCTGGGGCTGACGAAGAATTCCTGCGGCCTGCCCTCCTCCACGATGCGCCCGCCGTCGATCAGGATTACCTTGTTGGCGGCCTGGCGGGCAAAACGCATCTCATGGGTCACCACCAGCATGGTCATGCCGTCCCGGGCCAGGGAACGCATCACCTGCAGCACCTCCCCCACCAGCTCAGGGTCCAGGGCCGAGGTGGGCTCGTCGAAAAGCACCACCTCCGGATCCCCGGCAATGGCCCGGGCGATGGCCACCCGCTGCTGCTGCCCGCCGGAGAGCTGATGCGGATAGCTGTCCCGTTTCTCCCACATGCCGACCCTTTGAAGGCAGCTTTCGGCAATCTCCGCGGCGGTTTTCCTGTTCATGCCCCGGGCGACGATCAGCCCTTCGGTCACGTTCTTCAGGGCCGTTTTGTTGGCAAACAGATTATAACTTTGAAAAACGAAGCCCATGCGCCGCCGGAGGGCAAGCACCTGGTTCTTTCCGGCCCGATGCATGTCCACACCGGTCCCCGCGAAGTCCATCCATCCGCTGTCCGCGCGCTCCAGGAAGGATATGCACCTTAGCAGCGTGGTCTTGCCGGAACCGGAGGGGCCGAGAATGGTGATCACGTCTCCCTTGTCCACGTGCAGGGAAACGCCGGAAAGGACTTCCTGGCCGTCAAACTTTTTATGCACCTTCTCCACGTCCAGCATGCTTTCACTTCCTTTCCAGCTTCTTTTCCAGCCAGCGCTGCAGGTAGGTGAGCGCCGTGCAGAAAATCAGGTAGATGAAGCCCACCTCCAGGTACATCCAGAAGGGCTCGTAGGTGCGGGAGGCTATGCGCTGGGCCGTGAGGAACATTTCGACCACGGTGATATTTGAAGCCAGGGAGGTATCCTTCACAAGGCCGATCAGCGAATTGGAAAGGGGCGGGAAGGCCGTGCGCATGGCCTGGGGCAGGATGATCCTGCGCATGGTCTGCATATAGGTCATGCCTGAGCAGTACCCCGCCTCCATCTGCCCCACCGGCACGGACAATATGGCCGCGCGGATCGTCTCCGAGGCATAAGCCCCGGTATTGAGTGAAAACACCACGACGGCCGCCGGAAAGGCGTTCAGGATGAGCCCCACCTTGGGCAGGCCGTAAAACACCACGTAAAGCTGCACCAGCATCGGGGTGCCGCGGAAGATCCATACGTAAAAGCGGGCCAGCTGCCTCACAACCTTCACGTTGGCCACCTGCACCAGGGCAGTGCCCAGGGCGATGAGAAGCCCCAGCGAAAACGAAATCACCGTCAGGGGAACGGTCATCTCCAGCCCCGGCAGGAGGATCTGCACGAAGGAATCCTTCAGCAGGTTCAGAATGCGGTCATTCATATCATTCAGTCCCTTCCTGTCAGGAGGGTCATATCGATCAGACGGATAACGGTGCGGTCAGGAAAAAACCGGTCCCTTCAAAAAGCCGCGCGGTCCTTTGCAAAAAAGACCGCGCGGCTGATTTCCGGGTGCCGCAGAAGGGTTTACTCCGCGGGAGAAGAGAAATCCGCGCCGAAGTACTTGATGCTCAGGGCCGCCAGGGTCCCGTCCTCGCGGAGCTCCTCCAGGGCCTTGTTCACAGCCTCGATGAACCTTTCGTTCCCCTTGGGAGCGGGTACCACGCTCCGGGTGATGGCGCTTTCGGTCCGGAAGGCCACCCGCACGTTGGCGTCGGGATGCTCGTTCAGGTAGTGGGAGAAAGCGGTCTCCGCGTTGATGGAAAAATCGGCGCGCCCGTAGAGGATCAGCTCGAAGGTCTCGGCGTCGCCGGTCACGGGCACCAGCGTCGCACCGTAGCTCTCGGCCCGCTGGCCCCAGGTGCTGGTGGCGTTCTGGGCCGCGCGCTTGCCGGCCAGGGATTCAAAGTTAACGATGTCGTTGTTGTCACCGCGGACCAGGACCGCGCCGTAGATATAAACGTAGGGTTCGGTAAAATCGTATTTCTCGGCGCGTTCGGGGTTGACCTCCACCTCGTTGATGACGGTGTCGATCTGCCCGTTGTCGAACATGGTGAAGATGGACGCCCAGTCGTACACCACGTACTCCACATCCACGCCCAGCTTGGCGGCGATGGCCGCGGCCACCTCCACGTCGAAGCCCACAAGGTTGCCGTTCTCGTCGTAGTAGCTGTTGGGGGGATAGGTCCCCTCGGTGCCGACGATGATTTTGCCGCGGGCCAGGATCCTGTCCAGCAGGTCGCCCTCCTCGGCGACAGCCGCCGGGATCAGGGCCGCCATCATCATGAGCGCCAGGAAAAGTGATGCGATCCTTTTCATGTTTATTCTCCTCTTCCGCCCGGTCATAAATGCTGCGGCCGGGCTGTTTAAGCATATCAGATTCCACGTCGGATTGCAATCGGAAAACGGCTTATCAGCCTATGGAATTACTTCCGGTCGGCGCTTTTTTTCTGATTCGATTTCCGGAAAGAGCATATCCGTATAAAGCATATCCGTCCGGGGTCCTGCCGGAAGGATCTCCCCGGCCGCCGCGGTCAGGAGAGCGCCAGGGCTTCCTTCAGCACGGCGCGGACCGCGCCGGGGCCCTTCATTTCGGCGGCGAAGAGCTCCTCCACTTTTTTGCCCAGGCCCGCCTCATACAGGTCCACGCCGAAGAGCACGGGGTTTTTGAGGATGGCGGCCAGTTTTCCCTCGCAGGAAGCGGGATCGCCCAGCTTCACGCCCGCGAGGGCGCCCCTGAGCTCCTCCAGCATCGGGTCGTCGGACAGGGGCATCTCCCGTCCCTCGTCGTCCAGCCCCACAAGATAGCGCAGCCACCCGGCCAGGGCCAGCGGGATGCCGATCAGCGACGCGGGATCCCGCCTGGGATCGGCCATGTAGCTTTTGATGGTCTCACCGAAGCGGATGGGCACCTTCTGGCTGGTATCGGTGGCAATGCGCTGGGGCGTATCCGGCATGAAGGGGTTGGGAAGGCGCTGGGTGAGCACCTCGTCGATGAAGGCCTTCGGGGAAAGGATGCCCGGATCGGTGACGACAGGCAGGCCTTCCCTGTAGCCGATGGTTTCCACCAGGCGCGTCAGGTCCGCGTCCTTCATTTCGTCGGCGATCAGGTCATAGCCCAGCAGGCACCCGTATACCGCCAGGGCCGTGTGCAGCGGGTTGAGGCAGGTGGTCACCTTCATGCGTTCGGTGCGGTTCACGGTATCCCGGTCCGTCATATAAACCCCCGCCTTTTCAAGGGGCGGCCTGCCGTTGGGGAAGCGGTCCTCCACCACCAGATACTGGGCTTTCTCGGCGTTGACGAAGGGCGCCAGGTAGGTGCCCCTGGGGGTCAGGATCGGGGCCATGTCCTCGATGCCCTTGTCCTCCAGGATCTTCCGCACCGACGGGGCGGGGCGGGGCGTGATCTTGTCGATCATGCTCCAGGGGAAGGAGACCCGGCTCTCGTCCGACAGGTAATCGATAAAGCCTTCGTCCGCAAAGCCCCGCTCCTTCCAGGCGCGGGCCATGGTCAGAACGGCGCTTTTCAGCTTTTCGCCGTTGTGGGAGCAGTTGTCCATGCTGACCACGGCGACGGGGGCGCCGTTTTTCCTGTAGCGGCAGTACAAAAGCGCCGTCACCGCGCTCATGCAGTGCACCGGCTTGTCCGGTCCGTTTTCCATATCGGCGAGGGCCATTTTCGTGGGCTTCCCGTCAAGGCCCAGCAGGGCGTAGCCTTTTTCGGTGATCGTGAAGGAGACCATCTGCAGGGCCGGGTTTTCAAAAATCTCCGTAAGCCTCGCCCAGTCCTCCGCCGCCCCGGTCTGCCCCACCAGGGCCTCCGCCACCGAGGCGATGATCTTCAGGTCCACCGTGGCGTCGGCGTTGAGGGTGGCCGCCATGGTCAGGTTGTCGTATCCGCCGTAGATCATGCGGATGTTGTCCACGTCGAAGGTGTCGGCGGCGATGATGCCGCACTCCGCGTCCCCGGAGTCCAGCAGGCGCTGCTGAAGGTCGGCGATGAAGGCGCGGAAGATGTTGCCGGCGCCGAAGTGCACCCAGACGGGTTTTTCACGCGTCGCGGCGCGCATTTTCAAAATGTCAAACCGGGGAAGGACGACGCCCGCTTTCTCCCAGGCGGCGGCGTCCCTGATGCCGCTCAGCGATACCTTCATTTGTTCCCGCTCCTTTCAATGCCCTCCCAGACGCCCCTGAGATAGACGGCGCCCAGGGCGCGGTCGTACAGGCCGTAGCCCGGCCTGCCCTGCTCGTCCCAGATCATCCTGCCGTGGTCCGGCCGGATATAGGAATCCGGGCAGGTGTCGTAAATGGCCTTCATGATGTCGTACATATTGAGGTCGCCGTATTCTGACACGTGGGCCGCCTCGCGGAAATGCCGGTAGCCCAGGTGCTTTACGTTGCGGACGTGCAGCGCGCCGATGCGGTTCATTAAGCCGAAATGGCGGATCATGGCGGGGATATCGTTGGCGGGGTCGGACCCCAGGGAGCCGGTGCACAGGCACACGGTGTTGGCGGGGCTGTCATGCAGGGCGCAGATTTTGTCAAAATCGCTCTGGCTGTGGGCGATGCGGGGCAGCCCGAAAATCGGCCAGGCCGGGTCGTCGGGATGGCAGGCCATGCGGACGCCCGCTTCCTCGCAAACCGGGATCACCGCGTCCAGGAAGTATTTGTAATTGGCCCGGAGGTCGTCGGGGCCGACGCTTTCATAGCGCCTGAGGGTCTCCTCCAGCAGGCTCAGCCTTTCCGGCTCCCATCCCGGCAGCGTAAAGCCCTGGGAATCCTCCGCGGTGCGGCGCACGATCTCCAGGGGGCCCATTTCGCCCAGGTCCTTTTCGTCAAAGTACAGGCTGTTGCTCCCGTCCTCGGGGATTACGCGCTTCAGGTCGGTCCTGAGCCAGTCAAAGACCGGCATGAAATTGTAGATAATGACCTTCACGCCGTATTTGGCCAGGGTGCGCACGGTGGAAATATAATTGGCGATGTATTCGTCTCTCCGGCCGCCGCCCAGCTTGATGTCCTCATGCACGTTGACGGATTCGATCACCTCGCACTCAAGGCCTGCGGCGTTGACTTCCTCCGTCAGGGCCCTGATCTCCTCCTCGGGCCAGTCCGCGCCGGCGGGCTTGTCCAGCATGCCCATGATGCCCGTCATGCCCGGAATCTGCCTGATATATTTCAGAGGAATCGGGTCGATGGCGCTGCCATACCAGCGAAAGGTCATTTTCATATCGGGGACGCCTCCTTCATTTTAGATCGGTCAGTCTCATTATACCATTGAACGCGCCGGGATGATACCTTCCCGAAACGATATTTTTTACCGCAAATCCGTTCATTCGCGCTTTTTCCGGACTCTTTTTTCACATTCCGCCGGCGGAAGGATGTCAAGTGAAAAAAGCATGAATTTTTTCCGCGTCCCGTCCGTCTCCCGGTTTTCCACCGCCCACGCGCCGCCCGGAGGATACCTTCCGTCCGAAGGACGGGCGTATTCCCCGATGTTTTGGCGAATCGCGGCAAAAAAACGGCGTTCTTCCGCCATGCGGGCAGTTTTCCACTTTATCCACATGGTTTTCCACAAAAATCCGCGATGTTTGGCGGGTTTTGGCCATCGGCGGTGGATAACTTCCCCTCCGGAAGAAGAGTTATCCACCGCCGGGAGGCGCCTTTTTATCCACCGGCGGCCACGTCCGATTCTTTACATTCAGCGGTCAAAATTATTGCGAAAACGACTTGCATCCGTAATAATTTCGCAATTATTAAATTTGGGGGACAGAACAGGCCCCCGAGATAGATAATTGACAATCACGCTCCATTTTCCTATAATAATCGGAAAAAGACGCTTTCCGGCCCTGCGGCCGGGGAGTTTCGCCGTCCCGGATTTGCGGCCGGGAACGGAAATCCGCGGCTCCGGCGACCCGGGAAGGAGGAAAAACGTGGGCAAGCACAGCGATACCGTTCATGTGGACCTGCGCGTTCAAAGGACATACAAACTGCTCGGTGACGCTTTCGTCTCCCTTCTCAGGGAAAAAAACTTCGATCAGATCACCGTTCGGGAGATATGCGAACGGGCCATGGTCCGGCGCACCACCTTTTACCAGCATTTTAAGGACAAGCAGGATTTCCTGGTCTGGTTCATCCGCGGCAAGCAGAAGGAGTTCCTCCGGCAGGCGAATTTCAGCGGGGACCCAATCACCGGGATCGAAGACTACCTGACCGGCATTCTCACCGAAGTCCTGCGTTTTCTGCGGAAATACCGTCAATATATCGACGCCATCACCGGCAGTGTTCCCGGAAGCATCTCACCGCTGAGGATATTTGGCGACGCCTGGGTGAAGGACCTGACCGTCATCCTTGAAAAATATGTCGAACATCCCGGCTTTGCTCTGCCCGCCTCCCCCGCCCTCGCGGCGGAATATTACGTCGGGGGCGTCCTGGCGGCGGTCCGGTGGTGGTACGTCAACGGCTGCGAAGGCTCGGAGGAGGACATGGTCGCCGCCATCAAGGCTCTTGCGAACAACGGCCGCTGAACGAAGGTTTTCCGCGCTCGCCGGCCCCGCCGCCATGAGAGTCCATCTTTTTCAAACCCGACTTTTTTATCAGGAAACCGTATGAAGCTTTTTTCCCTGTGCATGAATCCCAGCGTCGACAGGACCATGGACTGCCCCGTCTTCGACGTCCGGTCCACCAACCGGGCGCGCTTTGTCCGGGACGATATCGGCGGCAAGGGGATCAACACCGCCGTCCTGGCCTCGCGCTTCGGCGCCGTAAGCGCCCTTTCGCTCCTCATGCCGGAGGACGACCGGGAGCGCCTTGCGTCCTTCCTCCGCCGCGAGGGGATCGCCTTCGGCGCGGTCCCGGTTCCCGGAAGACTTCGGATCAACCTGAAGATCCGCACCCAGGGCGGCATGGTGGAGATCAACGAGGAAGGGGCTCCCGTCCCCCCGCAGGCGGCCGAAATGTGCGCGTCGGCCATGGAGACTGAAGCCTCGCCGGGTGATTTCTGTATGCTGACCGGTTCGTTGCCTCCCGGCGTGCCGGATGATTTTTACGCCCGCCTGATCCCCCGGCTGCGGCACAAGGGCTGCTTTACGGCGGTGGACGCCGACGGCGGCGCCCTGAAGGCGGCTCTTGACGAAAAGCCCGACCTGATCAAGCCCAACCGGCAGGAATTTGCCCGCCTGACGGGGCTTGAGCCCCGGGGGATCGCAGAATGCTGCCTTTTTTCGCACCGCCTGATCTCAAAGACCGGCGTCGGCGCGGTATGCCTGTCCCTGGGCGGGGACGGCGCGGTCTACGTCACGGAAAGGGAAGCCCTTTACGCCCCGGCGCTTCAGGTCCCCGTCAGGTCCCTGCACGGCGCGGGGGACAGCCTGCTCTCCGCCCTGTGCTTTTCCCTTTGCCGGGGGGACGGCGCCCGCGCGGCCCTGGCGCTGGGCTGCGCCGCGGCCGCTGCCGCGGTATCCCTGCCCGGCACCGAAATGCCCGGCCCTGAGGACGCGGAAGCGCTCCTTCCCCGGGTAAAGATCGAAAAAGTCGACATCTGATTATTACCAGTGAGGAGTTATATCATGGATATCGTGGAAATGCTGTCCTCCCTGGAGGACCTGGAAAACCGCCTTTTCGCCCTCCGCCACGCCCTGGGCGTCCTGAACCTGGACGGCGTCACCGCCGCCCCGAAGGGCTCCTCCCGTCCGCGGGAAAAGACCGTGGGAATCCTTGCCGGCGAGGAGTACCGCCTGCTAAGCGGCGAGAGTACCCGCCGCCTGCTGGGCGAGATGGAGGAGGCCGCCCCGCGCCTTCCCGCCCGCGCAAGGCGTCAGGCGCAGGAGCTGTCGCGGGATTTCAAACGCATATCCTGCGTTCCCATGGCGGAGTACACCGAATACGCCCGCATCGTCAGCGTCGCGACCGACGTATGGCACGAAAGCAAGGAAAAGAGCGATTTTGCCTCCTTCCTGCCCTGGCTGGAAAAAATCTTGGATTTCAGCCGCCGCTTCGCCCTGTACCGGGACGGCGCTGCCGATCCCTACGACACCGTTCTGGACGGATACGAAAAAGGCCTGACCCGCGCGGCGCTCGATCCCTTTTTCGCCCTTCTGAAGGAGCGCCTCATTCCCCTCATCCGGGCCATCGGTGAAAAAAGCGCGCCTCCCTCCGTCAGGGGTTTTTATCCCGTGGAGGACCAGAAGCGGCTCACCGAATACCTGATGGACTTCCTGGGGCTGGACAGGGAACGCTGCGCCGCCGCGGAGACCGAGCATCCCTTCACGGACGCGTTTTCCCGCTGGGACGTGCGCATCACCACCCATTACCACACGGAAGATCTGCTGCTGAGCCTCTACAGCGTGGTGCACGAGGGCGGCCACGCGCTGTATGAATCCGGCGTCGGCGAGGACCTGCAGTTCACCTGCCTGGGCCGCGGCTCCTCCATGAGCATCCATGAAAGCCAGAGCCGTTTTTACGAGAACATCATCGGCCGCAGCGAGGCCTTTATCCGCCGCGTTTTCCCCGTGATCTCGGAACTGTTCCCCGGGGAAATGCGTTCCCGCTTCCCGGAGGACGTATACCGGGCGGCCAACCTGGTAACTCCCTCGCTCATCCGCACCCAGGCCGACGAGGTGACCTATCCCCTGCACGTCATGATCCGCTACGAACTGGAAAAGGCCCTGTTCGACGGGGACCTCAAATGCGCGGACCTGCCCGGCGCCTGGGCGGAAATGTACCGGAAATATCTGGGCGTCGCCCCTTCCTGCGACCGTGAGGGCGTCCTTCAGGATTCCCACTGGTCCGGCGGGATGCTGGGATACTTCCCCTCCTACGCGCTGGGCAGCGCCTATGCCGCCCAGATGCTTGACACAATGAAAAAAACCGTGGACGTGGAGGGTGCGATTTCCGCCGGAGACCTGTCCCCGGTCACCTCCTGGCTCAGGGAGAGGATCCACCGCCACGGGCGCATGCTGGACCCGAAGGAATTGCTCCTGAACGCTTTCGACGGCGCCCCCTTCGACCCCGAATGCTACGTCCGTTACCTGACGGACAAATACACTGCCCTGTACGGGCTGTGATCCCCGAAGTTTTTTCCTGCTTTCACCAGCGCTCAGACATCATGAGAGTATGATTTTTCTCTAACCTGACTTTCTTATCAGAGGTGGAAACGTGACCGATCATCCCTATGCCTTCCTGAGCGAGGAATACCTCGTAAAAACCTGCTCCGCCGACGTCAGCGGCCTGTGGCGCTTCAGCGACATCCTGGTGCAGCTGCAGGAGCTGGCGGGAAAGCAATGTCAGCTCCTCGGCTGCGGAAGGCTGGACCTGATCAGGGAGCACGGCCTGGTCTGGGTCCTGACCCGCACCGAAATCCGCGTCCGCCGCATGCCTTCCCTCGGCGAAAAGGTGAAGATTGCCACATGGGCCGCGCCCATGAGGCGGATGATCTTCCCCCGGTACTTTACCGTCACGGACGGGGAGGAAAAACCGGTCCTCGACTGCGCCACCCAGTGGGTCCTTTGCAGCGTGGAGGACCGCAGGATGAAAAACGCGCCGGAGATCGGCGCGATGATTCCGACCCCGGATCGGGAGCCTGCCTTCACCCGCTTTTCCTCCCCGCCCCTCATCGAAAATGAGAAACGGGTCTTTTATGCCGAACCGCGCTACAGCGACCTGGACGCCAACGGGCATGTGAACAACACCCGCTACGCCGACTGGCTGTGCGATGCCCTGGGCATCGATATGATGAAAAAAAAGCGGATCGCCGTGTTTACGGTGGATTACCGCCACGAGGTCCTTCCCGGCGACCGGCTGGAAATGGTCCTCGGAACGGACGGCGGCGGTTTTTCCCTCAGCGGGAAAAAGGACGATACCCTCTATTTCGACATCGGCGGGACCTTCGCCCCGGACGGCGCCCCGTAAAAGGCCGTCCCGCGCGCGTCACGGGACAGAGCCCGCTTTCGATCAAAGGATCAGGAGGAGCATGCCCATGCGTTTTCCCCGGCCTCTGCCCCCGAAAGGGACCATCGGCTTCCTGGCGCCGTCCTTCGGCTGCGCGACGGAGCCCTATAAAACGGCCTTCGACCATGCCCTTGAAACCTTCCGCGGTCTGGGATACCGCACGGTCCTGGGGCCGAACTGCTACGCCGACTGCGGGGTGGGAATATCCAACACCCCGGAAAAATGCGGCCGGGAACTGACCGACAGCTTTCTCGACCCCAGGTCGGACGCGCTGATTTCCTGCGGCGGCGGGGAGCTGATGTGCGAGGTTATCCCCTATATGGACTTTGAACGCATCGCCGCGGCCCCGCCCAAATGGTACATGGGCTATTCCGACAACACCAATTACGTGTTCCTGTCCGCCACCCTTCTGGACACCGCCGCCGTCTACGGGCCCTGCGCCGCCTCCTTCGGCATGGAGCCGTGGGATGAATCCCTGGACAAGGCCATGGAGATCCTCAGCGGCGAAAGCCTGACCGTGCGCGGCTACAAAAAATGGCAGCAGACCCCCCTGAAGGACGAGGACCATCCCCTGGCCCCCTATAACCTGACAAGGCGCACCCGCTACCGTCTCCACGACCCCAAGAAGGGGGACAAATGCCGCGTGGTCCGCCTGGAGGGGCGTCTGCTGGGCGGATGCCTGGACTGCCTGTGCAACCTTGTCGGCACCCGTTTTGACCGCGTTGAGGATTTCAACCGCCGCTACGGGGACGAAGGCGTCCTGTGGTTCCTGGAATCCTGCGATCTGAATCCCCTGTCTCTCCGGCGGGCCATATGGCAGCTGAAGGAGGCCGGCTGGTTCCGCCGCGCCTCCGGCTTCCTTATCGGAAGGCCGCTGCACATGGGCGAGAAGGTCATGGGGCTGGATATGTACGAGGCCGCCATGTACCACCTGAGGGACCTGAACGTGCCCGTCGTCATGGACCTTGACATCGGCCACGTTCCGCCGTCGATGCCCATTGTCTGCGGCGCCCGGGCAAAGGCTCTGTGCCGTATCTCATCCTTTGAAATGACCATGGAGAGGGACTGACGACCGCTTCTCCGGAAAGGAACGAATATAATGAAACGGCTTATATCCCTTCTCGCGCTCCTGGTTTCCCTCTGCGCCCTTGCGCCCGGCGCTTTTTCCGACGGGGAAGGCCTGCCGGTCCCCGCCGGAGACGCGCTCCGGGGCTATTCAAAAAAGGAGGGCTACGTCTACGTTTCCCTGGGAGCCTACCCCACCGACGGCGACGGCACCGTCCGCCCCATATTGTGGCGGGTGCTTTCCACCGACGGGATCAGCGCCTATCTCCTGTCCGAATACATCCTGGAGGCGGGACGGATCCATTCGGACCGCAATACCTACCGCTCCTGGGATACCTCGGACCTGTTCATGTACCTGAACGGCGTGTTCAGGGACACCGCCTTTTCCGAAGACGATCAGAGGCTCCTGATCAACCGCACCGAGGACGGCGGCCTGGTCACGCTGATCACCGCTTCGGAAATGCAGAGCGCCGAACTGGGCTTTGTCTCAAACAACGCCCGCCGGTGCCTCTCCACGGATTATGCCAAAACCACCGGGGATCCCAAGAAGCTCTATATCTATTCCAAAGGTCACTGCTATTCCCCCTGGTGGAGCCGCACCCGCTCCGACACCAACAAAAACCAGCAGCGCCGGGTGATGGACGAAGGCAAGACCGGCCGCATCGACGTACAGGCCGGGGACCTGGGCGTCCGTCCCGCCGTCAACATCGACCTGCGCGTATGCCTGATTCTTTCGGGCGCCGGCACGATGGAAGACCCCTATGTTCTCGGATGGAACAGCGCCGAAGACGAATGACTTACAGGAGATTGTGACCGATGACAAAAAAGATTCTTTCCCTGTTCCTCGCCCTGGCATGCCTTGGCGGCGCTTTCGCGTCGGAGCCCTTCGCCCTCAGCGGCTATGACAAAAACGAAGGGTACGCTTATGTGACCCTGGGCGTGTTCCCCATATCGTCCGCCGACAGCCCCGAGCCGATCCTCTGGCGGGTGCTGACCGTGGAAAACGGCGCGGCGTATCTGTTGTCGGAATACATTCTGGACAGCCGTCCCGTACAGTCCGACAAGGAAAACTACCGCGGCTGGGAGGGCAGCGAACTGTATCTCTGGCTGAACGGGGAATTCCTTGAAACCGCCTTCACCGCTTCCGAGCGGGCGGTCATCCGCCAAAACGCGGCCGACAAAGCCTATGTCACCCTGCTCACCGCCGACGAGGTGCGGACGGAGGCCTTTGGTTTCCCGGACAACAATGATCATCGCGCCGAGGGCACGGCCTACGCCCGTTCCCGGGGCCTGGATTCCTATTCCGGTCGGGTGCGTTACAGTCCCTGGTGGCTGAGGGACGCCTCCGCCCAGCAGGAATTGCAGCAGAGACGCATCATCGAGGACGGCAAGCTCGGCCGCACCGGCGTCCATTCCCGCACCACCGGCGTCCGCCCGGCTCTGTGGGTCGATCTGGCGCTCGTTGTCGTGGCGTCCGGAAGCGGCGATAAGGACGCTCCCTTTGTCCTCTCGCCGGCCGCGGGCGTCGCTCCGGCGCCGGAGACCCTCGCCCCCGCCGGGACGCCGGAAACCTCCCCGGAGCCCGCGGAAAAGGGCGAACCCACACCGGATGAAACCGCGGAACCCGCCGCAGCCACCGCGGCGGCGCCTGCCGCGACACCCACCCCGACGCCGACCGCGGCACCCACCGCGACGCCGACCGCGACGCCGACCGCCGCTCCCGAAAAGCGCGGGAGCGTCGTCGCCTCCACCGAAAACATCTCCCCCCTCTTCCCCGCCCTGGCGGAAGACGGCTTCATGCCCGAGGGACAGGGAGAATTCTCCCTGGCCGACGAGGAAGCAGGCGTATGGCTTTACGCTTCCTCCTCCCTCAGGGTGGAGATCCACCGCGTCCAGCAGAAGAGCCCCAAGCTGATGCGCTGGTACGAGGCCGAGATCTTCTGCAAGCCCGAGGAGGACATGTTCACCACCTACGCCTACGACGAAAGCCGCTACACCCGCTCCTCGGTGCTGACCGACCCGGACGCCATCGCAAGGCAGCACCATCTGGTGTTCGCGATGAACTCCGACTTTTTCATCTACCGCGTGGCGCGGCAGAAGGAAGTCAGCTACACCTATCCCATCGGCATCGTGATCCGCCGGGGAAACCTGATGTACGACGTGCCCAAAAAACCCACGTCGTCGGTCTATCCGCCCCTGGACATCTGCGCCATCTATCCCGACGGCGGGGTAAAGCTGTTCCTGAACGGCGAGACCACCGGCAAGGCGCTGGCCGCGGAGGGCGCCCGGGACGTGCTGTCCTTCGGTCCCATCCTGGTGCAGAACGGCGAAATCTCGCCCAGGTCCGCGGCCTTCGGCGACGTGGACAACCCCCGCACCGCCTTCGGCATGGTTGAAAAAGGGCACTACTGGTGCGTGCTGCTGGAGGGACGCCTTGCCTCCACCTATTCCGAGGGCGGCTCCTGCATGTGGATGGCGGAAACCATGAAGCGCCTTGGCTGTACCCAGGCCATCAACCTGGACGGCGGCCAGACCGCCTGCATGATCTTCATGGGACAGCGCATCAACAAAATCGGCACCTATTCCGGCTCGGCGACCAACAAGGACCGTCCGCAGAACGAGGTGCTGGGCATCGGAATATCCGATCAGGTAAGATAATATGGATCAGGAAAGGACCTGGCGCGTTCTGTGCCGACTGCTGGGGCCGGCCATCCGCAGGTACATGGGCCTCAGCATGGAACCCCTGCCCGAGGGTGGACCGTATCTGATCATCTGCAACCACGTAACCAACCTGGATCCGGTGATGCTGGGCCTGGCCTCCCCCAGGAAAGCCATCACCTACGTCGCCAGCGAAAACATCCTGCGGCTCAAACCCCGCCTGCGCGCCGTCCTCTTCGGCGCGTTCAGCCTGATTGCCCGGCGCAAGGGCGCCAGCGGGGCCGCCGCGGCGCTGAGTACCGTGCGCGCCCTGAGGAAGGGCAAAAATGTGTGCATTTTCGCCGAGGGCGAAACGTCCTGGAACGGCCTGACCGGCAAAATCCACCCCGGCACGGCCCCCATGATCAAGGCCTCCGGCGCCTCCCTCGTCACCTACCGCATCCACGGGGGATACTTCACCTTCCCCAGGTGGGCGGACGGCCTGCGCAGGGGAAAGGTCAGGGGCACGGTCGCCGGCATCCATTCCGCGCAGGAGCTTGCCCTCATGGAGCCGGACGAAATCACGGCCCTGGTGGAGAAGGAAATTTTCGAGGACGCCTTCGCCGCGCAGAAAAAGGAGCGCGTCCCTTACCGCTGCAAAAAACGGGCCGAGAGCCTTTCCTCCCTGCTTTTCCTTTGCCCCGAATGCCGCGGGATAGGTACGCTGCGGGGAAAAGGCAGCCGGATCCTGTGTTCCTGCGGGCTTGACGTGGACCTGGACGAATGCCTCCTGCCCCGGGGAGACGCGCCCTTCGGCGACCTTTGCGAATGGGACCGCTGGCAGACGGACGCGTTTTCCGACATGCTTTCCCGGGACCCGGACATGGCGCTGAAGGAGGAGGGCGAGGACTATCTTCTGTACGAAATCCTCCCGGACAGCGCTCCTGCCCTCCGGGCGAGGGGCGGTCTCGGGGCGGACGGGCAGTCCTTCCGGATCGGGAAATCCGTATTTCCCTTTTCCGGTATCCGGGAAATGGCCCTGATGCAGAAAACGAAGCTGGCTTTTACATACGACAACCGGTATTATGAGGTCCACTCCCCCAGGCCCCTGTGCCTGCGCAAATACCTGTACCGCCGGCAGCGTCCGTCCGCCGGAAGCGCGGAATAAGCTTTTTTCCGGCAATCCGTCCCCCGCGCGCGGCACAAAGCGCGCTTTCCCAACCGACCTTCCCGCAAGAAAGGCCCAAAATGGATTATTCAGCTGCAAATACCGAAATGTGGTCCCTGATCCTCCAGTTGGGCATCCTGGCCCTGGCTCTCGGCGCCGCGATGCTCCTTCTGCGCAATATTTCCTTTCTGCGCAAGGCGATGATTCCCACGGCGGTTCTGGCGGGATTCCTTCTGCTGATCCTCCGGGAAACAGGCCTCCTGAAGCTTGACGAAGCGATCCTTGAAATGCTGGTGTATCATACCATCGGCCTGGGCTTCATCGCGATGTCGCTGCGGCGCGCCCTGCGTCCCAAAGGGGAGGACGGAAAACGCCGGGGACGGGCGACCGGGCTCAAATCCGGCGCCATCATCGTCGGCGCCTACCTTGTCCAGGCGCTGACGGGCCTGGCCATTTCCATGGGACTCAGCCCGTTCATGCCCCGGGTGTTCCAGGCCTCGGGCCTGCTTCTGCCCATGGGCTTCGGACAGGGGCCCGGACAGGCGAACAACATCGGGTCCACCTATGAAAGCATGGGCTTTGCCGGGGGCCGCAGCTACGGCCTGGCCATCGCCGCCGCGGGGTATCTGTGCGCCTGCACCGTCGGCGTCCTGATCCTCAGGGTCTGGTCCGTCCGCAGGGATTCCGGAAAAACGCCGCAGACAGCCTCCCAGCAGGGCGAGAACAGCCTGAGCATGTTCCGGGAGCCCAACGAGATTCCGGTCTCCGATTCCATCGACCGTTTCTCGGTGCAGTTCGTCATGGTGCTCGGGGTCTACCTGGTCACATACCTCTTCACCCTGGGGATCACCTCGGCGCTGGCCGCCGTTTCCCCCGGACTGGCGGGCACCCTTTCCTCCCTGCTCTGGGGCTTTAATTTCATCATCGGCTCCGCTCTGGCGCTGCTCTTCGGGCGCATCCTGGACAGGATGACCGAAAAGGGCGTTATTCACCGGGAATACCGCAACAATTACCTCCTCAGCCGCCTTTCGGGCCTGTTTTTCGACCTGATGATCACCGCGGGCATCGCCTCCATCCGGATCCAGGACATTTCCGGTCTATGGCTTCCCTTCCTGCTTTCCGTGGCGGCGGGCGCCGCCGTCACCTGGTTCTTCCTGAAATGGGCCGCCCGCCGGGCCTACCCGGATTACACCCGGGAGGGCCTTATCTCCATGTACGGCATGCTGACGGGAACCATCGGGTCCGGCATCCTTCTTCTGCGCCAGATCGATCCGGAGCTGAAGACACCGGCCGCCAACAACCTGGTCATCGGCTCCTCCTACGGCATCGTGCTCGGCGCGCCGCTTCTGGTTTTCGTCTCCCTGGCCGCCCGGTCCTCCGCGATGTGCTTTGTCACCTTCGCGCTTGCCGCCGTGTACCTTGTCGGCCTTTCTCTCCTGATCAGGCGCAGGATCAGGGAATAAGCCGTCCCCGTTCGCGCAAAAACAAACCCCGCCTTCCGTCAATCCGGGAGGCGGGTTTTTACTTCCGCAGAACGCCGACAGCGGATACCCGGGCTCGCAGCCGGATATCCGCTGGTTTTTACCGATATGCGCTTATCCCTTTGCAAACGGGATCATCGCCGCGGGATTACTCCTGGGCGGGGGCCCCGACAGGGCAGGTGCTGGCGCAGGCGCCGCACTCGATGCACTTTTCGGGATCGATTTCGTACTTGCCGTCGCCTTCGGAAATCGCTTCGACGGGGCATTCAGCGGCACAGGCGCCGCACGCGATGCATTCATCACTGATCTTGTAAGCCATAATGACACCTCCATTAATTCCGCTTTATTGCGTGTATTTATCTTAGCACCCTCACCCCGGATAAGACAACACTAACTTGTTACCGTAAATGGTAAAAATATATTTCGGCGCGCTCATCCTCCCCCAATCAGTGTCCGATGTGTGACCGTCCCCGTGCTATTCTTTGATTGCGGAACCTGTTCCGCGCCGAATCCGACCGACGGGCCCCTTCGGGCGTTGCTGCCGCCCCGGGTCCATTCCCTGCCGGGAAGAGCGCCTCCTCATGTCTCTTTCCGGCCGCCTCCCCGGCTTCCGCCCGGGAGGTGTTTTTTTGTCCGGCGCGCATCGTTCTTTGACGGGGACGCAAAAGGGCTCCGGCGGTTTTTCCGCCGGAGCCGCTGTATGTCAGTCCGTCAGGTCCAGGTCCGGAACGATCCGGTACGCGTATTCGGGATGGAGCTTTTTGAGCATATTCTCCAGGTCCCCCACCATGGCGGCCGTATCCCGGACGGAGAAATCCCGGACCACGTCGAAGGTGATTTCCTTCTTTTCCTCGTCCAGGCGGAAGCCGTGCATCTGCAAAATCCCGGGCATGGACATGACCGCCTCCCGGATCTCCCGCCGCAGGGCCACCACATGTTCGTCCCTCATGTTCACGCCATAAATCCCGCAGGTCACGACGGCGCCGTATTTTTCGTGGATCATCGCCGAAACCGAACGGCTGAGGGCGTCGATACGGTCCGCCGTCATCCGGTCGTCCACCTCGATATGGACCGATCCGGCCATTTTCCCCGGCCCGTAGGAATCCAGGTACAGATCATGCACTCCCAGAACCCCGTCGAAGGCCCGGATGTCCCGCTTGATGTCGGCGGCCTGCCCCGCCTCGGTGCGGCGCCCCAGGATATCCCCCAGGGTCTCCATGGTCATCGTAACGCCGGAGCGGACGATCAGGATCGCGATGGCCGCGCCCAGCCAGCCCTCCAGGTTGACGTTCCAGATCAGGCTGATGCCGGCGCCGACCAGCGTGGCAAAGGAAATGACGGCGTCGGACAGCGCGTCGGCGCCCGAGGCTTTCAGGGCGTCGCTGTCCGTTTCCTCGCCTTTTTTGCGGGTATAGGTCCCCAAAGCCAGCTTGGCCGCCACGGCCACGCCGATGACGATCAGCGAGGCGGCGCTGTAATCGGCGGCCTCCGGATGAATGATCTTCCGGACCGATTCGATCAGCGCGCTGACGCCGGCCCCCGTCACGATGGCGGACACGATCAGGGCGGTCAGGTATTCGACGCGCCCGTAGCCCATGGGATGCTCCTTGTCCGGCGCTTTCCCGGCCAGCCGGGTGCCGACGATGGTCACCAGGGACGAAAGCGCGTCGCTCAGGTTGTTCACGGCGTCCATGACCATGGCCACCGAATGGGCCAGCCCGCCGAAAAGCGCCTTGAAGCCCGCCAGGAGAACATTGGCGCCTATTCCGATCAGCCCGGTGCGCACCACCGTTTTTTCACGCGTCAGGCTCATGATTTTCCTCCGGTTCGTCTTCCAGAATTCTGTACAAAAGGCCGTACAGCGTTGCGGCCTCGGTTTCGGTCAGTTTAAGACAGCTGCCCACGCAGGCGGGAATCGGGCGCACGCTGGTCTTCATGTCCAGGCCCTTTTCGGTCAGGTCCACCATGACCACCCGCTCGTCCTCCCTGGACCGCTTCCTTGTGACCAGGCCCTCGGCCTCCATTTTTTTAAGCAGCGGCGTCAGGGTGCCGGAATCCAGGTACAGCCTGCGGCACAGGTCCCCCATCGTCATGCTCCCGTGCTGCCACATGCACATCAGCACGATGTATCGGGTATAGGTCAGGCTCAGGGGCCTGAAATACGGCGTATAAAGGTTCACGATTTTCCTCGCCGCCGCGTACAGCGGGAAACACAGCTGCCTGTCCAGCCGAAGCAGCTCGTCCTGCGCCGTTTTATCGTCCATGACCCATCGCGTCCTTTCCGTCCTGTCCCCCTGGGGACATAAGGATTCCGGGGCGGCCCCAAAGGCCGGCCCCGGTCGTTTTTTTACAGGTTCTTCTCGATCCAGGCGACGTAATCCGCCTTGGGGCGGAAGCCCACCTGCATATCGGTCCTGACGCCCTTTTTGAAGAGCAGCACCGTGGGAACGCTCATCACGCCGAATTTCGCCGCCAGCTCGTCGTTGTCGTCCACATCGCAGCCGTAGAAGGCCACCTTGCCCGCCATGTCGTCGCTGATCTCCCGGAGCACCGGGCCCAGCATCCTGCAGGGGCCGCACCAGGTGGCGTTGAAGTCCACCACCGCCACGTCGGCTTTCATCGCTTCGGTCATGTCGTTGTTTTTGATCTCGTTAATCATTTTGTTTTCCTCCTGTTGTTTTATTGTGTTCTCACACCGGCAGGACTTACGCCTGCTTTTTGTCAGCCAGGTATTCCGCAAGGCTCAGCGCGGCGGTGTTGCCCTGCCCCGCGGCCTTGATGTACTGATAGGGCTTACCCGCGATGTCCCCGCAGGCAAAGAGTCCGGGAAGGTTGGTCGACATGTCCGGGGCAACCTTTACATGCGCGCCGTCGGTCTCCAGGCCCGGCACCAGCTGTCCGGCGGATACGGCGTCCCTCAGGATGAAGACCCCGTCCGCGGGAATCTCGGCGTTTTCGGTGACGACAACGCGCTTTTTTCCCTCGGCGCGGATTTCCAGGACCTTCGCCTGCAGGACCTCGATATTTGAAGACATGCGCGCCTCCCCGGGATAGGCCGGGATGTAGGTCACCTTCGCGGCCACGCCCGCGAGGAATTCCGCTTCCTTCTCCTCACGGTCGCTGTAACCGATCACCACCGTATCCTTCCCCCTGTACAGGGCCGCGTCGCAGGTGGCGCAGTAGCTGACGCCCCGTCCCAGAAGGCTCTCCTCGCCCGGTATGGGCCTGCCCTGGTTGACGCCCCCGGCCAGGATAACGGCCGACGCCTCGTACATTTCCCTGCCCTGGAGAGCGAAATAATCCCCCATGGCGTAGACCGCCGTAATCCTGTCCTCGGTGACGGCGATGTCCATCGCCTCCAGATGCTCCCTGAAGCGGGCGGCCAGATCCGCGCCGGCGATGCCCGGGAATCCCAGGTAATTGTCGATCCTGCGGGCCAGGTTCAGCTTGCGGCTGAGGTCTTTGGAGCCCAGGAGCAGGATGTTTTTGTTCCTCAGTTTCAGCGTCACCGCCGCGCTCAGGCCCGCGGGGCCCGTGCCGATAATCGCCGCGTCATAACGTTCCATGGCGTACCCTTCCCTTCCCCGCCGGCATCCCCGGCGCACGGTTTTTAACGCGCGGCGGCCTTACAGCAGCGCCGCGGCGGCCTTTTCCACCTCGCTCATGTCGGCGGTGGGCTCGAAGCGGGCGACCACGTTCCCCTTGCGGTCCACCAGGAATTTGGTAAAGTTCCAGCGGATATCGGAGGAATCCTTCGGGACGCCGGCGGTAACCGCTTTCATCATCATGGCCTTGACGCCCTTGCCGAAGCCCTCGAAGCCCTTCTGAGATTTAAGGTAGGTATACAGGGGCAGTTCGTTTTCGCCGTTGACGTCGCTCTTTTTCATCTGCGGGAAACGGGTGCTGTACTTCAGCGTGCAGAACTCGTGAATCTCTTCGTCGGTTCCGGGCGCCTGGTTGCGGAACTGGTTGCAGGGAACGTCCAGGATCTCAAACCCCCTGTCGTGATACTTTTCGTACATTTCCTCCAGCTCTTTGTACTGGGGCGTGAAGCCGCAGCCGGTGGCCGTATTGACGATAAGCACCACCCTGCCCTCGAAATCCTTCATGGAGACGTCCTCTCCCTGGGGATTCCTGACGCTGTAATCGTAAAAGCCCATGGTGTGTTCCTCCCTCACAAATTGGTTTTAACAAATATAATTTTACTCATTATTTTAGCTTTGTCAACAGGTTTTGCAAAAAAATATTTGATAAAATATAATTATTTTTTCTACAATAAAAAGATGTAAAAATCGCCTTTCCCGTGCATCCCGGCCGGTTTTATGGTATACTGTCCCCGGATAAGCATATCAGGGCCCCGGCCCGGGAGGAAAAAACCATGGATCCGATGGAACGCGCCAGGCTCCTCTGCGCGGATATCCGTGAGAGCGAGGAATACAGGGACTACGCCCGCTGCAAGGCTGAGATCGCCGGAGACGAGGGCGTCAAAGCCCTTCTGAACGAATACGCCCGCCTGCAGATGGAAATGCAGCTCGCCGCCGCCTCCGGCAGCCGCGCCGACGATGTGTCGGTGCAGCGGTTTTCGGGCCTGAGCGCCCTTTTGTACAACGATCCGCGCACCTCCGCCTACCTGCTGGCCCAGCTGCGTCTGCAGAAGCTGGCCGCGGACATCCTGCAATTGGTCGCCGCCGCGGCGGATATGGAGATGCCGCGCTGACTTACCCATCCGGACAAACGGAGGCATCCATGTCAGAGCAAATTCCCGCCCGCCGTTCCGGGCGCAGAAAGGCCCGTGACCAGGAGGGCCGGGCCCTTCTTTTCCGTGCGCTGTGGACCGTCCTTCGGCCGGTCCTGATCGTTTTGTGCGTGTTTCTTCTGTCGGCGGGCATCGCCATGAGCATATGGAACCATTTTGAGCGCGCCTATTTCGCCCCTGCCGATCCCGCCGATTCCCGGGATATCACCTTCCAGGTAAAAAGCGGGGCGAGCCTCACGCGGGTCGCCAACGACCTGGAGGAATCCGGGCTGATCCGTTCCGCTTCCGTGTTCAAGTATTACGCGGATTTTCTCGGTCTCAGCCAAAAGATCCAAAGCGGCGACTATGTCCTGAACCGCGGCATGAGCCTTGCCGAGATCGCGGAGCGGCTGACGACCGGCGACGGCAATCCCCTGGTGCGCACCATCACCGTGATCCCCGGATGGACGGTGACCGACATCGCCGAATACCTGAAGGGCACCGGCCAGATCTCCGATACCGCGGAGTTCCTTGCCCTTTGCCGCACAGGCGCGGACTTCGGTGCATACTATTACGTCAGCGACATCCTGTCGTCTTCCGCATCCGCCGGCCGTATGTACGCCCTGGAGGGCTACCTGGCCCCCGACACCTACGAAATTTATACCTCCGCCTCGCCCGCGGACATCGTCCGCAAGCTCCTGAGCCAGACCGGCGCCGTCTTCACCGAAAGCGAACACGAGCGGGCCGAAGCCCTAGGCATGACCATGGACCAGGTGATGACCCTCGCCTCCCTCATCGAAAAAGAGGCCGGCACGGCGGATTTCGCGCGGGTTTCGGCGGTGTTCCACAACCGGCTCCGGCTGAAAATGCCCCTGGGCAGCGACGCCTCGGTGAAATACGCTTCCGGCGTCGACCGTCTGAGCCTCTCAGACGCCGACCTCAATTACCACAGTCCCTACAACACCTACCTGAACGCCGGCCTTCCGCCCGGGCCCATCTGCTCCCCCTCCCGGGCCGCCATCCGCGCCGCGCTGTATCCCGATGAGGAATTCATCGCGGGGGGGTACCTCTATTTTTGTACCAAGGAGCCGGACAGCGGCGAACTGGCTTTTGCCCGCACCCTGGAAGAGCACAATGCCAACGTCAACCTCTACGCGCCCCTGTGGCGTGCCTGGGACGAGGCCCACGGAAAGAACAGGTAATACAAAAAATATATATACCGTCACAAAGGAGGAAACGCGATGAAAATCTTTGCCTACGATGTCACCGAAGCCGAAAGAGCGCCGTTTGAAGCCGCGGCCCGCGCCCTGAACGTGCGGATCGACACGACCGACGCCCTTCCCACCCCCTCAAGCGTGTACGACGCCGACAAGTACGACGCCGTCTCCGTCTCCGACCGGGTCAGGATCGACCGGCTTCTTCTGCGCTGCTGGAAAAACGGCGGCGTCAAATACCTGTCCGTCCGCAGCGAGGACGTAAGCTGCGTGGACCTGGACGCGGCCAGGGAAGCCGGCATCCGGGTGTGCCGCGCCGGCGGGGATCCCGAAAGCGTGGCCTCCTTTGCCCTGATGCTGATGCTGATGTGCCTGCGCAGATACAAGGAAGCCCTGCGCCGCGCCGGAGCCGGCGATTATTCCCTGAACGGCCTGATGGGCAGGGACCTGAAGGACCTGACCGTGGGCGTCGTCGGCACCGGCCGGTCCGGTACCCGCGTGATGCAGCTGCTCGCCCCCTTCGGCTGCCGCGTACTGTGCTGCGATCCCAAACAGAACGACACCGCCGCCGCCCTCGGGACCTACGTCGAAAAGGAAGAGCTTTTCCGGGAATGCGACCTGATCACCTTCCATGCCAGCCTCACGGAGGAAAGCCGCCGCATGGTAAACGAAGGCGCGCTGTCGCAGATGAAGAGCGGCGTTGTCCTGATCAACTGCGCCAACGGCGAACTGATGGACGCCGAGGCCCTGACCGCCGCCCTTGAAAGCGGCAAGGTAGGCGCCCTGGGCATGGACGTTTGCGAGGAAGGCGAAGATCTGACGAGGGCCGTGTATCATCCCGACCGCAACAAGTCCCGCACGTGGACCTACCTGAACCAGCGGGACAACGTGGTGATGACACGCCACCTGGCCTTTTATACCGACTCCTCGGTGGCCGCCGTCGTCCGCACCGCTGCGGAAGACCTGGTCAGGCTTTCGGAAAACAAAAAATTCGACAACCGGGTCCTGTAAGGGCCCGTCCCCCGCGTCCCGCTTTCCCCTGCCTTCGCCGCCGAGCGAAGCCCCCAATACCGATTCCGTAAACAGGAGAAAACATGATTACAGTCAGCAACGTGTCCCTCAATTTCAACGGCCAGAAGCTTTTTTCCGGGGCGGACCTCAAATTCCTCCCCGGCAACTGCTACGGCGTCATCGGCGCCAACGGCGCGGGCAAATCCACCTTCCTGCGCATCCTTTCCGGCGATCTGGAGCCCACCACGGGCCAGGTCGTCATCCCTCCCGGGCAGCGGCTCTCCACGCTGAAGCAGAACCAGTTCGCCTATGACGCGTATCCGGTGCTTGATACCGTGATTATGGGCAATCAGCGCCTGTACGACATCATGAAGGAGAAGGAGGCGCTGTATGAAAAGCCCGACTTCTCCGACGCCGACGGCGAAAAAGCCGCCGAGCTTGAGGGCGAGTTCGCCGAAATGGACGGCTGGAACGCCGAAAGCGACGCCGCGGCCCTCCTGACCGGCCTGGGCCTCCCGGTGAGCATGCATACGCTTTTCATGTCCGACTTAAACGGCGGCGACAGGATCAAGGTCCTCCTGGCCCAGGCGCTGTTCGGCAATCCCGACATCCTGCTGCTGGACGAGCCCACCAACAACCTGGACAACCAGAGCGTGGCATGGCTTGAAAACTTCCTGATGTCCTTTCCCGGCACGCTGATCGTGGTCAGCCACGACCGCTGGTTCCTGAACAACATCTGCACCCACATCGTGGACATCGATTACAATCAGGTGCGGATGTACGTGGGCAACTACGACTTCTGGTATGAGAGCAGCAAGCTGATGCAGCGCCTGATGAGCGACCAGAAAAAGCGCCGGGACGAAAAGATCCTGGAGCTCAAGGCCTTCATCCAGCGCTTTTCGTCCAACAAATCCAAGGCCAAGCAGGCCACCAGCCGCCGGCGGCTGCTGGACCAATTGACGGTGGAGGAAATGCCCGCGTCCTCGCGGCGCTATCCTTACGTGGCCTTCAACCCCGACCGCGAGGCCGGCAAGGACATCCTGACCGTGGATAACGTCACCTATACCGCCGAGGACGGCGTGAAGCTTCTGGACGGGGTGTCCTTCCTGGTCACCCGGGGGCAGAAAATCGCCCTGGTAGGCAATGAACAGGCTGCCACGGCGCTTTTCCGCATCCTCACGGAGGAGATCCAGCCCGACAGCGGATCCTTCAAGTGGGGCGTGACCATCTCCACATCCTACTTTCCCCACGACAACACCCCTTATTTCGAGGGTTCGGACAAAACCATGATGGAATGGTTCGCCCAGTATTCCCCCGAACAGCTGGAAACCTATATGCGCCAGTTTCTGGGCAGGATGCTGTTTTCCGGCGACGACGTCTACAAGCCCGTGAAGGTGCTCTCCGGCGGTGAAAAGGTGCGCCTGATGCTCTCAAGGATGATGCTCTCCGGCGCCAATTTCCTGATGCTGGACCAGCCCACCAACCACCTGGACCTGGAATCCATCACCGCGGTGAACAACGCCCTGATCGCCTTCCCCGGCACCGTCATCTTCACCTGTCATGATCACCAGTTCGTTTCCACCGTGGCCGACCGCATCATCGAACTGCACGACGACGGCACCATCGCCGACTTCAACATGGGCTATGAGGATTACCTGGCGCGCAAGGCGCAGGAAAAATGATCCGTCCCCGCGCGGCGTATCCTCAGCGTCATACGGAATTTCTTACGGGAGGATGTACAGATGAAAAAAACAATCCGCTGCCTGTCCCTTGTCCTTGCGCTCATTCTGACCGGCTCCGCGGCCCTGGCCGCCACCTTCCGCACCCAGGTGTCCAACATCCTTAAGGAATGGGAGGAAACCGACGCCCAATGCGAAACCGCCGAATGGCAGAAGGCCAACGGCGCCGTAAGCAGCGCGAGGCTGCTCTCCGTCATCTGCGCCGAGGCGGACGACGGCTCCATGACCAAATCCATCCGGACCGTCGACGCCACCTTCGAAACGGAAAGCGCAAACGCCAATTCCGCCCTGAAAACCCAGGTCAACGGCCTTTACCGCTCCGTGGAATACCTTTACCTGTTTGCCCACGCCCTGGATACGGACAACACCTGGCGCAAGAGCATCGAAACGGTGTGGGACAATTACGCGGCAGGCGACGCCGCGGCCCGCTCCACCAAGGGCATGGCCGCCCAGGCCCTGGACTGCGTCGCCGAGCTGAGCTATATCGTCGCCTGTCTGTGCGACACCGAGGGGACCTACGCCGCCGAAATCGACCGCGTCTGGGAGGAATATCAGTCCGCCGTGGGCAAGGGCACCCTGACCGCGCAGATGGTGAACTCCTCCTCCGCGGCGGTGGGCTTTATGTACATCGCCGACCGGGCCGTGGACGAAAACAACCGCTACCGCACCCGCACCAACCAGATCATGGAGCGCTACAACACCCTGACCGCCTCCGCCTCCACCCAGGACCAGATGATCGTCAACGCCCTTTACCGCTTTGTGGAGCTGCTGGGCGTGATGGGCCACCAGCTGGCGGCGGGAAAGTAATCACGCAACGTAACTGTTCAGTCGTGTGTGAAGGAGAACAAACGTATGGCAGCAGCGGGGAGGTATCGGAGGGATCTCCCTCCGATTATGATCCGTTTCAGCGGC
>CADANQ010000011.1:46473-56660 GCA_902789365.1 uncultured Eubacteriales bacterium
TTTCCCTTCCCCGGACTCCGTTCTTCGCCCGGGGGGGTCGCGGGGGGTACGGGTACCCCCCGCGGTATCTGTTCTGTCCGCAGGACTGAACAGATACCACGCAACTGAAAAAAGCCTAAAAAACCGGGGCGTCCGGCCGTTCTTCGGCCTGAATGCCCCGGATCTTTTTTTGCGGATGCGCCTGTCCGCCAACGATCAATATTTCACACTGACCATGATCGGTTTCCGGACGAACACCCTTTCCAGGGTCTCCCGGTTGCCCAGGATCTCCACGTCCTCCCGCAGGGCGGCCTCCTCAAGGCCGATGGCGCCCACGCCCAGCACCCCCAGGGCCCGGATATCCACGTCCAGGTCCGCGGGCAGATCCGTCGGCACGGCTTTGCCTTCCTCTACGGCGTAGACGCCGTTGTTTTCCCCGATCAGGCCGTCCCGTACCCGGACGGTAAAACGCCCGGGTCCCCGGCGGAGCGACGCGAGGAACTTTTGCGCGTTCACCGGCCGCACCATGTAATGGGGCCGCTTTACACCGGAAACGGCGTATTCGTCGTGGGAGCGGATCAGGCAGTGCATTTCCGTCCCGGTGGAAACCGGCAGCTCGATTTTTCCGTAGTCCGCCGAGAAGCGCCCGAGGAAACCCAAAAGGGCCAAAAAGCCCTTCCTTCCCCGCCACGCCAGGTCCTCCACCCGCAGGATCGCCGCGGGGTCGTGCCGCACGTCCTGGAAGATCAGTCCGGCCAGGGTCTCCTCCCCGTCCTTCAGGAGGTAGGCAAATTTACGGTCCCTGTAATACAGTCCGTTGAAATGATCCCGGCGGAAGCGCTCATCGTCCCGCAGGATCGCAAGGTTGTAACTCATGGAAAAATCATTGAACAATTTCAGGTATTCCTCAACGCCGTCCCCGGGCTTCCACTGCACGGCCCTGCCCGTAAAACGGTAATTCCTAAGGACCTCCGGCGGCATTGAATACACGCTCAGGGGGCACACCGTATCATAGCCGAACTTGCGGTAAAACGCCTGGTTAAAGGGATAAAGTGCGGAAAAGACCTCCCCCCGGCGGTAAGCGTCCGGCAGGAGCTTTTCAAAAATACCCCGGATTGCGCCTGTTCCGCGGTATTCCGGCAGGGTGGAAACGCCGCCGATGCCGCCGGCGAGGACTTTTTCCCCGTCCAGGACGCTTTCGAAGCGATTGTTGATGATATGGGCCATCAGCCGCCCGTCCCCGTCAAAGGCGCCCCAGTCGTCCGGGGTCTCTTTCAGGCTTTCCTCCCGCGCCTTCGCGGGATCCTCCATGCGCATATGAAAGGCGACGTGGGATATCAGCGAAGCGTCAAAGCGCTCTTCGGCGCGCAGCCGGCGAATTTCCATATTTCCTCCTTGTCGGTCGGATCAAGCGTCCGAGCGGGCGTAAGCGTTCTTCATGCAAAGGCTGGCTTCAAACAGCACCTTGTCCAGCGCGTCGTCGGTCAGTTCCCTGAAACGGTCCGCGGTGATACGGTTCCTTTCCTCCAGGAAAGCGGCCGTAATGCTCTCCTCCGCCTCGGCGGCGCGGTCGCCTTCGATGACCAGGCGGTACCCTTCGGCTTCGCAGGCCTTCCGGTACCTTTCCACCGCCGAAGCGCAGGCCGAAAAATGGGCGTCCGCCATGGCGGCGATCATGCGGTTGGTCCAATAGAAGGAAGAGGTGCTTGCCTTTTCCGGGGTATCCCTGAAATACGCCGGGGTATCGTTTACCTGCATATAGAAGGGCACGAAGGCATTGAACACATTGGACCCCATGGCGATCCATTCGACGGCGGCAATCTCATGCCGCTTACCGGGACGAATCTGGGTCAGGGCCGCGAAATTGGTGCGGTTGACGCCGATGGGACGGTATTTGCCCCGCTGGGACAAGTCGCCGTATTTGCCGTAGGGGTCGTAAGGCGTCCCCTGGAAATGGGAGGACAGCACGTACTTGACGTCCTCAACGGTGATCTTTCTCTCCGGCTTCAGGCACCAGGGCAGGTCGTCCGATTCCGGGGTGTAGCGGGCGTCGGGCCCGTCCCAGCGGAAGGTGCGGGGGTTCAGGTAACGAAGCGTCACCCAGGCGCGGGGAGTATTGTAGCTGTGATCGGCGTCCTCCCGGCTGCCGAAGGCGCCGCGGACATCCAGCACGGGGCCCGACGGGTCCATGCGGCGGTCCAGGCCGTTTTCGGCAATGAATTCCCTGAGGTCCCGGGAACACAGGTTGTCCCTGCCTTTCCCCAGGGCGTCGTCCAGGTCAAGGAAGTCGATGCCCTGCTGGTTGGGAATCACGGCATAGCAGTCGTCGGGAACGCGTTTCGCGATCCAGCGGTGCCCGCCCACGGATTCCAGCCACCATACCTCGTCCCTGTCCTGGAAGCCCACACCGTTCATCTCGCAGGTGCCGTATTTTTCGATGATGCCGCCAAGGCGCAGAACGCCTTCCCGGGCCGAACGGATATAGGGCAGGACCACCGTCAGCATATCCTCCTCGCCGACGCCGTTCTTCACCAGGGGATCGGCCCCCAGAACCCGGCCGTTGGAGGTGATGGTCTCGGTTTCGGTCATGGCCACGTTGAGGCTGTTGACGCCGCTTTCGCCCCAGATGCCCTGAAAGGCAGGGGCGTTGGGAACCGCCGTATACCTCATGGGCTCCTCGTCCAGGTCCATTTCAAACCCGGTCAGCACGCTTTTGTAGTGCCTCGGCTGGTCTTCGGGCCGGACGCAGACAAATTTCTTGGGCATGAAGCGCCCGCTCCCGCAGTCCTCGTTCCGGGCCATCATCGTGGACCCGTCATATGTCGCGTTTTTACCCGCCAGGATCGTTGTGCAGGGCATAAATACCTCCCGTAGAAAAGCCCTCCTCCCGACGCGCGGGCGCCGGAAGGAGGGCGAAAGTCAGCGCAGGAATCCGTTGATGATCTGCTCCTCCGCCTCATGCTCCGTCAGGCCCAGGGTCATCAGTTTGATCAGCTGTTCCCCGGCAATCTTTCCGATGGCCGCCTCGTGGACCAGACTCGCGTCCACGCAGTTGGCCTCCAGCTCCGGCTGCGCCAGGACGCGCCCGGAATCGATGATGATGGAATCGCACTCCGTGTGGCCGGTGCATTCGCTGTTGCCGTTGACCCGGGCGATCAGGTGCTGCCTGCTCTGATCCCTGGCCACCGAGCGGCTGACCACGTCGGCGCTGGAGAGCCTTCCGTTCAGGTCCACGTTGAACACGGTGTCGGCCTTCTGGTCCCCCGTGGTCAGGATCTTTTCCCGCACCACAAGGGACGCGCCGTCCTCAAGGTCCGCGGAGGTGGAACGCGCGGTGTCGTCGATGCCGGCGATCTGGCTGGTCTCCATGGTCATGGAGGCGTTTTTGCCCAGGTGGATTACCGTGGTCGGGTTCATCACCTGCTTGCCTCGTCCGTCACCCTCGCCGTAATGCTTTTCCACATAGCGCACCGTGCTGTTTTCGCCGATGTAGAAGGTATGGATGCCGTCATGCCGGCTTTCCCCGGTGCCGCAGTTGTGGATGCCGCAGCCGGCGATGATGGTCACATCGCAGTTTTCCTCAATATGGAAATCGTTGTAGACCATGTCCTTGAGCCCGCTTTCCTGCATGATGACGGGAATGTGCATGGACTCCTTTTTCGTGCCCGCCAGCACCCGGATATCGATGCCCGGCTTGTCCTCCTTGGGGGTGATGATGATGTGGGCGGTGGAATTGCGCCCGATGGATTTTCCGTCGGCGCGGATATTGTAGGCGCCCACGGGCAGGGCGTCCAGGTCGGCCACCTCTTTCAAAAGTTCCATCTGGATGGCGTCCATCAGGCGTTCCCCCCTTCCATTTTCGCTTCAAGTACGCTGCAGGCGGACGCGGAACGCAGAAGGTCCGGCAGAACCTCGTCCCGCGTGCCGGTCTTCTTAAGCTTTCCGCCGTCCAGCACGATGATGCGGTCGGCGATGTTCAGTATCCGCTCCTGATGGCTGATAATCAGGATATTGCCGCTGACCCGACGGTTCATGTTTTCGAATACGCGGATCAGGTTCTGGAAGCTCCACAGGTCGATGCCGGCCTCGGGCTCGTCAAAAACGCTCAGCTTCGTCCCCCGGGCCAGCACCATGGCGATCTCGATGCGCTTCATCTCGCCGCCGGACAGGCTGTCGTTAAGTTCCCGGTCCATATAATCCCTGGCGCACAGGCCCACCTCGCTCAGGTACGCGCAGGCGTCGGCCAGGGTGGTATCCTTCCCCGCCGCCAGCTTCATCAGGTCCCTGACCCTCAGGCCCTTGAAGCGCACCGGCTGCTGGAAGGCATAGCTGATGCCGCACCGGGCGCGTTCGGTGACCCCAAGGTCGGTGATATCCGTCCCATCCAGCCAGATCCGGCCGGCGGTGGGCTTCAGGATGCCGGCAATCACCTTGGCCAGGGTGCTTTTTCCCCCGCCGTTGGGGCCGGTGATGGCCGTAAAACGTTCATTGATCTCCAGATCGATGTTTTTCAGAATCTCGGTTTTTTCATCCGCCTGAAAGCTGATATTCTCCAGCCACAGCAAGCAAAACCACCTCTTTCCCATAGGGATGTGCAAAGCTGATTATACCATGGGCGGCGATTCCATTCAACATATCGGAAGGATAGGTTTTTCCGATCCGGCGCCTTTTTCCCCATTCGGCGGCTTTCCCTCTCCTCCGCCTTTCCGCCGCCTGTCCGGAAACAGCTTCATCACGCCTTCCCTCAGCAGGCGGAACAGCGCCGCCGTCAGCTTTTCCTCGTGTTTCGCGTACAACAGCCCCAGGGGAAACAGGATCACGCTGTTGTACCGCCATTCTCCCCGAATCCACCAGACATTCTGGTGATCCACAAAGAAATCCAGCCCGTGGACAATGAATGCCGACGGGTTCCACGGGGCGCAGGTTTTCTGGGCCATGTGGTGGAGCATGACGCCCATCGCCGAGGCCCCCCGCAGCGCGTCTGTCTGATCCCGGGAGGTATATTCCCCGTTCCACCCGCCCTTCGGCGCGCGCCGCGCCCCTCAGAGCAGAAGCCCTCCCAGGAGGAAATAAAACAGGTTAAGCAGGTCCATAAACGCCTTCCTCCAACATCTTCCGTTACGAAAAATTATTTGCCGTTTTTCGTCTTTTTCCTTCCGGGATTGACAGCCGCATACGAATTTGATAAAATCAAGTCACCAAATGGGGAGAATTTCCGATAATGGCGGCACGGTTCATTCCATCCGCGGACGAACCGCCATTCCTTTCGTTTTTCCCCGTCTGACACTATTTACATTTTGTAAGGAGGTTCCTCGCAATGAAAAAAATCCTGTCAGCTCTCCTGGTCATGGCGCTGCTCCTTTGTTCCTGCTCCGCATTCGCGGAAACCGTTTCCTGGACCACGGGCAGCGGCTTCAAAGTCACTCCCTCTACGTTCAAGACCTGGTTCAATACGTTCTGCTCCGCAACAGGCTATAGTTTCAACTGGAACAGCTCCACAAAATCCGAAAGCGGCTACACGGTATACACCGCCAAATCCACGGATTCTGTCTTCACCGTGAAGATGTACGTCAAGAGCAGCAAGGTCCACATGATCTACGGCGAAGCCTCCGCGTATTCCTCCGGCGCCGAAACAATGGGATCCTGGCTGGGCGCGGCCCTGATGGCTTCCGTATACTCCCTTTATTACGGCGAGCACAACGACATTCCCCAGAGCATCATCTCCAGCTCCACGACTGAACTGAACAGCGTCGTCGGCAAGATCTCCGCCCTTGGCTCCTATTCCGAATCCCAGCTCCGCAACGGCATCGTTCTGAAGGGCAAAATGTGCGGATATCCCTATGCCCTGGAGCTTAAGGTCTCCGGCACCACCGTTTCCACGCTGAAGGTCCATATCAAAATGTACGTCGTTCCCACCTCGGGCAAGATTACCAGCAAATAAACCCCGTCGCGGATCAGACCGCGCAAACAGGGCATTCCGGACCGTTGAGTCGGAATGCCCTGTTGTTTTGTCTGTTTTTCTGTATCTGTTCTGTCCGCAGGACTGAACAGATACATATCCGGTTTCTGTTCGTAGGCTCCTCGGCTTTGCTGCACCGCTACCTCCCCTCCTGTCATTGCTGACAGCAGTTTGCGGTTCGCTTCACTTGGCGGTAACTACCCATGGCGGGACTTTCACCCGCAAGAATTGTGCCATGCCCGGCACACCAGAAAAAAAGCTGATCCGCCTTTCTGGCAGACCAGCCTTTGCCGGACCCCACTATCTGTTTTTTTTGCTGTATTTCAGCCATTCCGGCAGGTGCATTTTCCCTTTGCCGCGAACAGAAAGCACCACGCTCTGCATCACGATGAAGATCCCCAGCATCACGCCGTTGGCCATATCCTGCCAGTAGGCTTCCTGCAGGCCGCTGAACCAGATGATCTTCTGAAGCGTGCCCAGGATTATCGCGCCGAAGAAGGAGCCGATCACGTTGCCGACGCCGCCGCTGAGCAGCGTGCCACCGATAATGGAAGCGGCGATGGCGTCCATTTCGCTTCTCAGGCCGATCCCGGTTTTTCCCCCCGCGCCGTTGAACATCATGAACACGAACCCGGCCAGGCCGCTTAGTACGCCGCTGAGCAGATAGGTGTTGAAGCGGGTCAGTTTGACATTGATCCCCAGCATCTGGGAGCTTTGGGTATTTCCGCCGATGGCGTAGGTGTTCCGGCCGAACTTTGTAAACCGCATCACCAGATAAATCCCGATTACCACGACCACCGCGATAATGGTCACCCAGTGAAGGGTCGCGGGGTTGACATAGACCTGCCCTTTCCTGACTCTTGTGGTGCCCAGGGCCGGAATCTTGATCGCCGCGTTATTGATCCACAATGTAAAAGGATTCGTTTCGCTCACCGGCACGTTTTCGCCGCCGGACAGGATCGTCGTCAGGCCCCGGGCCAGGAACATGCCGCCCAGAGTGATGATAAACGGCTGGATTTCCAGATAGCTGATCAGCGCCCCCTGAAACGCCCCGAATATGGCACCGATGCCGATGGCGATCACGAAGGTGGCAAGCACCAGCAAAGTCTGGTTTTCGATCCCGCAATTGTTCAGAAAAATGGAGCAGACCATACACGTCAGGCAGATCACGCCGCCGACGCTGATGTTGATGCCGCCCCCGATCATCACCACCGTCAGGGAGCAAGCGATGATGATCAGGTAGGAATAATAATTCGTGATGTCAAAGAATACCTGAGGTTTCCGGAATGCCTCAATCAGGAGAAGCGCGGCGCCGTACATCAGCAGAAAGATACCGCCGCTGATGATGGTCAGCAGCTGAGCGTCCGTCAGCCGCTCAAATCTCTTTTTCTTTTTTAAATCCGGCTGCATTGCGGTCATGTCACTTCGCCTCCTTCACCTGCGGCGAACGGATCGCCGTCCTGATTCTGCCGCTTTGGGTAACCAGCCATTTTCTCACGACCGGTGACCCGGCCACCATGATCACAATGATCACAATGGCTTTATAGGCCTTCATGCTGTCCGGAGAAACCTGCATGGCGTTCAGCGTAGTGGACAGGGTCTGGATCGTATAAGCGCCCAGGATAGAGCCGCCCAGGCGGAACTTGCCGCCGCCCAGGTTGTTGCCGCCGATGGCCACGGCCAGGATCGCGTCCATTTCGATGGAGTCCATCAGGGATTTCGTGGTCAGCGTGCCCAGATTGCTGCATTTCACGATGGCGGCCACCGCCACGCAAACGCCCAGCATCACAAAGCTTAGCAGCTTCACGACCGTTGGGTTGATGCCGTTCAGCTGCGCCGCCTTCTGGTTGATCCCCACCGCCTGGGTATACAGCCGCAGATTTGTCCGCTTAAACACCAGGTACATCAAAAGCCCCATCAGGATCACGATGAAGATGGACGTGGGGATCGGGACCCCAGGGATCACCTTCCCCATGGCGAATATGATCGGATCATCCAGCTTGATGGAGCCGACGCCCAACACCTGAAACAGGAAGTAATAGGCAATGGATCGACCGCAGGAAAACAGGATCAGGGTAGCGATCATGGGCTGAATTTTGAAGTACGCCACCAGCATGCCGTTAAACAGCATGAACACCACGGCCACAATGATCGCCGCCAGGACGCCGAGGATCACGTTGGGCCACGCCACCGAAGACAGGGTGGAAAGCTGCGCCTCATGCTGGGGATGCATCATGATCACGAAAAACGCGCCGGCAATGGCGCCTACCGCGCCGACGGAAATGTCCTGCCCGCCGCAGGCCGCGGTCACCAGCGTCATGCCCATGGCGATGATGGCCAGCACGCTGGCGCTGTCGATGATGCTGATAATATTGCCGGAGAGTACGGATCCCTTATCGTCCGACGCCACCGAAACCGCAAAAAAGTGGAAATCGCCGATCACCGCGCAGCGGATCAGGTTGAACAGGATCAGCACGCCCAGCGCCACCAGCGGCATCGCCAGCCCGCCGAGGCTGCTCTTGAGTTTCTTCATAAAAGCGTTCATCTCACTGCTTCCCTCCCGCGATGGTCTGCATGACCTGGCTTTGTGTCAGTTGATCCCCGGTCAGTTCCCCCACGATGTTCCGGTCCCGCATGACGATCAGCCGGGAGCACGTCCTGAGCATTTCCTCGATCTCGGAGGAAATAAAGGTCACGCTCATGCCCTCCTCCGCCAGCTTCAGCACCAGCCGCTGAATCTCCAGCTTGGTGCCCACGTCAATGCCGCGGGTCGGCTCGTCCAGGATCAGGTAATCTGGGTGCGTCAGCAGCCACCGGGCCAGGATCACTTTCTGCTGGTTCCCACCGGAAAGGCTTCCGATGGGCGTGTCCTGGCTGGCCGTCTTGATCTGGAGCGCTTTGATGTATTCGTCTGCAAAGGCTTCCATTTCTTCCCGTTTCATCGGGTGGAAGAAGCCCTTCAACACCTGAAGCGCCAAGATGATATTCTCCCTGACGCTCAGGTCGGCAATGATGCCGTCCCGCTTCCGGTCCTCCGCCAGATAGCCAATGCCGTTTTTCATGGCGTCGTGGGGCGTGGCGATCTGAACGTTCTTCCCTTTCACCCGCACCCTGCCGCCGGTCACCTGGTCCGCTCCGAAGATGGCGCGAACGCTTTCGCTGCGGCCAGAGCCCAGCAGCCCGGTGAATCCGTTGACCTCCCCCCGGCGGATGCTGAAATCAAAGGGCTTGCTTTCGGTGCTGGACAGGTTTTCGGCCTCGTAAACCACCTCTTCGCTGCCCACGCTCTTCTGCCCTACCAGCTCCAGGCTTTCCAAATCGTTCAGGCTCTTGCCCATCATCGTGGCCACCAATTGTACTTGGGGCAGCTCCGCCACCGGCCATTCGCCCACCAATTCGCCGTTCCGAAGCACGGTGATCCGGTCGCTGACCGCGTACACCTGCTCCAGAAAGTGGGTCACAAAGACGATGGCCACGCCTTTATCCCTTAGGTCCCGCATCAGCCCGAACAGCATCTCCACTTCCTTCTCATCCAGGGAGGAAGTGGGCTCGTCTAAAATCAGCACCTTGCATTGCATGTCCACAGCCCGGGCGATAGCCACCATCTGCTGCACAGCCAGGGAGCACCTTGAAAGCTCCTGTTTCGCCCTGGCCGGAATATTCAGGCTTTCCAGGATTTCCGTCGTCCGTTTGTTCCGGGCCTGCCAGTTGACAAAAGCGCTCCTGGTCCTTCCGATAAACATGTTTTCCGCCACTGTCAGGTTGGGGCAAAGGGTGATTTCCTGGTAAACGGTGCTGATGCCGATGTTCTGGGCATCCTGGGGGGAATGGATTTTCGCTTCTCCCGTCACGCCCTCGATCCGGATGCTTCCCGCATCCTTCTCATACACGCCGGTCAGCACCTTGATCAGCGTGGATTTCCCCGCGCCGTTTTCTCCCATCAGGGCGTGGATTTCTCCCTTCCGCAGGGTGAAATCCACATGATTCAGCGCCCTGGTGCCCGGGAACTGTTTGCAGATCCCGCGCATGGTCAATACCACCTGATTATCTTCCTTTGGCATTCTGGCCAGCTCCTTCCGCTTTATGAAAGAAGGCGCGGTATGAACGCGCGTGTCAGTCCGTTCATACCGCGCCTGTCGGTTTCAGAAAACGAATTACAGTCCGTAATTGTCGATGTCTTCCTGGGTGATGGTGGTGGCGTCAAAGCCCTTTTCCACGGAGATCACCTGGTTGAGCTCGTTCAGGCCGA
>CADANQ010000012.1 GCA_902789365.1 uncultured Eubacteriales bacterium
CATGCCGCTGAAGCGGATCATAATCGGAGGGAGATCCCTCCGATACCTCCCCGCTGCTGCCATACGTTTGTTCTCCTTCACACACGACTGAACAGTTACGATTCATGAGGATAAATAAACAGGAGAAACTATTGGCACGCGACATGCACTGAAAGGCTCTTCTGTCTTTTCAAATGCGAATTCTGCGGGAGGATCAATGTCGTCAGGCTGCCTGTGAGTTTCACTTCCACGGAGCAATTCAGCGAGAGAGATGCGATGGCAGAAATAAACCGGATGCGGCCTGCGGTTCTGAATGAACTGAAAGTCCCGGGCCCGAATCAGGCGTCACTGCTCAGAGAAACAGGATGCAAATGCGTCTGTAATTACTGCCAAAGACCGCCGGCCTGGGCGGCCGAGATTCAGAAAAGCGAAAAGAGGATAAAGACGGTCATGAGGATCAGCCTTACGGCCTCCATCATCGGTATTCTGATGCTGACCCTGCCTGTGCTTATTATACAAATGGGTGTTGATATACCGGTGTCCCAAAGGATGGCATTGTGTTATATCTGTTTTGCGTTTCTGATGATGGCCGCATATTTACCGATGCGCTTTCTGTACCCCATCCATAAAGGGGAACAGGTCGACAGAAAAATAAAAGACGCCATTCGGGACCGTCCGCCGCTGCTTGGGGACAGCATGGAGGAAGTCGCACGCCTGGCGAAGGACTGTGCCGCGTATGCCGGCGGCGACGTCAGGGCGGATATGGAATGGACGGACCTGACCGGCGGCAAACACTGGCGCGTTAAAGTGCTTTATAACGCTCATGAACGGAGGGATGAGGACGAATGAAACCGGCGAACAACGGACAGATGACGGACGTCAAAAGAATTCTGGGCATGATATTCGGCGCGATCGGACTTGGCAGCCTGATTATCGGATGCTCTGTTTCCCTGGCCATCAAAAATACCGGGACATATCTGTGGTATTTGCCGGCCGTCATCATAGGCACGACAGGCATTGTGTTCCTGGTTCTCGGGGCGGCGTTCCTTATTTCGGAAAAGCGCAGGAGGGCCCTGGAGGAGGAACTTAAAAACCACGGCCGGGCGCTTGAAGCTTCGGTGACGGACGTCCGGACCAATATGAACATAACCGTCAACGGACGCCATCCGTATTTTGTGGAGGTCCAATGGCAGGAACCCATGTCCGGCACGGTGCACGTGTTCCGGAGCCGGGATTTTGACTTTAACCCATGGGAGCTTGTCGAGGGGCGAAAGGTGAAAGTGTACGTGTCGGACAATGATTATTCCCGTTATTATCTGGACCTGGAGTCCGTCCTGCCGAAGGTGGAGGTTCATTGACGCCTGCCGGGACGCCCAGGCCGGCATCGCTCCCGCGGGCGGGCCTTTTTCGCCTCGGGAACGGTTCAAAAAAGACGCTCCTTTACGGAGCGTTTTTTGTAACCGGAAAGCAAACGGATGAAAAGGACGGGTGTTAACGGGAATCGCTCTGCTCCGTCCGGATCGGGATCAGGGGCATCGCGGTTTGCCGCTGGTGCGTGTCCACCAGCACGATCTGCAGCCAGAAGGGCCCCGTTTCAACCTCCTCCAGAGGCAGCTCGACAAGGGAAAAGCCTTCGTCGCCCCTCGCTATTTTGGCCGCGTAGGTATAGGCGCAGGGCGGCCATTCCTGCCAGGGAAGCGGCAGGCCGTTTGCGTCAAAGGCTGGCAGGCGGGGCTGGAACGACAGAGCGAAGGAAGAGATGTCTTTCAAAGGAATCTCCTGCCGGCCCGTGACCAGTTCGCCGCTGTTGTCAAAGGCAGAAAGCAGACGGGGCTGCCCGGTGCTTTTGTCCCGGACGACACGAAGGGCGGCGGCTTTGGGAACAAAGGATTCGGTCTCGGGGATGGTCAGGTTTTCACCCAGAGAGGAGGATGGCACCGTATAGGGAATCTCCGCGAGGCCGTAAGCCTGGTAGTAATCCTCCGCGCCGTCGCCGGTGATCCAGAAAGCGACGATCTGGCAGGGTTCCCCCTGCCCCTGAAGACAAAGGACGCGGCCGTCATATAAAGCGGTCAGCCGGTTGCCTTCAAGCCGCACGTTGTTCCCCGCGTACAGAAGGTACATGCCTTTGCTTTCGCTGCCGCAGAGGACATAATACTTGGCCCTGGACAAGCCGTCCAGCTGCTCCCCGCTGAGCGTGACGCTGTATCCTTCCGGCTCGTTTGGCTTCGCGCTTGTGGGGCCGGGCTCGCCGTAGAGTTCCCCGGCGAAGCGGCGGACGAAGCGATCCCACCCGTCGGGAAGCCGAAGGTCGGCAATCCCGGCGTACCAGCGCTCGGACAACGCGCTGTCGGCGTAGCATGGAATGTGGATGGACAGGCCGCAGACATCCTTCAGGTTGCCGTTTCGCGCCAGAACACAGCGCTCCGCGGCGGCAAGCAGACTGTCCGCGCCGCCGCAACGCGAGGCGAAAGCGCACAGGTCCACCAGGTCGTATTCGGTGGTGCTTGCAACCCGGCCGAAGCTCCAGGCCTCCGTACGGGCCCGGCTGATATGGGAGAAGCTCTCCGGCAGCGTGCCCTCCAGACCGGCAAGAAAGCGTTCGGTTTCTTCCAGCAGGACGCCGGCCTTGCCCAGATCGATTGCGGAAAGGGTGCATGGCTGCCAGTAATCCGGGAAAGACGCGTAATGTTCCTCATAGAAGGCGGCAAAACGCCGGACGGCGCTTTGCCCGAAGACCGTCCCGTCGGCGCCGGGGAGCAGATCGGAGAGGAAGGCATAGTCCCAGCCCTCCGGGGGTTCGGTTTCCTCGGAGGCCACAAGGAATTCGGCGTAAGGCCTGACGGCATAGGCCGTTTCGCAGCCTGCCATCAGGCAGCAGTCGAAACCGACCGCCGTCAGGGGGTGTTCGCCGCATCCGGCAGCTTCCAGAACGCCTGCGATCTGCCTCAGGGACAGGGATCGTCCGCCCGCTTTTTCGTCCCTTCCGAAACCGCCCATGGCGCCGAAACCGTGGTTCCAGAGGATCAGGGCGGCGGGGCCTTCCCGCCGGTCAAGTCCCGCTTCAAGAAGCGTTTTCAGCATGGCGGGATCGGATATGTTGTTTTCGGGATAGGACGAAAGAAGCGTCCTGCTGCCGCGGGTAATCTGATACAGGAGGCATCCTTCGGCTGATGCGCCTGTAAACCAGCGCTCCGCGCCGCCCGTCATCACCAGAAGGGTCGTGTCGTCCCTGACGGAAGCCTGCATTTCAACAAGGTCCCGTTCGGCCAGGCCGCCGGCGGATTCCAGGTCGGAACCCACCATGTATACCAGGACTGTCCAGCCGGGGGACGCGGAGGATTGATTCGCGGGAGTTTCGTTCCGCGTTCCTCGCAGATACAGTATCAGGCCGACGCACAGGATTGCGGAAAGAGCGCAGGCGGCCCATATAGCCGCGCGGCGCTTCATGATTCCGCGGCGGCCAGAGCCGCCTTCACAAAGCTGTCCTCCGCCATGTCGCGCGCGCTGAGAACCGCGTATTGTCCGTTCTTTTGGAAGCAGGCGCTGAGAACGCCGGTATCCGCGTCGCGGTTCAGGCGCACCCCGGCATTTCCGTAAGCGGGCTGACCGTGCAGGGCCGAGGAAAGGGCGGTCTCCTTTACGGAGAGCGTCACGGTGAACTGCGCGCCGTCCTTTTTAATGACAAAAATGCTTTGCTCCCCGTCCGGCGCGAAAACGGCAAGAGCGGGATCGGTGATTTCCGCGATCTCCCAGCCGGGGAACATGCTTTGCGCCGCGGCGGCGTCATATCCGTAATCCCGCGCCGTGTCTCTGGCGCCGCTGACGGGCAGGCTGACGGTCCTGACCGCGCCGAAAACATAAGCCGAGGGCCGCAGGACCGTGGTCAAAAGCAGCACGAGCACAGCGGCAGCCGCGCCGAGGGCCGGAAGGACACGGGTAAGCAAAACCTGTTTCCGGCGGCTCTCCTTCTCCGCGTCCTTCCTGCGCAGCGCACGGTTTTCTTCCAGCATCAGACGCAGGGTTTCGTCCGCTTTTTCCTTAGAGAGGCGAACCTCGTCCATTTCCCGCTGGTAAGGGGTCCTGTTGTTTTGTGTCATGATGTATCCTTCCCGACCCGCTGCCGCAACTGGTCCCTTGCCCGCGACAGGCGGGTCTTGACGTTCTGTTCGGAAATACCGAGGATCCGGGCGATCTCCTTTACCGGAAGCTCCTCATAATAGAACAGGTGGATGACGGTGCGGCTGTTGTCCGGAAGCTTTTCCACGGCTTCCCGTATCACCTCGACAGCATCGTCTTCCTCCCCCCCGCCGGGATCGCCTCCCGGAGCGGCGGGTAGGCCGCCGTCCTCTTCCTGCTTCTTCATCAGAGTGTCGTCATACAGGACCGTCAGTTTGATCCAGAGACTTCGGAAATGCTTGCGGCAGGCGTTGACGGTCACCCGGATCAGCCATGGCTTCAGGTGCGCCTCGCTTCGGATCCGGTCCGAATAACGTACCAGGGCCATGAATACGTCCTGCTGAATGTCTTCCGCCTTTGCTATGTCCTTGGTATGGGTCAGGGCGATGCGGTAGACCATGTCCCGGTAGGTCTCGTAAGCCGCAGTCAGCTCCTGGTCGGTCATGCGGGTGCCGTTCATGCAAACCCCTCCTGGCCATGTATATCATGATGTCTTAATCATAACACACGGACAGAGGAATTGAAAGACGTTTCTTCATGATCGCGGTATGCTGAAGGCGATGCGCGGGTGACCTGTTCCGCGCATCGCCTTTCGGGGTCACTTTCCGGATTGCTTCATCAGGATTTTCGCGCCGATCTCAACGATTGTCCCGCAGATTTTTACCGTGTTTTCGATATCGGGGGAGATCTTGGCGACGATGGAGCCGTTCACATTGATGTTGGTTTCCGGGATGTCGATGTACTTCCTGTGAGTCTGGATTCTGCAGGTAAAGGTCGTGCCGTTCTGAATGGAGGCGATGGTCCACACATGGTCAGGGATGCCGCTCTTGTCAGACCGGAGGATAAGAACATGGGATTCTCCCTCCCGCATGTAAGCCCCGAAGGTGATCTGCTCGCCCTGAGCAACATGCCCCACTTCAATGTCGTCGAAGAAGACCGTGACGCCGTATTTGGCAAGCATAGGATTGTGGCGGAGCTTCATGTGGAACATGCCGTAGATGACGTTGGTGTTTTCTCCGGCCACGCCCGCGGGAACGCAGGCGGCGATGAGGATGAGGAGTCCGAGGACGACGGCGAGGATTCTGATGTTCTTTTTCATGGTGATTTCTCCTTTCCGAATTCACTTTCTTTCGTTGTTCCGGCAGTGGTTTCAGCTGCCTTTCATAAGCAATATCCGCCGGGACACGCAAAGGTGACGGTACGGGAGAAATTTTAATTTCGGGAAATTAAAAATAAGCATTTACGGACAGGCGGTCAGGGAATATAATATCATCAATATTTTACGGGAAGGAGCCTTTCGGATGACAGTGCGCGCTTACATGATGATGACCGGACGGTACGCCATGGGCGGCCGTTATTTGGCGTACGCGGGTCCGAAGGGCGGGGCTTGATTCCGGGCAGATGGATATCCGGGCCGCTCATCCCTTCGGATGGACGGCCCTCATTTGTTTTCCGTCCCAATCACAAAGAAGGGAGAACGGATGTATGCGGAAGACGGGAACTCGGACGATTACCACACCCAGGCTGATCCTGAGGCGTTTTTGCCGGGAGGACGCCGGGGATATGTACCGGAACTGGGCGTCGGACAGGGAGGTCACCCGGTATCTGACCTGGCCGCCCCATTCATCGGCGGAGGTCACCGGCATGCTTCTTACACAGTGGATCGACAGGTATGAGGACGGCAGTTATTTCAACTGGGCGATCCAGCATAAGGAAAGCGGCGATGTTATCGGGAACATCTCGGTGGTCCGCCTGGACGAGGCGATCGATTCCGCCGAGATCGGTTACTGCCTGTCAAGGACATACTGGGGCCGGGGCATCATGCCCGAGGCGCTGCGGGCCGTGACCGCGTATCTGTTTGATACCGCGGAGATCAATCGGGTCTGGGCCGGGCACGACGTGGAGAATCCCAAATCCGGGCGGGTCATGGAGAAGGCCGGGATGAAGCCGGAAGGGATTCTGCGGGCCTTCGGCAGAAACAACCGGGGCATATGCGACATGGCGGTGTATTCCATCCTGCGGGATGAACGCCTCCCTGTTCCGAAGGGGGAGCCTTCCGCGGTCAATGTGCGTTTTGCCCGGGAAGAGGACCTGGACAGGATCAACGAGCTGCGCAGGCAGGTCAACGACCTTCATGTTGCCGGGAAGCCCGAGGTGTTCAAGCCCGGCTTTTCGGACGAATTGCGGGATTATGTCCGCGTGATCTGGGGGGACGAGAGGAAAAAGATCGTCGTCGCCGAACTGGACGGGACCGTCGCCGGATTCGCGGTGCTCAACCATATTACAAGGCCGGAGAATCCCTTCATGTACGTACGGGACTTTCTGGACGTGGACGAATTTGGCGTGGACAAAGAAAAACGCCGCCGGGGCGCGGCGGCGGCAATGATCCGTTTTATCCGGGATTACGCCCGGGAACAGGGCTACAAAAGACTTGAACTGAATATGTGGGAATTCAACCGGGGGGCCCTGGCCTTCTATGAGACCGCGGGCTTTGTGACCTACCGCAGATACATGGAGACGGAGCCCTGAGGTTTTCTTCGGCTTCAGCCCTCGGTTTCCCGGAACAGGAGGGGCAGGAAATCATGGATGCAGCGGCGCCATACGCCCCAGTCATGGCCTCCGGGATAGGTGCGGCGCAGCATGGAAACGCCTTTTTCAGCGATGACCTCGTCATCCTTCAGGAAAGCGCTGAAAAACTGGTCCCCGGTGCCCATGGCACGGAAAAATACCCGGAAAGCGGCGTGAAACCGGTCCGGCGAATCCAGCAGCGCCAGGTGTTTGTTGGGAAAGCCCTCCCGCGGTGAACGGAGGAAGCCGCTGAAAAGACCGGCATAGCCGAACAGGTCCGGGTGGGTCAGGGTCGTGAGGCTGGTCTGGAAGCTGCCCATGGACAACCCGGCCATGGCCCGGTGCCATTTATCCTGAAGGACAGGATACCGCGCCTCGATAAAGGGAATCAGGTCCCGGAGAAGCACCTCCGGGAACAGCATGCGGCCCTGTTCCCTGCCGCCGTCCCGTCCGCTTGTCATGCCGTTGCCCATAACGATGAGCATTTCGGCCATCCTGCCTTCGTAAAGCAGCCGGTCCGCGATGCGTCCCACGCGGCCCTGATAAATCCAGCCCGTTTCGTTTTCCCCATAGCCGTGCTGCAGGTAAAGGACCGGATAGCGCTTTGCCGCGTCAAAGGCCGGGGGCGTATACACCAGGCAGACCTCGTGCTTTCCGGTGACGGAAGAAGGGAAATAATGGCGCGTCACCGCGCCGTGGGGGATTCCCTCCAGACCGCTCCATTGGTCCTCTCCCGGAACGGGAACGTCCAGGAAATTCATCGGTCGGCAGCACCCATAGCCGATGGGCAGATACGGGCTGAGCACGTCGCACCCGTCGATCTTCAGGAAAAAATACTGAAAGCCGCGGCCCAGATTGACGTCGCCCTCCCACATATCGTCGGAAACACGGGCGAGAGGGTGCATGGCGCCGAACTGATCCAGCGCCACTTCCTTCGCGCCGGGGGCTTTCAGGCGGACGCGCACACGGCCGTCCTCAAGGTATTCATATCCTTGGTCTCCGTCCCGGGAGGGTTCGCCCCAATAAGGGTCAAATGAAACGGCGGTATCGAGCGGGTGGCAATCGGTCATTTTTCTTTCCTCCTTATTATCAAAGCATCAGGTCCTGTAAGGTTTCTCCTTTGGTCGAGGGCGTCCAGTGCCCTTCCAGAAAAATCTCCGCTTCTGTTGCATTGATTATGAGCGCCAGCTGCCGGCATTTGTCCGGGTCCTTTTCCCAGGTGGGGAAGACGCCGCCGCAGGCGTCTCCCAGGAAAAGCGTTTTCTCTCCGGGAATCTCCGTCAGCAGGCAGTCGTCGGTGTGGGGGGACACCGCGGGAAACACCCGGATGGGACAGTTGCCCGCGTCGAAATATACCTCCCCCGGGCAGACGATGTCCGCCGTTTTGACGATGACGGGACGCCCGTCCCCGTATTCATTTCGGATGCTTTCGTGCATGTCCAGGAAGAATCCCGCGCCTTCGTTTCGGAGCCTTTCGGCGAAATCCGCGAGGTGCGCGTTTGTCCTGTCGCCCGCCAGGCACAGCCCATGGACCGCGTGCATGCCGAAGGTGTGATCCCAGTGCCAATGAGTCAGCACGGTCAGAAGGGGCAGCGGCAGACCTTCACGCTCCAGGGCGCCGTAGAATTCCGCCACATGCCCCCCGGAGTGGCCCGCGTCCACTGCCATGCTCCAGTTGTCCCCCCGGATATACCCCAGATTGGGACGGTCGCGTTCCTCCTCGAAAGGGTAAAACCAGACGCGTTCCGTCAGACGCTTCAGATTCATAATTGCTCTCCTTAAGATTGGGATTTTCTCCGGACGGCACATGGCCGGCGGCTGCCGCCGGGCCGGACCGAAGGCTTTCCCGCCCCCGTTCGGACGCCGGATGGTGTCGCGCATCGCGGCGATCTGCTTTTCCGGGTCGGCGCCGGGATCGCGGTTCAGGGCCTCCGCCAGTCTGTCGGTGCCGAAAAAAAGCCGATAACGGCCATCCATACCGTGACGAACAGCATGGCCGTGTTTTTTCCGGAAGCTGTTCGTTGACCTTTGCCGGGACCATGGAGGGACTGTCGCCGCTCATGGCCTGGTTTTTAAATATGGTCCTTTCATTGCTTCTGAACATTTGAATTTTATCATAGCACCGAATTAATTACAAGATGGAGATTGCCTCCCCGCCCTCCGACGAAACCAACGAAAAATGCGGCCCGGCCCCAAATTGCTCCGGCGTACTTTTGCGGCGGGCGTCGGGAACGATCTGCCCGGCGCAGGGAAGGATCAGGGGAATTACCGCTGTACAATCTATTACGGAAATGTTATAATCCGACGCATAACAGGCTCCGCACAGCTTAAGAAAAAAAGCCCCGCGCCGGATCTGCCGCCGAACGTTTATGAGGAGGAGAAGGGATGAAATACGGAGAAAGCGCATTTGATATCATTTACCTGGTGTTTGCCATTGTTATGGGCGTACGCATCCTGCGCAGGGGGAAGGACGCCGCCGGCAAAATGATGGGCCTGGCCGTCCTGATCCTCGGCTGCGGAGACGCCTTCCACCTGGTGCCCCGCGTGCTGAATTATTTCGTCACTGCTGACTTTGCCCCATGGCTTGGCGTCGGAAAGCTTGTGACATCGGTCACGATGACGGTGTTTTATCTTCTGATGTACCGGATCTGGCTGAAGATATACGGCGTCGGCGAAGACCGGAGGATGACAGCCGCCGTGTACGCGCTGACGGCCGTCCGCGTTCTTTTGTGCCTGTTTCCCCAGAACCGCTGGCTGCAAAACGAGAGCTCCGTCCTGTGGGGCGTTCTGCGCAACATTCCGTTTGCCGCGCTTGGGGGCGTCGTCGTCTGGCTGTACTGGCAGCGGCGGGCGCAGGTAAAGTGCCTCAGGCACGTGTGGCTGCTTGTGACGCTGTCCTTCCTTTTTTACATCCCGGTCGCTGTCGGAGCGGGTCTTGTACCGATGCTCGGGATGCTGATGCTTCCCAAAACGGTATGCTATATGATCCTCATATGGGCTTTTTGGACGTATATTAAGGAATAAGGGGTAACAAAACAGCCATGCAGTCTGAACGGAAAGATCCTTCGGCGCTTCTGGGCACGATGCCGATCGGGAAACTGGTGCCCAGGGTATCGGTTCCCATCATGGTCAGCATGCTGGTGCAGGCGCTGTACAACGTGGTGGATTCCATTTTCGTTTCCAGGTATGATCCGGACGCGCTGACCGCGGTGAGCCTGGCCTATCCCATCCAGATGCTGATGATCGCTCTCAGCGTGGGCATGGGGGTTGGCATCAACAGCCTCATCAGCCGCAAACTTGGGGCCGGGCGCCGGGACGAGGCCCGGGTGGCCGCGTGGAACGGCATGCTGATCGAATTGTGCGGCACCGTGCTGTTTATGCTGGTCGGCGCGCTGTTTGCGGGCATGCTGCTGAACGCCCTCACAAGCTCCGGCCTGAACAATGCCGACAAGATCCGCTCCCTCGGCACGACGTACCTTTCCATCGTTACCGTCTTTTCCCAGGGACTGTTCATGTCCGTCCTGCTGGAAAGGATGCTGCAGTCCACCGGAAATACCGTTCTGTCCATGGCCACCCAGATTTCCGGCGCGGTGGTCAACATCATTCTGGACCCCATTATGATCTACGGACTGCTCGGTTTTCCGGAGCTGGGCGTGGCCGGAGCGGCAGTTGCCACGGTGACCGGCCAGTGGGCCGCCATGGGGGTGGGCTTTGCCCTGAACCAGAAAAAGAACCCGGAGCTGCGCCTGAGGCTGAAGGAGTTCAGATATGCCCCCTCTGTCGTCAAAGCCATCCTGGCGGTGGGTCTGCCCTCCACGGTCATGCAGGCCATCTCCTCGGTGATGACCATCGACATGAACTCCATCCTGTCCTCCTTCCCCCGGCAGGGAAACGACGCGGTGAACGTATTGAACATTTACTTCAAGCTGCAGTCGTTCGTCTTTATGCCGGTGTTCGGCTTGGGCAGCGGCATGGTGGCCATCATCGGCTATAATTTCGGCGCGGGCCTGAAAAAACGGGTGTACGAAAGCATCCGTGTGGCGCTGAAGCTGGCCCTGACCATCCTGGCGGTGGGCACGGTGATTTTCCTGGTGTTCCCCGGGCAGCTGATGAGCGTTTTTGAAAGCAGGGAGGCCGCTGCGTCCTCCTCCATGCAGGCCATCGGAATTACCGCCATGCGCACCATCTGTCTTCATTTTATGTTCGCCGCGGTGGGCATCACCCTGTCCAATGTGTTCCAGGCGGTGGGCAGGGGCATGTACAGCATGATCATCTCCCTGTGCCGTCAGCTGCTGGTGCTTCTGCCGGCGGCCTGGATACTGTCCGGGGTATCCCTGGACGCGGTGTGGTGGTCCTTCCTGATCGCGGAATTCGTGTCCATGACCCTCAGCGTCGTCTTTTACCGGAAGTGCGACCGAACGATGATTTCACCATTGACGGATAAGGAAGCGGGAGATAAATGAGGAGAAGAATGAATATGAAACGGACGGCCGGTTTTTTGCTTTGTCTGCTGATGCTCGCCGCGGCGCTTTTTTCCTGCGCCGAGGAAACGACGTACACAAGCGGCGATTTCGGCTACTCGCTGAACGGGGACGGGTCCGCCGTGATCACGAAATACGAGGGCCGGGAAACGCGGCTGAAGATCCCGGCGGAGCTGGACGGCCATCCGGTGAGGGAGATCGGCTCCGGCGCGTTCTACGGATGCGAGGACCTGACGGAGGTTGTGATCCCGGAAAGCGTGACATCCATAGGATTTCCGTTGTTTTCCTCCGGCGTGACCGTGATTGCGGCGGAAGGGAGTTACGCCGAGGAGTATTGCCGGATAACGCGCACGCCGTATACAAAGGAGAAATGACATGCGCGGATCCGTGAAGGACGGGGGAGGAAAACGATATGGAGATATTCGATCTGTACACCGCGGAAAGGGAAAGGACCGGCCGCACGATGGTTCGGGGAGAAAAGACGCCGGAGGGCTTATACCGCCTGGTGGCGCATGTGTGCGTATTTTCCCCTGAAGGCAAAATGCTGATCCAGCGGCGGCAGCCCTTCAAGCGCGGCTGGTCCGGGCTGTGGGACGTCAGCGTGGGCGGCCATGCCGACGCGGGGGAAAGCAGCGCCGCGGCCGCGCGGCGCGAGACATGGGAAGAACTTGGGCTCCGTATTGCTATCGAACGTCCCGTGCTGACGATCCACTGGGAACACGGCTTTGACGATTTTTACACCGTCGTACGCGAGGTCGGGGAAGACGAAATCCGCCTGCAGACCGAGGAGGTCGCGGAGGTCCGCTGGGCGGGCCCGGAGGAGATCCTGGACATGATCGACGGCGGCAGCTTTATTCCCTATGAAAAAAGCCTGATCTCCCTCCTGTTTTTCCTGAAGGATCACCGAAGCGCCCACACAAGAGCCGATGAAAGATGACAAATTGCCGGGATGGGCTTTTCAGGGTGCCTGTTTGGTGGTATAATACCCTGACGGGGAGGTGACGCCGATGATGAGCATGACGGGCTACGGAAGCGCCCAGACCGAGCGGGACGGGCGCGTGATCACGGTGGAGGTCAAAAGCGTGAACCACCGTTTTCTCGACCTCGCCTTCCGCCTTCCCAAGGGGCTCATGTTCCTGGAGGATACATTGCGTCAGGGAGTTTCGGCGCGGATCAGCCGCGGGCACGCGGAGGTTTTCGTCACCTATAAAAACCGCCGGGCCGACGCGGTGCGAATGACGGTCAACGAGGAACTGGCCGCCCTTTACCGGGACGCCGTTTCAAGGCTTGCGGGCGTTCTCGGGAAAAACGACGACTGCGGGACATCGTTTTTCGCTTCCCTGCCGGATATGATTACCCTGGAGGAGGCCGAGGAGGACCGGGACGCCGTCGCGGCGCTGGCCTCTGAAACGCTGGATAAGGCCCTTGACGGGCTTCTGGAAATGCGCCGCCGGGAGGGACTCCGGATGAAGGGGGACCTGGAGACACATATGGCCCTTCTGGAGGATGAGGTGACGAAGATTGAGGCCCTGGCGCCGCAGGTTCCCGTCCTTTACCGGGAGAGGCTGAAGGAACGTCTCAGGGACCTGGGGGCGGAGGCGGATCCCCAGAGGCTGGCGCAGGAGGTGGCTCTCATGGCCGACCGGTGTGCCGTCGACGAGGAACTGGCCAGGCTGCGCTCCCATTTTTCCCAGATGCGCGCCGCCTTTGCAATGGAAGAGCCGTCGGGCAAAAGAATGGATTTCCTGATCCAGGAAATGAACCGCGAGGTGAACACCATCGGCTCCAAGGCATCGGACGCCGGCATCACGGTTCATGTCGTCGCCGCCAAGGGCGAGATCGAGAAAATGCGCGAACAGGTTCAGAACGTGGAGTAGATTCGGGGTAAGGTTATGCGCCTGGTGAATATCGGTTACGGCAACATGGCGAACGCGTCCAGAATCATTGCGCTGGTTTCCCCGGACAGCGCGCCGGTGAAACGCCTGGTCCAGGACGCCAGGGACGCCGGGCGCCTTGTGGACGGGACCGCGGGAAGGCGGACCCGCGCGGTGCTTGTGATGGACAACGGATCCGTCGTTTTGTCCTCGCTCCTTCCGGAAACACTCTCCGTGCGCCTGCAGGACGAGGGCGGCGGAGGCGAAGCGGCGCTGAAAAGAGGGGAGAAGAATCAGGATGAATGAAAAACAAAGGGGTATCCTGCTGGTTTTAAGCGGCCCGTCGGGCGTGGGCAAGGGCACTGTGGGCAAAAAGCTGAGGGCGTCGGACGACAACATCTCTTTTTCGGTGTCCGTTACCACCCGCGGAATGCGCGAGGGCGAAACCCCCGGTGTCGATTATCTGTATATCACCGAGGATGAGTTCGCCGCCATGGAAGAAAAAGGCAAACTGCTGGAAAGCGCCCTGGTGCACGGCAAGCATTACGGCACCCCGGAGGAGCCGGTGGACCGGCAGCTGGCCGAAGGGAAGGACGTACTCCTGGAGATCGATCCCCAGGGCGCACAGACCGTCATCCGCAAACGCCCGGACTGCGTGTCTGTTTTTGTGCTGCCGCCTTCCTGGGCTTCGCTCCGCAGCCGCCTGGAGGGGCGCGGGACCGAGACGGAGGAACAGGTGGAGACCCGCCTGCGGAACGCCCGGGAGGAAGTGAAAACCGTTCCGATGTACGACTACGTCATCGTGAACGCGGACGGCCCGGAGGGCATCGAAAAGGCCTTCCTCAGCCTGAAAGCCATCGTGGAAAGCGAAAAATGCCGCACGACGAGATATTCCGGCCTGATCCCCGAGGAATGACGCGGGACAGGGCCGATATCATATTCAGCATCTGCAACAGGAGGAGATCATATGCCGCTGAATCAGCCGCCCATCAATGAACTGTTAGAAAAAGCCGACAGCTGCTATACCCTGGTGGTGGAAAGCTCCAAGAGGGCCCGCGAGATCATCGCCGGTTCCCAGCCGCTTCTGGACCCCAAGGACCATAAGCCGGTGAGCATCGCCGTGGAGGAAATTCACAAGGGATACCTGCGCTATCACCGGAACCTGGAGGATGAGGAAGAATAATGTCCAGCCTGGAAGGGAAAAACATCGTTCTGGGAGTGACCGGGGGCATTGCCGCCTATAAAGCCTGCGACCTGACTTCGCGTTTGCGCAAATCAGGCGCGCAGGTTTTTGTCATCATGACCCAAAACGCCTGCAAGTTCGTTTGCCCGCAAACCTTCGAAACCCTGTCGGCCAATCCGGTGGCGACGGACACCTTCGTCCGGGAGGAAAGCTGGCGGGTGGGCCATGTTTCGCTGGCCCAGAGGGCCGATATGATCGTGGTCGCCCCGGCCACCGCAAACATCATGGCCAAGATGGCCCACGGCATCGCCGACGACATGCTGTCCACCACGCTGCTGGCAGCGGCCGCTAAACCCGTGCTGATCGCCCCGGCCATGAATACCGCCATGTGGGATCACCCCGCCACACAGGAGAACGCCCGTATCCTGAAAGGCCGCGGCTGCCTTTTCGTGGGTCCGGAGGGCGGTTTCCTGGCCTGCGGCGACGAGGGAAAGGGCCGCATGAGCGAACCGGAAGATATTTTTGACCGCATTCGCCGCTTTTTCGACGCCCGGGGCGATATGTCCGGGCTGAAGGTGTCCGTCACCGCCGGTCCCACCCGCGAAAACGTGGATCCGGTGAGGTTTATTTCCAACCGGTCCAGCGGCAAGATGGGCTATGCCATTGCCGAAGCGGCCCTGGAAAGAGGCGCGGAGGTCACCCTGATCACCGGTCCGACCGCCCTGAAGACGCCCGTCGGCGCCCGGATTGTGCGGGTGGAGACCACCGAAGACCTGCTGGACGCCGTGACGGAATGCTGCGCGGGCTGCGACATCCTGATTCAGTCCGCCGCGCCGGCGGATTATACCCCCGTGGAAAAAGCGGACCAGAAGATCAAGAAAGCCGACGGGGAAGCCCTCGAAATCGTTCTGCGGGAGACACCGGACGTGGCCAGGGCCGCCGGGATGATGAAAATGCCCGGACAGGTTTTCGTCGGCTTTGCCGCCGAAACGCAGAACGGCATGGATAACGCCAGGAAAAAGCTGAAAAAGAAAAACCTGGACCTGATCGCCCTCAACGACGTCAGCCGCAAGGACGCCGGATTCGACGTGGACGACAACTGCATCACGATGATTACCGGGGACGACGTCGTGGAGCTGCCGCTGATGTCCAAAAAAGCGGCCGCTGAAAAGCTTGTGGCAAGGGTCTTTGACATCTGGCGCAAAAAGAAAGGGAAGTAAACCGGGGTAAGCATGAGCTACGCTGAAGTCATCGTGGATATCGCCACCGAACAGGTGGACCGGGTGTTCACCTACCGGATCCCCGAACAGCTGGAAGGAAGGCTCGGCCCGGGATACCGGGTCCGCGTCCCCTTCGGCCGCCGTGAAAAAGAGGGCTATGTCCTTCGGATCAAGGATACGGCCGATTACGACGAAAACAGGATCCGGGACGTCATCGCACCTCTGGAGGATTATCCCGCGCTTCTGCCGGCGCTGATCGAATGCGCGGCGGAAATCAAAAAGGAAACCCGGTGCCCGATGTGCGAAGCGCTCAGGCTGATGATCCCCGCCGGCATGCGGCAGGGACGGGTGGCGGTCCGCAGGGAAAAAATCTGGCGCATTACCTTTGACCCGAAGGACCTGGACGAAAAACTGAGGGGCGAAAAACGGTCGCTGAACCGAACGCTTGCTTTGACGGCCCTCTCCGACGGGGCCTGGCATTCAAAAAGCGAGCTTTCGGGCGTGGTACGGGACGTTCGTTCGGCCATGGCTCCGCTGGTAAAGAAGGGCCTGGCGGAGGAAAGCGAACGGGAGATTCTTCGCCGCCCGGAGGAATACGGCCCGGCGGTTCCCTCGCCGGATCCGGCGCTTACCCCGGAGCAGAACGAAGTGCTGGAAGATATGCTCCCGGCCCTCAAAAACGGTGAAAAAGGACGCACGTACCTGCTGCACGGCGTTACCGGCAGCGGAAAGACGGAGGTGTTCATCCGCCTGGTCAGGGAATGCGTCCGCATGGGCAAAAGCGCCCTGATTCTGGTACCGGAGATCGCCCTGACCCCGCAGATGATCACCTGGTTCCGCTCCCGTTTCGGGGACGGGCCGGCGGTGCTCCATTCCCGGCTGACGGAGGGGGAGCGGTTTGACGAATGGCGAAGGATCCGCCTCGGACAGGCGAAAATCGTCATCGGCGCCCGGTCGGCGGTGTTCGCGCCGCTTCGGGACCTTGGGGTCATCATCGTCGACGAGGAGCACGAGACCACCTATCTTTCCGATCATTATCCCCAGTACGACGCGCGCCGCGTGGCTCGCGGACGCGCGGAGCGGGAAGGAGGTCTGGTGGTTCTTTCCAGCGCGACGCCCAGCGTTTTTTCCTACGCGATGGCGCGCCGGGGGGATTATACCCTGCTGGAGATGCCGCGGCGCGTTCTGGACCGGCCGATGCCCGAAATCTGCCTTGCCGATATGCGGGAAGAGATGCGCCTGGGAAACAGGGGAATCTTTTCACGCAGGCTCGCCGGGGAACTGAAGGACTGCGTATCCCGGGGGCGGCAGGCCATGCTGTTCATCAACCGGCGGGGCTACGCTCCCTTCGTCAGCTGCCGCAAGTGCGGAGAGGCGGTCAAGTGCCCGAACTGCGACGTATCCATGACATTCCATGCCACCGACCGCATGCTGCACTGTCATTACTGCGGGCAGAGCCTTCCGATGCCCGCGGAATGCCCATCCTGCGGCAGCCGGTACATCAAAAGCTGCGGGATCGGGACACAGCGGGTGGAAGAGGAGGTTAAAAAGCTTCTACCCGGTGTCGGCGTCATCCGGATGGACAACGATACCACCGCTTCCCGCAACGCTCACGCGGAGCTGCTGGAGCGTTTCCGCTCCGGGGAGGCGCAGGTGCTCATCGGCACCCAGATGATTGCCAAGGGCCTGGATTTCCCGTCGGTCACCCTGGTGGGGGCGGTGCTTGCGGACATGACGCTGAACCTTCCCGATTACCGGGCCCCGGAAAGAACTTTCCAGCTTCTGGTGCAGGTGGCCGGGCGTGCCGGCAGGGGCGACGAAAAGGGCAGGGTCGTGATTCAGACCTACAAGCCGGAGCATTACGCCATTGCCGGGGCCGTAAAGCAGGATTACCGATCCTTTTTCAACGAGGAGTTCGCCCGCCGGAGAATGGACCTTTATCCTCCCTTCACCCAGATGGATCGGATTCTGATAGAGGGGAGCGACGACGAGGCGGTCTACGGGAAAGCCGTTTCCTGGGGGGAAAGGGTCGGCCGTTTCGCAAAGGAAAACGGTCTGGGCAGGCTGGTGCTCTTTGTCAGGGCCGACAGGGCGCCCATAACAAGGATTAAAAACCGTTTTCGGGCCCATGTTGTCATCAAAATCATCGATTCGCCGAAATGCGCCTTGCTGAAGGCGTTCATTACGGATACGCTGCGGGATGAAAACGAAGAATTGCAGGCTCAGGGAATGACCGCGGCATTTGAGATTAATCCGCTGAGCCTGGCATAGGGGGTCTGTATGGTTCGCAAAATCGTAAAACTGGGCGACGAGAACCTGAGGAAGGTCTGCAACCCGGTGAAAAATTTCAATATCCGCCTGGCGCTTTTGCTTCGGGACATGGCGGAGACCATGTACAAAGCCGACGGGGTCGGCCTGGCCGCGCCTCAGGTGGGCATTCTGCGCCGCGTGGTGGTCATCGACGTGGGCGACGGGCTGATCGAACTGGTCAATCCCGTCATCGTGTCGGCCGAGGGCGAGCAGGCGGGCCCCGAGGGGTGCCTGAGCGTTCCCGGCAGGCGGGGGTATGTGGTGCGCCCCAACAAGGTGACGGTCCGCGCTCAGGACCGGAAGGGCAATCCCGTGGAATACACGGGCGAAGGGCTGCTGGCCAGGGCGTTCTGCCATGAGCTGGACCACCTGGACGGCGTGATGTACGTGGATAAAATGGATCACGAAATCTTCCCCGAGGACGAGGAAAACGGGGAAGAGGACGGCACCGCGGAAGAGGGAAACGAACCTCCCGCGAAGGAATGATCCGGCCCGGGGCGGGATGATCGCGGGCTCTCACAGTATGCGGACGCCGAAAAACCGGGAACGCTTCCCCGGCGTCGGGAGGACTTAAGCATGAAGATTGTATTTATGGGAACGCCGGATTACGCCGTCCCGTCGCTGGACGCGCTTGAAGCCGCCGGACACGTGATCGCAGGCGTCTTCACTCAGCCGGACCGGCCCAAGGGCCGGGGAAATACCCTCGCGGCATCCCCCGTCAAGGAGTGGGCGCTGCGGCACGGCGTCCCGGTTTACCAGCCCCGGCGGATTCGTGCGGAGAGCGTGGAGGACCTGAAGGCTCTCGCGCCCGACGTCTGCGTGACCGCCGCTTTCGGGCAGATCCTTTCCCAGGAGATTCTGGATATCCCCAGGCTCGGCACCGTGAACGTGCACGCGTCCCTTCTGCCGGAATTCAGGGGTTCCAGTCCCATCGCGTGGGCTATTCTTGAGGGCAGGGACACGACCGGCGTCACCACCATGCTGACGGACAAAGGCATCGATACCGGCGCCATCCTGATGCAGGAGGAATGCCCGATCCTGGAGGAGGACACGGCCGGGACGCTGACGGAAAAACTGGCGCGCCTCGGCGCGGGCCTGCTTATCCAAACGCTCGACGGCCTTGAAAGCGGCAGCCTGATCCCCCGTCCACAGGATGAGAGCGCCATGTCCTATTTCCCGAAGCTGGAAAAGAACATGGGGGAAATGGATTTTTCCCTGCCTTCCGAAAAGCTGCGCAACATGGTCCGGGCTTTTGATCCGTGGCCGGGATGCTCTTTCCTTTCGGGATCTGACAGGATCAAGGTATGGAAAACCGCCGTCAGGTCCTGGGACGGCGATGAGACGCCCGGGACGGTGCTCTTTGCCGATACCGTCAGGGGATTGTGGTTCAAAACGGGCGACGGCGCCCTGGAGATCCTCGAGCTCCAGGCCCCGGGCGGCAGGCGGATGCGGGCCGCGGATTATCTGCGGGGTCACAGGATCGCTCCCGCGACCTGAAGCAGGGACCTTTGGCGCAGACGCGCGTCTGCGCCTCTCTTTTTACTGATCCCCGGCGCCGGGCACAGGAAGGGGGGGACCGGGAAAATGATGATCAGGCTGCACCGCGCCGTCCTTGACCTGCGGAGAAGCGGAAGATTCGGTCCCGTGGACCTGGAGGCGGCGCAGGGAGAAAGGATTGTGCTGCTCGGCCCCGACGGGGACGCCCTTTTCCGCCTGATGACCGGGGAAAACCGGCCCGCGGAGGGCATGGTCCGGTTTATCTCCGGGGGAAGGGAAATGACGGAAAAGGAAAGAAGCCGCGCCGTATGCCTCATCCCGCGGGAAGGGGGGCTGTGGGACGAGATGACGGTGTGGGAAAACCTGCTGACCGTTTCCCGGATATTCGGCCTGAGCAGGGGCAGGAGCGACCTTGAATGCTCGCTGGCCATGGAAAGATGCGGCCTTGATATGGCCGAGGATATTGCCTTTGGAAAGCTGCCCCGCGACTGGCGCAAAATGACCGCCGTGGCTTCGGCCCTGGTCACGGGGGCTTCCGCGGCGGCCCTGATGGAGCCGACATACGGACTGGAGCCCCACATGACGCCGCGAATCGTGAACCTGATATCCGCTGTTTTTCCGCCGGATATGACCGTGATCGTCCGGACGCCGCTTTTTCCCGGCGCGGAAAGAATGGGGCGGCGGTTTATTCTCGCGGGCGGCGGAAGAATCCTGTTTGACGGGGGAGAGGACGCGCTGAAAACTGCGGGCATGTCGGACACATTCGGCGCCGCGGCGGAGAGGATCCTCCGGGAGGCGAAGGCATGAAATGGTTCAACCTTTTCCGGGCAAGCCTGATCACGGCCTTCAGAAAGCCCTGGATCATCCTGGCTCATACCGCGGCCTGCTTTGCCATTTTCGGTTTCGTCACGTTTCTCGGCCGGGGCAGCGATTCCGCCCGGATGCTGCCCGGGGTGACCGGAAGCGCGGCCGTAAACCTTGCCGCGGGCATGCCGGCGCTGCTATGCGAGCATCTTGCCCGCCGCGCGCGGGAAGGCGGCGTGATGCACAGGCTCGCTTTGTCGCCCGCCGGGGCCGGAAGGACCGCCTTTGCCATGATGGGAGCGGCGGCTTTCGCGGGCCTTCTTGAGTCGGCGCTCATCCTTGTCTTTGCCCTTGTCCTCGGCGCGCCTTTTGCGCCGCGGATGCTGCTTGCTCTCCCCGCGGCGCTGCCGGAAATCCTTTTTTTTTCGGCGGTGGGCCTTTGGGCGGGATGCCTGCTTTCAAGGAACGCGGCGTGGTCGGTCTGCGGCCTGGGCGTATCCGTCTGCGGAGTATGGCTGTCCCACCTGCTGATCGATCCTTCGCTGCTTCCCTCCCGGCTGGCGGAAGCGGTATCCGTGACCCCGCACGCCGCCTTTACAACGCTGATCCATGCTTTTTACTGTCCCGGGGCTCCGTTTTCTCCCGGCGCCGCGCTGCTGTCCGGGGTTTATGCCCTGGCCGGCCTGTTTATCGGTACGATTGCCGTGAGCAAACGGATGGGCGAGCGGGAAGATGAAAACAGACCGTCCGCGACAACGGTTAAATGAAGAACAACTTTTTTGATAATTGCCCTTGAAATCAACAGGCATATGTCGTAAAATAAAGTGTGTCTGTATAGACAGACGGCTGTCCGTGTATTCCTGGGCAGGTCTTACGCCTGTATGGGCGCGATGAAGGGCTGCCGATCATGTTTTGCGGGGTCTTCGTGATGAAAGGTTATTCACGCGGGCTGCGGCCCCTGTCAGGGAAAAAGACCTGGATCGGTCTTGCGGCTATCCTGCTGGCGGCGGCGGCGGTGTTTCTGGCCGTTCATCTGCTGGATTCGGGTCCGGGCAGGGAAGAAGCGCGGGGCGACCTGGAGCAGTTCCGCCGCAGCAGCGAGGTGCTCATGGAATGGAACGGCGTCACCTATCGCATGCGCAAGGACCTGACGACAATCCTTCTGGTGGGCGTGGATAAAAGCTCTGACGACGAAACCGCCTTCCACAACGCCGGGCGGGCTGATTTCGAGCGGGTCATCGTGATCGATCCGAAAAACAAAAAGGTGTACCAGATCCCCCTGGACAGGGATTCCATGACTGAGGTCACCACCGTGAGCGTCCTGGGCAACAGAACGGGAACGCGAACGCTGCAGCTTACCATGGCGTACACTTTCGGCGACGGCGGCGCCTTCAGCGCACAGCTTCAGACCGAAGCGGTATCACATTTCCTGATGGATGTGAAGATTACCGATTACGCGGTCATATCCATGGATGGAATCGCTGTCCTCAATGACCTTGTGGGCGGCGTTACGGTGACCGTGGACGAAGAGATGACAGCCGTCGACCCGTCCCTGACGGCAGGGACGAAGGTGACCCTGAAAGGGGACACCGCACTGAAATTCGTCCGGGCGAGGATGACGGTCGGAGAAGGCACCAATGTCGAGCGCATGGCGCGTCAGGAATCCTACCTGTCGGAGCTTCTTCGCACGGCCAAAACAAAGATGTCCGAAAACAAGGCGTTCATCGGTCAGACCTACGACGCCATGATGCCCTTTATGGTGACCAATGTCCCCAAGGGGCGTCTGGTCAACGAGGCGTGGGCCGCCAGAGGCTATAAATGGACGGAACCCGCGGCCATTTCGGGAACGCATCAGATCGGCGAGGACGGCTACATGGAATTCCACGCGGATCCGGATTCGGTCCGCCGGGTGGTGCTGGATATTTTCTTCGAGCCTGTCGCGCCATGACGGCCGGACATAACCGTATGACATTTCAAGGACAATATTTGATCGGAGAACAGTATGTCGGATAATGAAAGGAACCAAATCCCCGCCGCGCCCGCGCCGGCGCAGAACAGACCCGCAGCGGCCGAGCAGGAAAGCGAGGTTGACCTGCTTGAGATTTTGTTCCGCCTGCTGGGCGGGTGGAAGTTGATTGTCTGTCTTGCCGTTGCCGGGGCACTGATCGCGGGAATATATACGCATTATTTTGTGACGCCGATGTACGAAGCGACCGCGTCTATTTACGTGGTCTCCAGGAATGATTCGGTAATCAATATGGCGGACCTGCAGATCGGCACCGCCCTGACAAACGACTATATCAGGGTCTTTGATATGTGGCCGGTTCAGGAGCAGGTGCGGCAGGAGCTGGACCTTCCTTATACCTATTCCTATCTCAGGAACCACCTGAATGTCCGCAACTCCGGCAACACGCGCATCATCGACATCACCTATTCTTCATCCAACGCCAACGAGGCGATGGAGGTTGCCAACAAATATGCCGAAGTGGTCTGCAGCTTTATTGCCGAGACCATGTCCACATCCGAGCCCAACATTATGAGCAGCGCGCTGCTTCCCAGCAATCCCGTGTCTCCCAGCCTGAGGAAAAACGTCATCATCGGCTTTGGCGCCGGCGTTCTTCTTGCGAGCGCCATTATCATCATCCGGATGCTGGCGGACGACAAGTACAAGTCGGTCGAGGATATCCGCAGGTTTACCGGGCTGACGACTTTGGCCGTGGTGCCCATTGACGACAGCATGGAAGTCGAACGGGAGAAGGCCGACCGCGAGGACAAGCGGCAAAGGAAAAGGAGGTCCAAATGAGCGGCATTCAGATTATGAGGTTCCCTCCTTTGGGATATGCCTGTGACGAAGCTATCAATACGCTTTGCACAAACCTGACCTTTTCCGGACAGAACGTCAGACGCATCATGATTACCAGCTGTCACGCGTCGGAGGGTAAATCCTTCCTGACCATGAATATCATGCGGACCATGACCGAATTCGGCCGGTCCGTGGTATTTGTCGACGCCGACCTGCGCCGTTCCATGATTCGTACCACTTACGGGCTTCAGTATGACGACGATGAGAAGCATCATATGGGGCTTGCCCATTACCTGAACGGCATGACGGATCTGGAATCCGTTCTTTATTCCACCAACATCAAAAACGCGTGGATGATTCCCATCGGCCGCGAGGTGAACAATCCCAAGCCGCTGCTCACCAGCGAAAAAATGCCTGAAATGCTGAAAGCCCTGGGCAAGCGTTTTGACTATGTGCTGGTTGACGCGCCTCCCCTCGGCTCCGTCATCGACGCCGCGCAGATTGCCGGCTACTGTGACGGCGCGGTCCTGTCCGTAAGGTACAACAGCGTCCGGCGCCAGGAACTGCTGGACGTCAAGGAACAGCTGGAAGCCACCGGATGCCCCATTCTGGGGTGCGTCCTGAACCAGGTGGAGTATGATTCCTACCTCAGCAAAAAATACCAGTACAAGTATTATTACTCCAAGTATTCAAAGGGCAAATATTACTACGGCGGCAGTGAAAAAAAGGACAAGAAATGATACTTCGTCTTTCCCTGACTGCCATGCGCGCTTCCTGAAAGGAGGCGCTTTTTTGAGCGCCGGATAAGCCTTTTTCGTTTTCCGCCGGCCGGGACGAAGAAAGAGATGATGAAAAACGGGGCGGAAAAAGGTAAAAAAGCACACAATGTGAACAGCGCGCGGTATTGACATTTCCATAAGGTTGGGGTATGCTTTCACGCGGGTTTTCACAGACGCGTCTCTCCGCCCGCCCTTTCCGGGGACGGCATGAGGGCTCGGGAGCGGACTATGGAAGGAGAAGAAAAGATGAAGCTGATCTACAATGTTTCGGACAGGGTGCCATTGAAGAAAAACCTGATCTTCGCCGTGCAGCAGCTGCTCGCCATCATCGCGGCCACCATCCTGGTGCCGACCCTGGTGAACAACGGCGCCGGCGAGAAGATCCTTGACCAGGCTTCGGCGCTCTTCGGAGCGGGCGCGGCCACGCTGTTCTATCACCTGGTCACCCGCCGCCGCAGCCCGGTTTTCCTTGGAAGCTCCTTTGCCTTTATCGCCCCGCTGACCAATGCTGTGGTTTTCGGTTATCTGGGAATCTTCCTTGGGGCGGTGTTCGCCGGACTGGTCTATGTGATTGTCGCCGTCGTGATCAAATTATCCGGGACCAGATGGATCAACAACCTCCTTCCCCCGGTGGTCATCGGCCCGACCGTCGCCCTGATCGGTCTGAGCCTGTGCGGCTCTGCCGTCGGCAACATGTCCTCGGACCTGAACGGGAATTATAACCTGATCGCCATCCTTTGCGCCATCATTACCTTCGCCGCCTGTGTGTACGCTTCGCTGAAGGGCGCGCGGACGCTGTCCATGATTCCCTTCATCGTAGGCATCGCGGTCGGATACGCCGTCGCGTCGCTGTTTACCCTGATCGGCAGCCTGACAGGTGTGGAATACCTGAAAATCGTTGATTACAGCGCTTTTACGAAGAATTTCAGCCCCCTGACGCTTGCCAGCTTTTTTGATATTCCCGACTTTACCTTCCTGGGAATCGTGAAGGAAGGGACCTCGCGGCTTACCCTGGCGAATGTGGGCCAGATCGCGGTCCTCTTTGCGCCGGTGGCTTTCGTGACCCTGGCGGAGCATATCGCCGATCATAAGAACCTGTCTTCCATCATCGAAAAGGACCTGATCACCGACCCCGGCCTGGACAAGACCCTGATCGGCGACGGCGTGGGAACCATGATCGGTTCCTTCTTCGGGGGCTGCCCCAACACCACCTACGGCGAGAGTATCGGATGCGTCGCCATCTCCGGCAACGCTTCGGTATCCACTATCGGCATCACCAGCATTTTTGCCATGGTGCTCGCCTTCTTCAGTCCCTTTGTGGCTCTGGTCAACACCATTCCCACCTGCGTTGTGGGCGGCATCTGCATCGCCCTGTACGGATTTATCGCCGTCAGCGGACTTAAAATGCTCAAGGACGTGGACCTGGGCAGGAACAGCAACCTGTTTGTCGTCGCGGCCATTCTGGTTGTCGGTATCGGCGGCCTGACGCTGGACTTCGGAAAGCTCACCCTGTCGCCGATTGCCACAGCCCTGATTCTCGGCGTAATTGTGAATCTTCACGTGCACCGCGGCAAAAAGGGCGACAGAAAAGTGATCTGACCTGAAATAAGTCCCGATTGGGCATTGACAAAACGGCCGGATGTGTTATGATAGCTGCAACTGAATACCTTATCAAGAGTGGCGGAGGGACTGGCCCTGTGATGCCCGGCAACCGGCTGAAAAGCTTGGTGCCAAATCCAGCAGCACATGTATGTGCTGGCAGATAAGGCGCGAATGAATCATTTTCCCGCTTGATCTGTAAAGGTCAGGCGGGTTTTTCAGGTTCGATCCTGCGGCGCGCCGGGGTATGCAGTATTATCTGATTAACAAGGAGAAGCGAAAATGACTGAAAGACTGTTTACCTCCGAATCGGTGACGGAAGGACATCCGGACAAACTTTGCGACCAGGTATCCGACGCCATTCTGGACGCCATGCTTGCGCAGGACCCCATGTCCCGCGTGGCCTGCGAAACCTGCGCCACCACCGGGCTTGTTCTGGTGATGGGCGAGGTGACCACCAAGGCCGTCGTTCCCGTGATGGACGTGGTTCGCAGAACCATCAATTCCGTCGGCTATGACAACGCCGCCGCGGGCTTTAACGGACATACCTGCGGCGTGATGACCGCCCTGCACGAGCAGAGCCCCGATATCGCCATGGGCGTGGATGAGGCCCTGGAGACCCGCGGGGAGAAGGCCGGCGAAATCGGCGCCGGCGACCAGGGCATGATGTTCGGCTTTGCCTGTGACGAGACCCCCGAACTGATGCCCATGCCCATTGCCCTGGCTCACCGCCTGACCCGCAGGATGGCCGAGGTGCGCAAAAACGGCACCTTCCCCTGGATGCGCCCCGACGGCAAGGCCCAGGTATCCGTGCGCTACAACGGCCTGAAGCCCGTCGCCGCGGAAACAGTGGTCATATCCACCCAGCACGACGAAGAGGTTTCCATGAAAACCATCCGGGAAGCCATGATCGAGGAAGTCGTCAGGCGCGCCATTCCGGCGGAAATGATGGCAAAGGCTCCCACCTTTTTCATCAATCCCACCGGCAGGTTTTGCGTGGGCGGCCCGATGGGCGACAGCGGGCTGACGGGAAGGAAGATCATCGTGGATACCTACGGCGGCTACGCTCCTCACGGCGGCGGCGCTTTTTCCGGCAAGGATCCCACCAAGGTGGACCGCAGCGCGGCCTATGCCGCCAGGCACGCGGCCAAGAACATCGTCGCGGCGGGCCTGGCGGAACAGTGCCTTGTTTCCGTGGCTTACGCCATCGGCGTCGCCCATCCGGTGAGCTTTACGGTAGATACCCGGGGCACCGGCGCCGTCCCGGATGAAAAGATCGCGAAGATCGTTACCTCCCTTTTCGATATGCGTCCCGCCGCGATCATTCGCCGTCTGGGGCTGAGGAGGCCCATCTATCAGGGCACCGCGGCCTACGGGCATTTCGGCAGGATGGATCTGGACCTTCCCTGGGAAAAATGCGATATGGTGGACGCTCTCCGGGACGCTGCCGGACTCAAATGTTAAGAAATATGTAAAAAGTTACGGAAATATTTCAAAAACGGGTGCAAATATTACGAAAGTGTGATATAATCGCCATGTGCAGTGCACATGGCGATTCATTTTTTTATATAAGGATAAACGGGAGACACACATTATGATTATCAAGGAACAGGCTGCGTCCGGAAGACAGGACTGGGAACTGCCCTTTCACCCGCGCCTGAAGGCGGGGGAAAAGAGCGCGATCCGCTGGGCCGCGGTGGAGGATTACGACCGTGTGCTTGATATGGATTGCTCCGGCGGAGCGCTGCTCATATCGCTGAAGGACAGCCTGCGCATCCGCGCCTGCGGCATGACCAGGGAGAGGGGTGAAGCCGATGAAATCATGGAAATCATCGATGATTCGGATATCATCATGGCGTCGCCCAGGGATATTCCCTTCCGTACGGGCTCCTTTGACGAGGTCTTTGTCACCAGGAACGTGGGCGAAAACATGAGCGAGCAGGGGGTCTCCGAGGCGGCCAGGGTTTTACGGCCCGGCGGCCAGCTGATCATATCCTGCGGCCTTTTTCCGCGTCTTGCCGCTTTTTTGCGCGGCGACGCCGGGCAGGAACCCGACAGGCATACCCTGATGAGGCGTCTGCAGGAGCATGATTTCAAGCACATCTCTTTCAGGCGAAGCGGCCTGAGGGGCGTAATTACGGCGTGGAAAAAGGAAATCATCGAAAACTGACGACTTTTTGCTTTCACAGCAAGGCTTACCCGGCGGTCCGGCGCGGACCGCTGTTTTTTTTCCGTCGCGCGGCGTGCTTCAATAATTTACTTGCCTTAAGAAAGAAAAAAAGGTACAATAAAGAAAATTTGATTCTGGAGGGCTGAGCCATGTATAAAGCTGTAATCGAAGAAGCCAAACAGAAAATGCAGAAGACCTGTGACTTTTATCAGAAGGATATGCTTTCCCTTCGGGCCGGCAGGGCCAATCCCCAGATCCTGGACAAGATTATGGTGGATTATTACGGCACCCAGACCCCGCTGAAGCAGATGGGCAATATTTCGGCGCCCGAACCCCGGCTTTTGACCATCAACCTGTGGGACACCAAGGCGATCCCGCTGGTGGAAAAGGCGATTCTGAAAAGCGACCTGGGCCTGAATCCCTCCAACGACGGCAAGGTCATCCGCCTTGTGGTTCCCGAACTGAACGAAGAGCGCCGCAGGGATCTGACCAAGCTGGTCCGCAAGGGCGCTGAGGAGGCAAAGGTGGCCGTCCGTTCCATCCGCAGGGACGCGATGGAGCAGATCAAGAAGCTCAAAAAGGACAGCCAGATTACCGAGGACGATCAGCGTAAGGCTGAAGACGAACTGCAGAAGGTGACCGACGCCAAGATCAAGGACGTGGACCGCATCGCTGCCGACAAGGAAAAGGAGATTATGGAGGTTTGATCCTTTCATCTTTTCTCGGACTTCCCCTGGATGAGGCGCTTTCCCTGGCCCGCGCCGAGGGCCTGAAGGTGGACCGGGTGGTAATGACCGGGGCCAGGGGCAGCGCCAGGCGGGCGGCGGAAAGCGAAGGCGGCTTCGAGGAGCGCGTGGTCTCCTGCGGGGAAGATTATCTCGTCGCGGCGCGCTTTCGCACATCCTTTCCGGCGGAAAAAACAGGGGAGGAAAATGTCAGCAATGGGTGAAACCCTTCTGCCTCGGCATGTGGCTATTATCATGGACGGCAATCGCCGCTGGGCCCGCAGGCACCGTCTGAAGGCGGCCCTGGGCCACCGCAGGGGCGTGGAAACGCTCAGGAACATCATCAGGGAAAGCAGCGATCTGAAGATTCGCGCCCTTTCCCTGTACGCGTTTTCCACTGAAAACTGGAAAAGGGATCCTTCCGAGGTCCAGGCGCTGATGGATCTCCTTTTGGAGTTTTTCTCCAGCGAGATCGACGAACTGGACGAAAAAAACGTATGCATCCGTATTCTCGGCGTCAAGGACGCTCTGCCCCCCGCCCAGCGGGAGGCTCTTTTCCGCGCGGAGGAGCGGACGAAGGACAATACGGGGCTTTGCCTGAATATCGCCATCAATTACGGCGGCAGGGACGAGATTGTCCGCGCGTCCCGACAGATCGGAAGGAAGATTGCGAAAGGGGAACTGTCCCCGGATGATATCACGGAGGATGTCGTTTCCGCAAATCTTGACACCCATGACCTGCCCGATGTGGATCTCCTGATCCGCACCAGCGGCGAGATGAGGCTGAGCAATTTCCTGCTTTATCAGTGCGCTTACGCGGAATTTGTTTTTACGGACGTTCTTTGGCCGGATTTCGATCTGGCGGCGTATCACGCGGCCCTGAATGAATACGGCAAACGGCAGCGCCGGTTTGGAGGAGGCTGAGGCGTATGGTAAAAAGAATCATAACCGGCGTTGTGCTTATCGGCATCCTGGTGACGGCCCTGACGCTGTGGGGATGGTTTTTTGCCGTCCCTTTCATGGCGCTTCTGGGAATGGCGCTTTATGAAGTGTTCCGCGCGCTCGCAAACACCGGGGCCCGTCTGGTCACCTGGCCGGTATACCTTTTTTACGCGCTGAGCATTCCGCTGCTCACGACGGGGATCGGCGGCGGCGGCGTGCTCCTGGCCCTGGCATTCGGGGCCTGCCTGTTCGTGACCATCCATGTGCTTTTCAGCAGGGAGCCTTCCCTTGAGAACATCCTGTATTCCATTCTGCCGCTGTTCATCGTGCTTCTGCCCGGCATGTGCACCCTGGGCCTTCTGCGCGGAGACGACCGGCTTACTCAGCTGATGCTGATGATTATGGCCTTTGCCGTTCCGCTTGCCGGGGATACTCTGGCCTATTTCATCGGCGTCCTTTGGGGCAGGCATAAGCTGTGCGAAAAAGTTTCTCCCCATAAAACGGTGGAAGGCGCCGTGGCGGGTCTTTTCGGATCCATCCTTGCGGGCGCCGTGGTGATGGCCTTCTTCCTTCATCGGTGCGCTGTGCCCTGGTGGCATTACCTGCTGCTGGGGCTCATCGGCGGGGTTGCCGGCCAGGCGGGCGATTTGTTCGCCTCCATTGTCAAGCGCACCTGCGACGTGAAGGATTACGGCACCATTTTCCCCGGACACGGCGGAATCATGGACCGTCTGGACAGCGTTTACTGGGCGGCGGTGGTCATGTACTGCTATATGACGATCTTCATTTGAACTTGATTAATTTCCTCCGACGACCTGAAAGGATCATTCTGCTTTCTCTATGGAAAATATATCCCTGCTCGGCTGCACCGGTTCCATTGGCACCCAGGCGCTTGAGGTGGCGGCGCTGCATTCGGACCGATTCCGGATCACCGCGCTGACAGCACACAGCAACGCCGAAAAGCTGTTTGAACAGGTGCGGCTTTTCAAGCCCTTATTCGCGGCCCTGACGGGCGGCGAATGCGAGATTCCCGCGGATCTGAAGAACGCGTGCGCCTGGTCCTTCGGGCCGGACGCCTTAAGGGAAGCCGCTGCGCTGCCTGAAAGCGACGCGGTGCTTGACGCCGTGGTCGGCATGGCCGGTCTGGAGGCGGTTCTTACCGCCGGAAAAGCCGGGAAACGGGTTCTGCTTGCCAACAAGGAGGCCCTGGTGGCGGGCGGCGAAATGGTGACGTCGGTTTTCGGACCGCTGAAGGACCACCGCCTTCTGCCGGTGGACAGCGAGCACAGCGCCATCTGGCAGTGCCTGGAGGCGGCGGGGGACAATTTGCCCGAGGAAATCCTTCTGACCGCCAGCGGCGGTCCCTTCCGCACCTGGGAGGCGGACAGGATCAGGAATGCCTCGGTAACCGAAGCCCTGGGGCATCCCAACTGGCACATGGGCGCAAAGATCACCGTGGACAGCGCCACCATGTTCAACAAGGGCCTGGAGATCATCGAGGCGCGGTGGCTGTTCGATATGCCGGAGGACAGAATACGGGTGGTGGTCCATCCCGAATCCATCGTTCATTCGGCGGTGCGCTTCCGCGACGGCGCGGTTCTGGCCCAGATGGGGGTGCCGGACATGCGCCTGCCCATCCTGTATGCCATGGCCTGGCCCGACAGGCTCGCCACCGGGGCAGAGGAGCTGGATCTCTTCCGGGTGGGAAAGCTGACCTTCGAGGAACCGGACGAAAGGAAATTCCCCGCGATGGCCCTGGCCCGCGCCGCCCTGAGGGAAGGCGGCGGTGCCCCCTGCGTGATGAACGCGGCCAACGAGGAAGCCGTCTATGCCTTCCTCGGGGGAAGGATCTCCTTCGGGAGCATTTATGATATCGTAAGATACGTGACGGAGACCCTGCGCGCCGGGAAGCTTCATTGCTTTGAGGACGTCAGGGAATGCGACCTTCGGGCCAGGATCCTGGCCCGGGAAAGGATCAAAGCAATTCAATGATCACTGTTCTTTATGTGCTTGCGGCCATCCTGATGCTGGGCTTCATGATTATGATTCATGAATGCGGGCATTTTTGGGCCGCAAGGCTGACCGGCATTCCTGTCAGGGAATTTGCCCTGGGCTTCGGACCCAAGCTGATTGAGAAGAAAAGCAAAAAACACGACACCGTGTTTATGCTCCGCCTGATTCCCGCGGGAGGATACTGCGCCTTTTACGGCGAGGACGACCCGGATCAGGCCGGGAGCGCCGACCCGAAGATTTTCAATAACGCCAAAGCCTGGAAACGCTTTGTTACCATCCTGATGGGTCCGGTGATGAATTTCGTCCTGGCGCTCATCGTCGCCTTTGGGTTATATCTTGTTTCCGGCGAAATTACCGGCGCGGTTTACGGAAACTGTACTCTGGTCACCGTTGAAAAGGGCGGCCCCGCCGACGTCGGCGGGCTGAAGGCCGGCGACGTGGTGACAAAGGTCAACGGCGAGGATGCTTCCGGCCTGGACGAAACGGGCAAAGGCGCCAGGCTGAGTTCCATGATATCCGCCTATACGGAAGGGGACGCTCCCCTTGTGTTCACGGTGACGCGTTCCGGGGAGGAGGCTGCAGCCGAGGTCACGCCCCGCTACAACGAGGCCGAGGGTAGGATGATGATCGGCGTCACGCTGACGCTGCAGGCGGATTACGTCTATACGCCGGTTACCGTCTTCAGGGCCGGAAAGCTGGCTTTTGATTACTGTGTCAAGGCCGGGGGGATGATCCTGGAGAGTCTGAGGAACCTGGTGACCAAGGGCGAGGGGAAGGAAGACGTGGGCGGAACGGTCCGCATCGTGCAGGAGATTACCGAACAGACCAGGGAATACGGTCTGGAGGCCTACGTCAGCCTGCTGATCCTGATCTCGGTTAACCTGGGCCTGGTGAACCTGCTGCCTATCCCGGGGCTGGACGGATGCCGTCTTCTTTTTCTGCTGGTGGAGCTGATTATCCGCCGCCCGATCAACCGCAAGCTGGAATCCTATATCCATCTTGCGGGCTACGCGATCCTTCTGGGGCTTTTTGTGTTCCTGACATACAGGGATATTCTGCACCTGTTTGCTTAAGGAGGGAATGAACGATGGCATCCGCGATCCGTGTAAAGGCGGGGACGCTTGAAATCGGCGGCGGCGCTCCCGTTTCCGTTCAGAGCATGACCAACACCGATTCCCGGGACCGGGAGGCGACCCTGAAGCAGATCCTGGATCTGGCGGCGTGCGGATGCGAGCTGGTCAGGGTGTCGGTTTTTGATGAAACCTGCGCCGAAAACGTACGGTATTGGGCGGATCATTCTCCGGTGCCCCTGTCGGCGGATATCCATTTCGATCACCGCCTGGCCATCAGGAGCGTGGAGAACGGCATTCATTGCCTCAGGATCAATCCCGGGAACATCGGGTCGGCGGATAAGGTGCGTATGGTGGCGGACTGCCTGAAGGCCCACCGGATACCGGTCCGCATCGGCGTCAATTCCGGTTCCCTTGAGAAGGAGATCCTGTCGAAGTACGGCCGCGTTACGGCGCGGGGATTGGTGGAGTCTGCCCTGGGGCACGCCGCGCTGCTGGAAAAAGAGGGCTTCAGGGACATCGTGCTGTCGATGAAGTCCTCCTCGGTCCCCATGACGGTGGAAGCCTATCGGCTGGCGGCGGAAAAATGCGATTATCCCCTGCATGTCGGTGTGACCGAAGCGGGTCTTCCCGGCGCGGGAACGGTGAAATCCGCCATCGGCATCGGCGCCCTGCTTCTGGAGGGCATCGGGGACACCATCCGCGTGTCCCTCACCGGGGATCCCCGGGAGGAGGTCCGGGCCGCTTTGGACATTCTGCGGGCCCTGGAAATCCGCCGCGGGTTCCGCCTGGTGGCCTGCCCCACCTGCGGAAGGACAAGACTGGATACGCCCGCCATTGCCAGGCGCGTGGAGGAAGCGTTCAGGGACGAAAAGAAGGATATTACCGTCGCGGTGATGGGCTGCGTCGTCAACGGCCCCGGCGAGGCCGGGGAAGCGCAGGTGGCCCTGTGCGGAGGCGACGGCTGCGGCGCCCTTTACATCGAGGGCAAATATGTCCGCAGGCTGACCGGCGACGTGGCCGGGGAATTTATCGAGGCTGTACGGAGCTATCTGGATGACATACGATGATCTGATCTCGGCCCTCATGGGTGTGCTTCCCGAAAACGAGGGCGAGCTGGCGATAGAGAACATCCGTTTTTACAAAAGCGAAAACAAGGCCTGTTTCTCCGTTTTATCCGACCAGGTGATCGGGGAAAAGGGCTTTTTCGCCGTTAAGAATGCCCTGCAGAAAGCCTTCCCCGAAATGCAGATCCAGCTCAGAATCGCGAGTCCCGCCAGGGCTGTGGATTTTGTGCGGGACCCGGATAAATACGCCCTGCCGCTGAACCAGCTGCTCATGAGGGAATGTCCCGCCGTGAGGAGCTGGGAGTTTGATCTGCGCTGGCGGGCCGGCAGCGGCTGCGTATGGCTTGAGGTGCCGGACGATTTCTGCATGCTTTTCCTTAAGGGCGCCGGAATGCCGGAAAAGCTTTCGCAGGCCATCCGCGATATTTTCCGGGTGGATACCGGCGTGGAGATCCGGGTGGCCGGGGACTGTGAAAAGCGCCTGCGTGAAATGCGGGAGGAACGGGAGCGGAACGAGGAGCTCCTCAGGGAACGGTTCCGGCAGGAACGGGAGGAGTACGAATCCGGGAAGAAGACCGCGCCAAAGCCCAAACCCCAGGACGACAGAATCCGCGGGCGGCTGATCAGGGACGATCCGACGCCTGTCCGCGAAATCACCGACGCGTCGGGAACGGTCACGATCCGGGGCGAAGTCCTTTCGGTGGATACCAGGGAGGTCATGGGCGGAGAGGCGCTGCTGGTCACCTTTGACGTTACGGACCGCACCGACACCATCAAGTGCAAGAACATCATGTATTACCGTCCGAAGGCCGAGGGTGTGAAAAAGGAGAATCTGCCTCCCGTTACGCCCGCTGAAAAGGAAAAGGTGAACGAGACGGTTTCCAGAATCAAAGCCGGGATCGGCGTTATCGTCCGCGGCAACGCGGAATTCGATCCCTACTGCAAGGAGACCGTCATCAGGGCCCGGGACATCACCGCCTGCCCGCTTCCGAAAAGGACCGACGACGCCCCTGAGAAGCGGATCGAACTGCATCTGCATACCAAGTTCAGCAACATGGACGCGGTGTCGTCCCCGACGGAATTGATTAAGCAGGCAAAGGAATGGGGACACGAGGCCGTCGCCATCACCGATCACGGGGTGGTCCAGGCCTTCCCCGAGGCTTTCTCCGCGGCCAAAGCCGCCGGGATCAAGCTGATTCCCGGCATGGAAGGCTACCTGACCGACGACGATCCCGTCGTCGCGGGGGAGGGCGACAGGCCCATCGACGGCCCCATTGTGGTGCTGGATTTTGAGACCACGGGCCTCAACGTTCAGACGGACCGGGTCATCGAAATCGGCGCGGTAAAGCTTGAAAACGGGCATGTGGTGGACAGCCTGAACCTGTTTGTGGATCCGGGAATGCCCCTGCCCCAGAAGATCACGGAAATCACCCATATTACCGACCAGATGCTGAAAGGGGCGCCCAAAGCGGAGGAAGCCATCCCGAAGCTGATGGAATTTGCCGCCGGCGCGCCCATCGCGGCCCATAACGCCAAATTCGACTGCTCCGTCCTGCGCAGCGAGCTTTCCCGTCTCGGCCGCAGCGATCCCATTTTCAGCCTGGATACCCTGACCCTGGCCCGAAAGCTGTACCCGGACCTCAAGACCCACCGGCTGTCCAGCGTGTGCAAGCACCTGCACGTTTCCCTGAAGGGAGCGCACCGGGCGGTGAACGACGCGGGGGCCACGGCCCTGTGTCTCCGGGAGATGCTGGACGCCTGCCGCGCAAAGGGGATACGCACCCTGAAGGGGATCAACGCCGTTTCCGAGGGCTATACCCTGGGGCGCTCCACCCATATCATCCTTCTGGCGGCCACCCGCAAGGGCATGGAAAACCTGAACCATATGATCTCCGAGGCGCACCTGAAATATTTCAAGCGCAAGCCGATGATCCCGAGGGCCGTGCTGCAGAAATACCGTCAGGGCGTCATTGTGGGCAGCGCCTGCTCCGAGGGCGAGCTTTACGAGGCAATCCTGGACGGCAGGGATACCGAGGAGCTGCTCCGCATCGCCCGCTTCTACGATTACCTGGAGATTCAGCCCATCGGCAACAACGCCTACCTTAAACGGTCGGGCCGCTGTCGGGACGACAGGGAACTGCGGGATATCAACCGCCGGATCGTCGGCCTGGGCGAAAGGCTCGGGCTGCCGGTCTGCGCCACGGGGGACGTTCATTTCAAGGACCCGGACGACAGCATTTTCCGCACCATCATTCAGAACAGCCAGGGCTTTGACGACTGCGACAGCCAGCCGCCCCTGTATTTCAGGACCACGCAGGAGATGCTGGATGAGTTTTCGTATCTCGGCGAAAAGAAATGCCGGGAAACGGTCATCGACAATCCCCGCCTGATTGCCTCCCGCGTGGAGAACGTGACCCTGTATCCCAGGCATCCCGAGAACAAGACCACCTTTTCGCCGTACTGGGAAAACGCCGAAAAGGACGTGACCGATATGACCTGGGGGAGGGCCCGGGAGCTTTACGGCGATCCCCTGCCCGAGATCGTTCAGAAGCGCATCGAGAAGGAGCTTAAATCCATTATCGGTTACGGCTATGCCACGCTGTACGCCATCGCGACGAAGCTGGTGGCCAAATCCCTGAAGGACGGATACGTGGTGGGCAGCCGCGGCAGCGTCGGTTCGAGCCTTGTCGCTTTTATGACCGGCATCACCGAGGTCAACGCCCTTCCGCCCCATTACCGCTGTCCCAGGTGCCATAAAGGCTTTTTCGACATTCCAAAGGGCTTTACCATCGGGGTCGACCTGCCGGATAAGGACTGCCCGGAATGTGGCGGGAAGCTGGCAAAGGACGGCTACGACATCCCCTTCGAGGTATTTCTGGGCTTCAAGGGCGATAAGGTGCCGGACATCGATCTGAACTTTTCCGGCGAATACCAGCCGATCGCCCACAATTATGTCAAGGAGCTCTTTGGCGAAAAATACGTCTACCGGGCCGGAACCATCGGCACGGTGGCGGAAAAGACCGCCTACGGCTATGTGCTCAAATACCTGGAAGAGCGGGGACTGACAGCCCGCGAGGCCGAAAAGAACCGGCTGGCCAGGGGCTGCGTGGACGTGAAAAGGACCACGGGACAGCATCCCGCCGGGATGGTGGTGGTCCCCAAGGAATACGACATCTGCCAGTTCACCGCCGTGCAGCACCCCGCGGACGACGCCGGATGCGGTATTATCACCACGCACTTTGATTTTTCGTCCATGCACGATATCCTGGTCAAGCTGGATATCCTGGGCCACGACGATCCCACCATGCTGCACTTCCTTGAGGAACTGACGGGCGTCAATTACCAGGACATTCCCCTGGACGACAAGGGCGTCATGAGCCTGTTCACCGGTCCGGAGATCCTTGGCGTTACCACAAGGGACATCGACTGCAACACCGGCACCCTGGGCGTTCCCGAATTCGGCACGCCCTTCGTAAGGGGGATGCTGATGGACACGCGCCCCACCACCATGCAGGAGCTTATCCGCATTTCCGGTCTGTCCCACGGTACCGACGTGTGGCTTGGCAACGCCAAGGACCTGATCGATTCCGGGACGGCGCCCCTCAGTCAGTGCCTGTGCACACGCGACGACATCATGAACCAGCTGATGGAAATGGGCGTCGAGGCCAAGATGGCCTTCGATACCATGGAATACGTGCGCAAGGGAAAGGGCCTCAAGCCGGAGATGGAAAGCGCCATGCGCGATAAAAACGTGCCGGAGTGGATCATCGAAAGCTGCAAAAAGATCAAGTACATGTTCCCCAAAGGCCACGCGGTGGCCTACGTGACCATGGCTCTGCGGGTGGCCTGGTACAAGGTCTACCGCCCGCTGGCCTATTACGCGGCTTATTTCACCATACGCGGCGATGGGTTCGACGCCTGTCAGATGATCGTAAGGGACAAGGATGCGGCCATGGCCCGGCTGAAGGAGTTCCGGGAAAAGGCTTCGGCCAAGGATAAAACGGCCAAGGACGAAAGCATGGTCACCGCCATGGAGATGGTGGTGGAGATGATGGCCCGCGGCTTCAGGTTCAGGATGGCGGACCTGTATAAAAGCGACGTCAGAAAATTCCTGCCTGTGGACGAACATACCCTGCTGGTGCCTTTCACCGCTCTGGGCGGCCTTGGCGAAAGCGCGGCCCAGGGCATTGTGGATGCCCGCGTCCGGCCCTTCATTTCCGAGGAGGATCTGAAGAACCGCGCCAGGGTGACAACGGCTGTCCTGGATATGCTCAGGAACGAGGGCTGCCTCGGCGACCTGCCCGCCACGAGCCAGGTGACGCTTTTCTAAACAAAAGGACAGGAGCAAAGATGGAAGAGACCACGCTTGCCTACCTCCGCCGGGAGGGGGAGACCCTGCTTTTGCACAGGATCGGCAAAAAAAACGACGTCAATCACGGCAAGTGGATCGGCGTCGGAGGACATATCGAAAACGGGGAGACCCCCGAGGAATGCATGCGCCGGGAGGTGTGGGAGGAAACCGGCCTTACGGTGCGGGATTTCCTTAAGCGGGGCGTGGTGCGCTTCCTGTCGGGCGACTGGCAGGAGATTATGCATCTGTACACCGTCGACGGCTTTGAAGGGGAGCTTCACGGCTGCGACGAGGGAGAGCTTCGGTGGGTCCCAAATCAAAGGATCCCCTTTCTGGAACAATGGGAAGGGGACAAGGTATTCCTGGACCTGATTTCCTCCGGCGCGCCGTTTTTCCGCCTGACCCTCGTCTATGACGGGGACAGGCTGGTATCCCACCGGGTGGAATACCCGGAAGGGAACGATCAGTAGACGGTGGGAATGTCGCCTTCGATGCCGTAGGCGGCCCTGAAGGCGTCCAGGTCCCCCTGACTGCGGATCAGGGAAACTTCGATAAAGCGTCCGGTTTTCAGATCCTGAAAGCCGGCGCTTTTTTCGCCGGTGCAGATGCTGGAGCGGATGACGGGGCGCATCTCGGCCGGATCATAGGACCGGGAGGCTGGGCGCTTTTTCGATGTGTTTTTTTTCAGGAACATGGCGGCGCCTCCGTGTTTTCTGTTCAGGGGGAAAAGAAGGAAAAGCATGTTTTCCACGATGCCGGAGGATTTTTGAAGGTTTTTCATGCTTTTGCCGGCACTCGGACATCATGAGTTCGCCTTTTCAAAAGCACGACTCTCTTATCTGGAATATACCCGCCCTGAATGTACCCCCTTTTTGCCGTCCTGTCAAGGGCGGGCGGGGAACGCTTTACAAACGGGATACCATCATGTATCATCATATTTGAAATATCCTGGGGGAGGGCAGCGCCAAAGAAGGCGGAAACGATATGGAAAAACAGAAGATTATGGGCAATACGGAGGGCGTCCGGGATTCGGTGCTCCGCAGGATGGAAGCCTGGTATGATTTTGAGATCGGCGCCGACGAATACATCACGCAGGAACTGTGCGCGGAGATGACCGCGGTGTCTTTTGAGATCCGCAGGGAGATCGCCGTTTTCGTTACCCGCGGGGGCGATATCCCGGAGATTCGCCTTGGGGATATCGGCAGGGTGTCGTCCCAGTGGTCCAGACTGCGCCGCCACTCCCGGGGACTGAACAGGGTCAGGCTTCTGCACACCCATCCCGGCGGCGACTATAACCTGAGCGATGCGGACCTGAGCACCCTGACGGCGATGGGCTTCGATTCGGTGTGCGCCGTCGGCGTCGGCGACGGGGGCGAGGCAACCGGGCTGACGGCGGCTTTCGGGAATTACGATCCTGAGGCCGAATCCCGGTATCGTCTCCTTTCCGCGCGCCGTTTTTCCCGTGTCGATCAGGCGGGCTGGATGCGGGAGATCGCTGTGTCGGAAAACGATTACATCCGGTTCCGGCATGAGGAGGACGGACCTGAAAGGGTGATTCTGGCCGGATGCGACAGCGAACGATCCCTGGACGAGCTTTCCGCCCTGGCCGACAGTGCCGGGGCCGTCGTGGTAGCCAAATATTATCAGAAACGCCAAAAAGGGGACGGCGGGCTGTATATCGGGAAGGGCAAGGCCGACGAGATTGCCCTGGCGGTACAGAACCTGGACGCCGACGCGGTGATATTCGACGACGAACTGACCGGACGGCAGATCCGCATGCTTGAGGAGATTCTCGGCGCCAAGACCCTGGACCGGACGGCCCTGATCCTGGATATCTTCGCCCAACGGGCAAGAACCAACGAGGGCAAGCTGCAGGTAATGGCCGCCCAGCTCAGGTATCGTTCCACCCACCTGATCGGCCAGGGCCTGGTGCTCTCCCGTCTGGGCGGCGGCATCGGCACGCGGGGCCCGGGCGAAACCAAGCTGGAGATTGACCGCCGCCGCATCCGGGAACAGGTGGCTGATATCGGCCGACGCCTGGAGGCGATGAAGCGCGAAAGGGATCTGAGGCGCAGGAACCGCGAAAAAAACGCCGTTCCCGTCGTTGCCCTGGTGGGCTATACCAACGTGGGCAAGTCCAGCCTGATGAACCGGCTGTCCGGCGCAGGGGTATTTGTGGAGGACCGCCTGTTTGCGACATTGGACGCCGTATCCCGGCGCGTGGACATGAAGGACGGCGCGTCCTTTGTGCTGGTGGACACGGTGGGCTTTGTCAGCAAGCTGCCTCATGACCTTGTGGAGGCCTTCCGTTCCACCCTGGAGGAGGCGGCGCTGGCGGATATTCTGGTCATCGTCTCCGACGCGTCCGACCCGGAAAGGGCCGCGCACCGGGAGACGGTGGAAGAAGTGCTGCGCTCCCTGGGGGCGGATACCCAGCCCAGGATCGAGGTGCTCAACAAATGCGACCTGGCGGGGGACGCAGAGGATATGCCCGACGCTGTGAGGGTCTCGGCGCTGGACGGAACGGGGCTTGAAACGCTGCTTTCGGAGATCGTACGTTTTGTCCGTTCGCGGGAAAAGGCGTTCACCGTTCTGATTCCCTACAGCCGTTATTCGCTGATCGGCGTCCTGCGGGGTGCGGGGCGGGTGATTTCCTCCGAGGACGGTCCTGAGGGAACCAGACTTACCCTGGCGCTGACCGACAGCGAACAAAAGCAGCTGTGCGGGAAATATTCCCTGGAGATGACCCCGGCGGAGGGAAACGGCTGACGCGCGTATGCCGTGGAAGGGAAGGACCGGGAACGTACAGGCTGCGAAAAGAGGATGATGGCCCGCGGGGCGGTAAAATACGTTAAAAAAGCCGGGGAAAGATACCCAAACAGCTAAAAATGTTGTATAATCAACCGTGCGTTTTTATTTGGGTTTACGAAACGATTTGCCGCGCGCCTGGAGGACGGATGCTGCAAAAACTGTTTTCATTGCTGATGATTCTTGTGTCCCTGGGTTCGGGGACGCTTCGGGAATACGCCGACCAGATGAACCTGGGCGGATACCTGTTCCTCGTCAACCGGGATTATCCCCTGACGGCGGACTACGTGCCGGAGGATCTGGTGATGCCGGACGTTAAGCGCGCATCCGACGCGGTGCTCCTGAGGCGGGACGCCGCGGCCGGGCTTGAGGGTTTGTTTACGGCGGCAAAGGAAGAAAAAGGATTCGTTCTGGTAGCGGTGTCCGGATACCGAAGCTATTCCACCCAGAACGCCATCTTCGCGAGGAAGGTGGCCAGCGTGGGCCGGCAGAAGGCGATGCTCCTGGTGGCCCCGCCGGGATGCAGCGAACACCAGCTGGGCCTGGCAATGGACATCGGCACATCACGGGACCATTCCCTCACCTTTGCTTTCGGGAAGACCGAAGAAGGCATCTGGGTGGCCGAAAACTGCTGGCGCTTTGGCTTCATCATCCGTTACAGGGATGAATGGACCGATGTGACCGGCTACAGCTACGAACCATGGCATCTGAGATATGTGGGCGAGGAGCACGCCCGCCGCATCTATGAAATGGATATTCCCTTTGAGTACTATATCGAACAGCTGAAGGAAGCGCGGTTTGAAGCGGCGCTGAGCGGTTTGTGACGGAGGTGAAGGCGTCGTTGAAAATAAAAACCATGATTCTGAGCCTGATGCTGGCCCTGGCGGTACTTTTGCCCGCCTCTGTCCTTTCCGAACCTGAATGGACTTACCCCATCCCGCCGGGGATCCTGGCCAACAAGGAGGGATACCTGACCCTGGTGAACCGGGACAGGCTGCTTTCCGGAAATTATGAGCCCCATGACCTGGTGACGCTGACGGTGAAGCGCACGGTGGGAGATACCCAGATGCGGAAAACCGTTTCTCAGGCGCTGGAAAACATGTTCGCGGTGGCGCAGAACGAATACGGCCTTACTTTGTATGTCAAAAGCGGCTACCGCAGCTACCATACCCAGAGAACCATGTATTTCAACCGGGTGGATTCCATGGGCTACGACGACGGGCTGGTCCAGTATCCCGGGGCGTCGGAGCACCAGACCGGGCTTTGCGCCGATATCCTTAATTATGAATGGACGAAAAAGGACGGGATGAATTACCGCTTCGCCGAAACGACCGAGGCCAAATGGATGGTAGAGCACTGCTGGGAATTCGGCTTTGTCGTTCGTTATGAAAGCGACAAGGAAGAAATCACGGGCATCAAGTTTGAGCCCTGGCACCTGAGGTACGTCGGCAGGGAATGCGCAAAATACATGTGGGACAACCACCTTTCCCTGGAGGAATTCACTCTTGAATGGGAGGGATATATCGCTTCCTGGGAGGCACAGGGCGGAGATTTTGAGGCTCTGGTAATGAGGCTGAATCTGCCCAATAAGGTCATCGTTGTGGAGACGAGCGAAGATGGGGAAGAAGAGATCTCGGCGTTTTATTAACCTTGCCCTTGCGGTCCTGCTGACAGCGCTTCTTGCTTCAACTCAGGCCATGGCGGGAAGCTTCGACGACGGCGGACTTCTGAGGGTAATTAACCGCTGGGAAACGCTGCCGAAGGATTATGTGCCGGAGGAGATGGTCCTGCCGGAGGTAGACACCAACAAGGCGGGCCAGAAGGAAAGCATATACATGGTCCCATGCGCGGCCGCCGCGCTTGAGGAGATGTTCTCCGCGGCTGAGGAGGACGGGTATACGCTGCTGGCGGTTTCCGGCTACCGGTCCTATTCAACCCAGTCGCTGCTGTTCAAAAACAAGGTGGATTCGGTGGGCTCCCGGGAGAGGGCCCAGAAAACGGTGGCCCCGCCCGGCGCGTCGGAGCATCAGAGCGGACTGGCCATGGACGTGGTTTCCAATAATTACCGCTATCTCAACCGGGATTTCCTGAACACCCCGGAGGGGAAATGGGTCGCCCAAAACTGCTGTTATTTCGGCTTTATCGTTCGTTACAAGGACGGATGGACCAATGTGACCGGCTGCAATCCGGAGCCCTGGCATATTCGCTATATCGGCATCGAACACGCTGTTGCCGTGACACGCCTTGACATCCCCTACGAGACTTACGCCGCAAAGGCGCGGACGCTGCCGGAATATGTGCTTTCCTGGGGAACCTCGGAACTGTTTTACGGCCTGGTGGGAGATATGCTGCGGGGGGACGAAAGCAACGCGGATGAGCTTCGTCTGGCGGAGGAAAGGGACGAGGATTTCCGGTGGGAGACACTGAACAGAATCACGGCCCTGTATGCCGCAGTGGAATGACGCGGGTCATCTGTTCGCCGCTGAAGGCGCATTGACGGACGCGGACATGGAAAAGGAAGCCTTATAATTTGGGAGAAGCGGATGGCACTCTCGCTGCGTGAAAAACTGAAAAGCGCCGGCACGGCACGGACAAAACCCGCGGTTCCTGTCTCCGACGGGGAATGCCTGATCCGGACGGAGGAAAGACCGGCCGGGGAGATGGGCCTGCCTCCCGTTTTGTCAGGGCAGACCCTCCGGGTCATGCAGGGGCAGGATTTCGACGACTTTGGGAGGGAGAGCCTCTTGTTTCTCGATACCGAGACCACGGGTCTCAGCGGCGGTGCGGGCACGGTGGCGTTCCTGGTGGGGGTCGGTTATTTTGAAGGGAGTACCTACCGACTGGAACAGTACCTGATGCGGGATTACAACGAGGAGGCCAGCGTAATCGCCCGTACGGCGGAAAAGCTGCGGGACCATCCCATCCTGTGCACCTTCAACGGCGTCACCTTTGATATGCCGCTGCTCAGGAGCAGGGCGGTGATGCAAAGAACGCGCCTGCCTGCGGAAAAAGGTCATATCGATCTTCTGCACACAGCTCGCCGGGTTTGGCGAATGCGGCTGAAGAAATGCAATCTGAAGAACATCGAGGAGCGGATTCTGGGCTTTGCCCGTGAGGACGACCTGCCGGGCGCTTTGGTGCCGGAAACCTATTTTCGTTATTTACGAACTCGGGACATGTCCCTGCTTGAGGGAATCCTGGTGCATAACGCCCGGGACATCGGTTCGCTGCCGGTGCTGCTGGGTCTTTTGATGAAGATCCATTCGGATCCGCTTATGCTTGACAAATCCGAGGACCTGTACAGCATGGGCCGGGTCCACGAGCGGCGGGGCATGAATGAGGAAGCCCGCAAGTGCTACCGCGCGGCGAGCCAAAAGGGCCTGGCGTTCCTCAGCCGCATAAGGATGGCGGAAATCGCCCGCCGGGAAGGCAATTATTCGGAGTCGGCGGAGCTTTTTGAAAGCGCTCTGCGCAAGCGTCAGAGCGCGGATGTGCATATCGCCCTTTCCAAAATATACGAACACCAGCTTCGGGACCTGACAAAGGCCATGGAACACGCGTCCAGGGCCATGATACTGACGGATCCTTCTGACCGGGCCGGGGAGGATGCGCTGATGAAGCGCATGCGCAGGCTGAGGCAGAAAATGGACCGGGCGGAGGGAAAAGGATAACGCGTCTGTGTTGTTTCCTGCGGTAAAATCGGGAATCGGCAATCAACATGCATACAAAGTACGTCTGTTTTTTAGGCTTGTTCATTCGTCCTTATCTCAGGTAAATTCCTCAGACGCAAAGCCGGGAATATACATAGTTGAGCGGCAACGCGCTGTCACAGCGTAAGGAGATAGCGAAAGCCATAGCTCTGAAAGCCGCAGGCTTTGAACAAAACGCGCGAAGCCCCTTCCGGGACGGTTTTCCGGAAGGGGACGCTATGATTCCGCCGGGCTTTTTTACAGCCTGGAAACGTACTTGCTGCTGATGTAGCCGATGACGCCGTTGACGGGGTCCTGTACCTTGAACCAGCCGTTCAGCTCGGCCAGCACGGTCAGCGTCTTGCCCGCGTAGCATTTTTCAAGGACCTTTGCGTCCGTGGAGGGGGTCCTGCGAAGGTTCACCCAGCCGCCGGCGGTGCGGACGGGATGGGACATGACGGTGTAGGGCGAGGCGACCTGCTTTTCGGTGGGCGCGGCGGCGGACCTGGCGGAAGAGGAACCCTGGTACTTGCCGGGGTTATTGCGGACCAGGAAGCGGGTGGACACGTAGGCGGCGTAATCGCC